>CAZQKE010000068.1:0-7015 GCA_964593865.1 uncultured Anaerolineaceae bacterium | reverse complement strand
CGCACCAGGTCGCGGGCCAAGCCCTCGCGGGCCAGCTCCGGCGTGATGTTCACGTCCACGGCGACGACGACGCCTTTATCCTCGGCGACGGCATAGCCTTCGCGGCCGTGGCTGCGCACTTCTACCTCCTCCGGCAGCAATTCAACCGCCGGGCCGCCGTTTTCCAACTCGACGGTGGCACTCAATCCGGCTTGGAAGCGACGGGCCAGGGCAGCCGTCTCCTCCGGCGAAAGGGCAGCGACCGCCTTACGCAGCAAGGGGAAACGGCGGCCATGCTTTGGTCCCAGGATGTTGGGCAGCAGGCCGATCTCATATTCGACCAGGTCGCCCTCCGCCTCGACGAACTCCAGGGTTTTGACGTTCAGCTCATCTGTGACCAGGGCCACGAGATCGTCATCCAGGGTCACATCCTTGCGCCCCACAAACACCCGCGCCCGCGCCAGGGGCTGGCGTAACTTGATGCCCGACCTGCTCCGCGCCGAACGGCCCAGAGCGGCAACTTGCATGGCCAGGGCCATCCGGTCCAACAGATCCCGGTCCACGGCGCGGGCATCGGCCTGGGGCCACCGGCAGTGATGGACGCTTTCCGGTGCGTCTCGGTCCACAGAGCGCACCAGGTTCTGGTACATCACCTCGGTCACAAAGGGCACGATGGGAGCCAGCAGCTTGCTCAGCGTCACCAAGACGTGGTAGAGGGTGGCGTAAGCGGCTTCCTTATCGGCATCGCGCCCGCTCCTCCAGAAACGACGGCGGCTGCGGCGCACGTACCAGTTGGTCAGGTCGTCCAGCAGCGGCTCCACGGCCAGGGTCATGCCGTAGGGATCGTAATCATCCATGCACTCGGTGGCGCGGACGATGACCTGATTGAGACGGGCCAAGATCCAGCGGTCAAGGGGGTTGGCAAGTTGTGAAGCCAAGAGATCGGCAGATTGAGGGCCCGGTTCCCAACCGTCCAAGTTGGCATAGGTGACAAAGAAGGAATAGACGTTCCACAGGGGCAGCAGGAAGCGGCGGCGGGTCTCATCGGCGCGGTGATAGCCAAAGAGCAGGTTGGTTTCCGGCTTGTGGGCGCAGTACATCCAGCGCATCACGTCGACGCCCATGGTGTCCGCCGCTTCGTTGAATTCAATGGCGTTGCCCCAGCTTTTGTGCATGGGCCGCCCGTCCTCGGCATAGAGGGTAGCATAGGTTTGCACCGTGCGGAAGGGAGCCTTGCGCTCCATGATGGTGCTCATGGCCAACAGGGAGTAGAACCAGTTGCGGAACTGACCGGGGAAGCTCTCGGTGATCAGGTCGGCGGGGAACCACTGCCGCCAGTAGTCGCGGTCGGTGCGGTAGCGCAGGGTCGAATAGGCGACGATGCCGGCATCGAGCCAGGGATTGCCCACGTCGGGGATGCGGCTCACCTCTGCGCCGCATTTTTCGCAGCGGATCTTGACGGCGTCCACATAAGGACGGTGGGGCGTGTGGCCCTCGAACTCCTCCCAACCGGCGATGGCCCGTTCCTTGAGCTCCTCTTTGCTGCCGATGACATCAAACCAACCGCACTCCTGACATTCCCAGATGGGCAAGGCCAGGCCGTAGTAGCGTTTTTTGGAGATCATCCAATCGTGCATGTTGCGCAGCCAGTCCATCTCCCGCTCAAAGCCAAAGTCGGGGATCCAGCGCGTCTCCTGCACGACATCCATGATCTGGTAACGCAGGCGAGTCTCTTTTTCTTCCGCCGTCACCTCCTCATAGGGCTTGTCCAAAAAGTCTCCCATGCCGATAAACCACTCATCCACCAGACGAAAGACCAGTTCGCTCTGACAACGCCAGCAGACGGGGTAGCGGTGGGTATAGTCTTCCAGACGGTAGAGTAGGCCCTTTTCCCGCAGATTATCAAAGATGGGTTGGGCGGTGTCATAGACGCTCATGCCGGTCAGCCAATCAAAGCCTTCGATAAAGATGCCGCCGTCATCCAGGGGGGCGATGGCCGGCAGCCCCTCTTCTTTGCTGACCTGAAAGTCTTCGGCGCCACAGCCGGGGGCCATGTGGACGATGCCCGTGCCCTCGGTTTCACTCACCTCCTCCCAAAGGACGACGCGGTGAGCCTCGACTGCACCGCTTTCCTTCTGGGCCGGGAGTTCATCAAAGGGGCCGTCATAGGTCCAGCCCTCCAGTTCGCGGCCCATCTTTTCATCCAGGATGGTGTATTCGCCGCGCAGGGCGTTTTCTAACGCGCCCTTGCTCAGCCAGAAGCGGTAGCCCTGATTTTCAACCAGGACGTAAGGCAAGTCGGGGTGGACCGCCGCACCGACGTTGCTGGTCAAGGTCCAGGGGGTGGTGGTCCAGACCAAAAGGCTTTCGCCGGGTCGGTTCCGCAAGGGGAAGCGGAGGTAGATGCTGGGGTGGGTCAACTCCTGGTAGCCCTCGGTGACGATCTCGTGCTGGCTGATGCCGGTCCCGCAGCGGGGACACCAGGGCATGACATCGGTTCCCTTGTAGATCCAGCCCTTTTCATGGCACTTTTTCAAGGCGGTCCAGATGTTATAGTTGTTTTCGTTACTGAAGGTAAAGTAACTACCGCCCAGTTCGGGCAGGCCCAGGCGGCCGACGATCATCTCCACCGTATCGGTCACGGGGCCTTCCGGCCCCTCTACGGTGATGACCTGGGTAGGATCCTCGGCCATTTTGGCCTTGAGCCAGCGCAGGAAATCGGTGTCGTTCCAATCCATCCAATAGCCCAGGCGGATGGATTGCTCGGTTTGGACGGAAGCGTATTCCAACACCCGCTGCTTGCACAGGTTGACAAATTCGGCCAGGCCGTAGGCTTCAATGTCCTTCTTGGTCTGAAAGCCCATCTCCTTTTCGACATTGACCTCTACCCACAGACCCTGGCAATCAAAGCCGTTTTGCCAGCGTTGATCATAGCCGCACATGGCCTTGTACCGCTGGAAGACATCTTTATAAGTCCGCCCCCAGGCGTGATGGACCCCCATGGGGTTGTTGGCCGTGATAGGGCCGTCGATGAAGGAAAACTTGGCGTGGCCTCGGTTCTTTTCCTGAAGCTTGCGAAAGGCATCGCTGCGCTTCCAGAATTCAAGAACTTCATACTCCTGTTTGACAAAATCCACTTGGTTGGGAACCGGTTTGAACATTTTCCCTCTCCTGTGTTGGTAAATTGAGCATCGGTAGATTGCGAAACCGGGTTTGACAGGCTATAAGCCTAATGTTATACGCATTCACTATGAAAAGAGGAGGTGGATCATACCCATCGTGATCCGCGCCGTCTTCGAGCAAGGCGTCCTACGTCCTCTGGAAAAACTGGATCTGCCGGAGCGTCGGGACTTGCCATCACCATTTGGCCCCTTGACGGCAGCCAGGCGGAGCAGGAGACATTGGCCGCCTTGACCCGGCAACTCGACAAGCTGTCGGGCAGCGAGCCGCCCCACGATGGGGCCGCCCATCACGATCAATACATCTACCGGGTTGATTGGCGATGATCACTTGGCCCTCCCTCGTCTTCACCGATACCAGTGCCTGGTTTGCCCTTACAGACCAGCAAGATCCCTTCCTCCAACGCCTGTTGCACAAAAAGGTTACCCTCCCGTCGCCCGGCAGCCAATTCCCGCACCGTGAACGGAAAGACATCCACCGGCAACGGAGCCGGGAGAAAGGCCCGCAAGAATTCGGGCACACGGTCCAGAAAGCGGCGGTCGTCGTGCGTCAGCACGATGAGCAGATCGGCATCGCTGCCCGGCAGATGTCGGTCCTGCGCCAGCGAGCCGAAGAGGTATACCGCCTGCACATCAGGCCGCCGATCTAGAAGGAGATTGCTCAGATGGCGCAGCCGTTCAATGACTTTTTTCCGGTCCAGATAGGCAACGCCGACAGAAGCCGATGATTCTCTCGGCATCCTTAATCGCCTCCTCAGCATCCCGCCGGGTGAAATAATCTTTGGGACTGCCCATATCAAAGCCGTTTGGGTAACGGGGCGGAATGTAAAGACGGTCCAGGCGTATTGCCCGTTCGATCAAGTCATCCGCCGGGTGCGAATCGCCCGGCAAATTGGCCAGCAGGTTGCTCACCGAATGCCCCCACGCAATGGCATGATGGGCCTGGTAAACCGCTTTGACAGCCTTTTCGGCCGCCTGTTGCGCCACAAAACACGCCCATTCGAAAAAACGCCCTTCCAACGACCATCGAGCCTGCGCCAAATCCCGCTCCGCTTGATTCATCCAATCGGCACTGCGTTCCGGCATATTCCCTCCCGACAAGGAAAACGCTCTCATCCCCAAAGGGACGAGAGCGACTCAAAACACCCCCGCGGTACCACCCTTTTTAGCGTGACCGCTCACTCTGTCGGGTACGGCCCTCGGCTCCCCGGCGGCGATACCCGCGCCCCGCTAACGGTGGGCGAATCCGGCCAAGTCTACTGGCACCCCGATACCAACGGCATCAAGTGCGTTCGGTTGGCGGCTCCGGGAGGATATTCGGCGGGCTTTCCGTATCCGGCTCCCAGCCTCCGACCGGACTCTCTGGACGTTCCACCACGCCTACTCGTTCCCTTCACGGCCTTTGATCGTATCCGGTTCAACGGGGCACAGTTTAGCATGAAACGGCCAATCTGTCAAACGGCGGCTAGTGGCCCAAAACCCGCACGCTCTCCGCCCGTGGCTGCGTTTTGAGCGTCGCCGCTTTGAACCGAGCCAGCAGTTCACGGCAGCGGTCCCGCCGCTCCTCCATGCGCGGTTCTCTGGCCTTCCACCGACCCGATACCTGATTGATGACCAGGGCGCTATCCCCCCGGACCTCTATGGAGAATTCTTCGGGCCGCCGCCCGGCCTTTTCGATACACCCGATCAGGTCTTCCAGTGCGGCGATGAGGGTATCATATTCGGCTTCGTTGTTGGTGTAGCTTTCGCCGAGATCAAGCCGCTTCAACCGCCGTGCCCCATCCCGAAGGCGGGTGATGGCGTAGCTGCCAAAACCGAAGCCGGGATTGCCCCGGCTGCCGCCGTCAAAGATGAGCAAATAGTCGGGGGACGGTGACGGTTTAGGAGGCGGCGAAAAGGCCAGTTGCTCCGGAAGGGGACGATCCGCCTGCACACCCAGCATGTGGTACAGTCGCGCCTGCTCCGCCGGGGAGAGGTCGGCGATCTCGGCAGCCAGTCGCTGCACCCGATCTGCCGTCATGCAGTGGCTCCTTGCGCTTCGGCCAGCATTTGGTCATACAAATATTCCAGGTTGGCCAAGTGGAGCCGTTGTACCAACCCGCCCAAGGGGATGCGCGATCTGCCGCACGATTCAATGTCTATCTCGCGCAGGGTGGAACGGGGCAGCCCTCTATCCACCACCTCACGCACTTTCTTTTCAATGGTGCGGAGATAAGCGATGTTGCTATCCACCGTCTCATTGATCTCGCCCCGCAGCAGGACGCCACCGTGACCTTGCACCACATTTTCCAGGCTCAAGGTCTTGATCTTTTTCAGCGACTTGATCAGCGCTTCCAGATCGCCGCGGGCGACCAGGGGAACCGGTGTGAGCACATCACTGGCGATCAGAACCTTGTCTTCACGGATGTGAACCATCAAGCCATCGACGGTATGGCCCGGCGCGTGCATCAAATGCAGCGTCTTTTCGCCTAAACGGATCAACAGCTCGGTCTCGAAAACCAGTTGCGGGATGCGCAGTTGCACCTCGGCCAGAGCCGGCGTCTGGGCTTTGGCCCGTTCCAAGCTTTCCTTGCCGACCTTGAGCAGGATCTGGCGGCAGAGCCGATGGGCGATCAATTCCGCTTCGGGGAAAAGGTAGCTACCGTAGACGTGATCGGCGTGGTGGTGGGTGTTGATCACATAGCGGACGCCCCGGGGACAACGCCGCAGGGCGAAATCGCGGATCTGTTTTGTTTCCTGGGGAAAGGGAGCCGTGTCCACGACGACCGCCCCTTCGGAGGTGACGATGACCGTCGCCCCCACCTCGGCGTAAAGCGAGCTGATGAACACATAGACGTCTTCGGTGACTCGTTCCCGTAGCATTCGGCCTCCAGAGGAATCAAAAACTGGGGCAAGCATATCACAAACGAAGGCCCTTGTCAAGCCCTTTTCCGCAATTTTGCGGCCACCGTAACAACCGATTCGGACCGAGCTGCATTGACCTTTTGCCCTGCCGGGTTTGACAGGGAGCAGGCTTTTTGTTATACTGTGCCCGGAGTGCCGGAGAGGGAGTCCGGCTCGCCACGTCTGGAGGGATGGCCGAGTGGACGATGGCGACGGTCTTGAAAACCGTAGTGGCCGTAAGGTCACCGGGGGTTCGAATCCCTCTCCCTCCGCTGTGGATTGACAACCGAAATGGGGAGGTGCCGGAGTGGACGATCGGGGCCGCCTGCTAAGTGGTTGTGGGGCGAAGAGCTCCACCCAGGGTTCGAATCCCTGCCTCCCCGCCTATACGCCCTCGTAGCTCAGTGGATGAGAGCGTCTCCCTGCGGAGGAGAAGGCCGCGCGTTCGAATCGCGCCGAGGGTGCTCAGGACAGGGCAGGTTCCCGCCCATTGCGGCGGGAACCTGCTCTTTATGTACATCCCGGATTGCATGTGCAGGCAACTACAGCGGCGCTGCGCCCCCATCATTCGCGCTCGCGCCGGATCGCAGTCCGGCGCAGCGGCGGCGACTCAAGTCGCCCCTTTTGGGCCTCCGGCCTGCCGACCGCCTGCGCGGTCGGCGTCGGCTGCGCCCCTGCCATTCGTGCCTTCGCGCATTCGCGCCCCATTCGTGGACGGCCCGATCCCGGCGCAACGGGGCGCGGGTTACAGCCCTCACCGAGAGGCGCAGCGCCGCTGCGCCCCTACCATTCGCGCTCGCGCCGGACTGCGATCCGGCGCAGCGGCGGCGACTCAAGTCGCCCCTGGCGGGCCTCCGGCCTGCCGACCGCCTGCGCGGTCGGTGTCGGCTGCGCTCCTGCCACTCGTGGACGGCCCGATCCCGGCGCAACGGGGCGCGGGTTACAGCCCTCACCGAGTAGAAGCACAGCGCCGC
>CAZQKE010000067.1:0-47014 GCA_964593865.1 uncultured Anaerolineaceae bacterium | reverse complement strand
TAGCGGATGGAGACGCGGCGGACGGTCAGCCCTTCCATCTCGTCCACGCGCAGGGTGGCGTTGCCGAGGGTGACCGTATCACCGACCTGGGGGCGGCGGCCCAGGACCGCCCACACCAGCCCGCCGACGGTGTGGACATCGTATCCTGCCCGGTCCAGCACGATATAGTCGTCCAGGTCGTCCAGTTGGACCGTGCCCTGGACGAGGAGATGCCCCGGCGCGATGCGGCGTACCGGCTCCTCCTCGGCGTCGAATTCGTCGCGCACCTCGCCGACGACTTCTTCCAGGATGTCCTCCATCGTCACAAGGCCCAGCGTGCCGCCGTGTTCATCCATGACGATGGCGATCTGTTGGTGTTGCTCTTTCAGGCGGGCCAGGAGTTCTTTGACCGGCAGCGTCTCCGGCACGTAGGCGACCGGGTGTAGCAGGGAATCCAGGTCGAAGGGTTTGCCGGAAAGTTGTTGGCGCACCAGGTCTTTGAGGTGGACTACGCCTACGATGTCGTCAATGTTCTCGCCGTAGACCGGCAGGCGGCTGTAGGGGGTGGATTCGAAAATTTGCAACAGTTCTTCCTCGCCGATGGTGCGGGGAATGGCCGTCATCAGAGGGCGGGGGGTCATCACCCGTTCCACCCGTTCCTCGGCAAAGTCAAGCAGGTTGATGAGCAGCTCCCGCGCCTCCTGTTCCAGCAATCCTTCGGCGTAGCTTTCGGAAACGACCAATTCCAACTCGTCCAGGGTGTAGAGGCGGCTGTTCTTGCCCGGTGGGGGGATGTGCAGCAGTTTGAGGGTCCAGAGGCCGATGTGGTTCAGGATGTGGATGGGGATGGCAAACAGTTTGCCCACCGGCTGCATGATGTGGGCCAGGGTGAGGACCGTTCGTTCGGTGTTGTGCAGGGCCAGCGACTTGGGGACCATCTCGCCCAGGACGATGTGCAGGTAGGTGACGATGCTCAGGGCGATGATGAAAGAGACGGTATGGATGGCTCCCCCTTCCAGGCCGAACCAGTCGTGCAGCGGTTCTTCCAACAGGTGGGAGATGGCCGGTTCGGCATACATGCCCAGCCCCAGGCTGGCCAGGGTGACGCCCAGCTGGGCGGCGGCGATGTAGCGGTCGGTGTGGCGGCTGTCGGCCAGGACGCTTTGCACCCAACGGGCTGCTCGGTTTCCCTGGGCGGCCAGCTGCTCAATGCGACTGGGCCGCACGCCGATAATGGAGAATTCGGCGGCGACGAACAGGCCGTTGATCAGGATCAAGGCGGTGATGATGACCAGGGGGAGCAGGATGGCGGCGATCATGCTTCTTCTCCCCCCTCCGACCGGGATAGCAGGGTGACGCGCACCTGGGTTACACGGCGGCGTTCAACCGCTTCCGCTTCCAGGCGGACGTTGCCGATGACGACGGCTTCACCCTTTTCGGGAATGCGCCCCAGGCGGTCCATGAGCAACCCGCCGACGGTGTGGACCTTGCCCTGGGGCAAGGAGGTCCCCAAAAGGTCGTTCAGTTCGCCGATGAGCACATCGCCCCGCACGCTGACGTGTTCCCCGTCTACGGGGGTCAGCGGTTCTTCCTCCTGGTCAAATTCGTCCTGGACTTCGCCGAATAGTTCCTCGATCAAGTCCTCGCGGGTGATCAGACCGGCGGTCCCGCCGAATTCATCCAGGACGATGGCCAGGTAGCTGCCGTCTTCGTCCAGGCGTTCCCACACCTGGGCGATGGGCAGGGTTTCGGGCACAAAGGGCAGGGAACGCACGATTTTGCCGATGTCCGCCTGTGGGTCGGTGCGGTAGAGGGTGAACAGGTCGCGCAGGTGCACAAAGCCCACGATGTGGTCAATGTCGCCGCGATAGACGGGGATGCGGCTGTAGGGCGATTCGGCGGCCAGGCGCAACACTTCCTCCACCGGGCGGTCCGCCGGGACGGCCACCATCTGCGTGCGGGGGATGGCGATCTCCCCGGCGCGGACCCGGCTGCGGCGCAGGACGTTTTGCAGGTACAGGCTCTCATCGGGATCTATCAGCCCCCCCCGGCGGCTTTCCTTGACCAGGATGAGGATCTCTTCGGGCGAATGGACGTGGGCGTGGCCTTCGCTGGGGGTGATGCCCAACAGTTTGAGGATAAAGGCCCCGCTGCCGTTCAGCAGGATGATGAGGGGCTTGAGGAGGTAATCCGCCGACCATTTCATGGGCAGGGCGGTGAGTAGGGCCAGCCGCTCCGGGTACTGGACGCCGATAGATTTGGGGACCAGTTCGCCCATGACCACTTGCAGGGTGGTCAGTGAGATGAGGACCAGGGTAGAGGCAAGGCCCGCGGCAGCTGCCTGTCCGCCCAGGGGCAACCGGGCGATCCAGGGGGCAATGTGGGGCGCGATCTGCTGCTCGCCATAGATGCCCAGGACGATGCTGGAGAGGGTGATGCCCACCTGGCTGGCGGCGATATAGTTGTCCAGCTTGTGGCGGTCTTCTAGGACCGGCAGGAGGATTTGGGCCAGGCGGTTGCCCTCCTCGGCCAGCCGCATGATGCGCGTTTTGCGCGCGCTGACCGAGGAAAATTCCCCGGCTACATAGAGGGCGTTGATGGAAATCAACACCGCGACAACGGCAATGATTGTGAGAACGGTCAGGATCATGACTTGCTCTTGTGATAATCAACGGCGTGGGGAATTTGCTGCTCCGCTACGAATTTCACACTGCCGAGTTCGCCGAGGTTCCAACACGCTCTGCGTTCTCGGTGTCTTTGGAGCCATTCCCGCTTGGGATTATATCATCCATGAGGGGGTGTGTCAATACGCAATTTCGGCGATCTGTTCCAGGTCGGCGTCCATCTCTTCCGGCTCTGCGTCGGTTTCCAGTTCGCCCAGGGGGCCGGGTTGGACATCTTGCCGACAGAGGGAGCGGTAGTTGCAAAAGCGGCAACGGCGTTCATCGCGCGTTTGGGGCCAGCCGGGGCGGTCGTGGGCGGCGATCTGGGCGATGAGGCCTGCCAAATAGTCGCGGTCGGCGGCGTACTGTTCGGCATCGTAGGGGAACCGCTCGGTGGCGCCGCCGTGGGCGGCGAACCAGTAGACCATTTCTACTTGCTCCGGCGCGGGGCGTTGGCCGCCGTTGAATTCGGCTCCGGCCTCCACGGCCAGGGTGCGGTAAACGCGGGTTTGCAGCCGCCGGGCCAGGGTCGCCCGCGTGGGCCGTTTGCGCGAGGTTTTCCAATCCACGATGACGAACCGCTCGCCCGGCTCGACGGCCAGCAGGTCAAACTTGGCCATCAACCGGAACCCGGCCAGGGGCGCGGTGACGACGACTTCGGCGCGGCGCAGCGTCTCCGGCAGGCGGGCCGGGGGGTGCGTCAGGAAGGTGCGCCACCAACGGGCCAGTTCCGCGTCGTGGATCGTGGCTGCCGGTCGCTCCGGGGCAATGCCCAGGGCGTGGCGATGGGCCAGGCGGTGAAAGTCCGCGCCGCGCCGCATCTGCATCTCAAAGGCGTCCGGCTCGGTGGTGATGGGGGCCGGCCAGGGCTGCATCAGCAGGTAGCGCAGCTCAAAGCGGCGGGGGCAGTCCACATAATCCTGCAATTTCCCCTGGCTCAGCAGGAAACCGGGGATTTGGGAGAGGGGGCGTTGGGGATCAGTCATGGTCGGCGTGCTCCCAGTAATCATGGAGGGCGACGAAGGGCACGGCGGCTTGGAGCGGCTCGCCTTGTCTCCGCCCCGTGTTCCAGGTGATGATCAGGTCGCGCCGGGCGCGGGTGATGCCCACGTAAAGCAGCCGCAGCCGTTCGGCGATGTAGGCCAGGCGGGCCTGTTGTGTCGCCGTCCTTTCGGCCTTTCTTGGCTCCGCCGTATCGGAGAGCAGGTCGTCCAGCCGGGCGAGGACTTCTGCCTCCAGGTTCAGCCGGTCGCGGATGAACCAGGGTTCGGCGATGTAGGTGTCGTGGGCCTGACCGGAGGGAAAGTTGTAGC
The DNA here is from genome assembly GCA_964593865.1 of uncultured Anaerolineaceae bacterium. GTDB lineage: Bacteria > Chloroflexota > Anaerolineae > JAAYZQ01 > JAAYZQ01 > CAZQKE01. The sequence goes on along the minus strand of CAZQKE010000067.1, from coordinate 43,059 downwards.
TGTTGACCGAAAGCAGGTAGACGCGGTCCCATTCCAGTCCTTTGGCCTTGTGCATGGTGGCTACGGTGACGGTCCCCTGGGGCGGCTCAAAGCCGCTTTCTTCGCCGGAAAAGCCCAGGAAACGGCGTTCGTTGCGGGCGATGGCTTCCAACTCGGTGACCAATTCGGCCAGGCGGTAGGTGGGTTGGGCGGTAGCTACATCGCGCAGCAGGACGGCCAGTTTGTGGGCCAGGGCCAACTCCATCGGTTCTTGGAAGAGATCGGCGGCTAAGGTGAGGAGCAGTTGATCTATGGGCAGGGTCGCCGCCTTGTGCCAGCGTTGGGCCACGGGGCGGAAATCGTTCAACAGGGCCAAGACCGGCTCCGGCACCTGGTCGGCCAGGGTTGCCGGCCAATCGTGGTCGGCGCGGGGCCAAAGGTAGGCTTCTACCGCCGGGCAGGCGCGGATGTGGCGGGCGGCTTCTTGCACCAGCGCGTTGCTCTCGGCATCATCCCGGTCGGCCCGCCGCCAGACCTGAAAGGCGACGGCCAGCTTCTTGGCAGAGGTGGGATCGGCCAGGCAGTGGAGCAGGTTGCCCAGCGCGCCCGCCGTCTCACGGGTGGTGTCGGTGGAGCGCAGCAGCTCCACGTAAGGGATGCCCCGTTGCTTGAGCAAGCGGCTCAGTTCCGTGGCCCGTCGGTTGCGGGGGATGAGCACGGCCACGGTCCGGTCCGGATGGTTGGGCAGCCAGCGGTCCAGCGAGTCGGCGACGGCTTGCAGCTCCCGCTCCGGGCTGAAGGGGTGGTCCACCGGTTGGACGGCGTGCCGGTCGGCAGGGGGGTTGGGTTGGGGATCGCCGGGGCCGGTGGGGGTAATGTGTTGCCGCCGGAACGCGCCTCGCACCTGGGGGGTAGGGTGCTTATCAACGGTCCAATCCACCAGAAAGTTTGCCAGCTCAATGATGGCCGGTTGGGAGCGTCCCGATTCGTTCAATGTGATCCGCCGGACGCCGGGCTGCTCCAGGAATCGGCGCAGGAAGCGGGGATCGGCGTTGGTAAAGGTGTCATAAATGGCCTGGTTGGGGTCGCCGACGCGCACCCAGTTGCCCTCCTCCCCGGCCAGCAGGCGCAAGATGTTCTCCTGGAGTTCGCTGGAATCTTGGGCTTCGTCCTCCAGGATGTAGGGCCAGCGGCGGCGCAGGCGGGCCAGGTACTCCTCATCCTGTTGCAGGGCCTGGAGGGCCAGGCGGATCAGATCGTCAAAGTCCACGACGCCGCGATAGGCCAGGCTGCGTTGGTAGTCGGCATAGATTTCGGCTCCCATGCGGATCAGGGGCAGGAAGGGCAGAGTGGAGGGATCGGCTCCCCGCTCCTCCCAAAGGCGTAGGCGTTCCAACAGCACCTCCGGGCCGAACTGTCGGTCTTTGGCCCGTTTGATAAAGGCGGCGGCAATGTCGCGGGCCAGGAGCGGCCAGCGGCTGCGCTTGATCCATTCGGCCTGCTTGCCTGCCAGGTCGGGGGCCAGGTAGGGATCGGCGATGTCTGGATGGGCGCGCAGCCAGGCGTCTACGGCGTCCTGGAGCACGGCGTCGGCGGCTTGTTCGTCTATGATGCCAAAGTCTTCGGCCAAGCCCACCAGGCCGGGCCGTTCGCGGACGATGTCGTGGGCCAGGCCGTGCAGGGTGCGGACCCGGTAGCCGTAGCCGGGCAGGAGGCGTCGTTCGCCCGCGCCGAGAATCTGATTGATGCGCCGCTTGAAATTGTCCACCGCCGAGTTGACCAGGGTGACGATGAGTACTTCTTGATCATCGCCGATTCGCTCGGCGACCAGGCGGGCGGCCAGGACGGCCAGGGTGTGGGTTTTGCCGCTGCCCGGCACGGCAGCGATGCCCATCTTGCCGCCGGTGTAGGCCAGGACCTCTTGTTGGGCGGGGCGGGGTTGGAAAGGGACCGTCATCATTCAGGGTGACGCAATTGTTTACGCCGGGACCAATTCCGGCTTTGACACGGGCATTGAAATCGGTCTGGAAAGTTGCTTGGTCGGCGCCTGGTTGCGGGTCACGCAGTCCTCTATCTCGCGTGCCAGCTGCTCGATGCCGGGACTGAGTTTGGTTTGGCCGCAACCAGGTGTGCGACACACATACCAGGTAACGTTGTGGAGCGTCACCCGCCCTCCGGCCAAGTGCAAGTCAATTTGGCGGGCCTCCATCCCGCCACCACAGCGGTCGCAGCGATCTTCCCGCTCGGTCCATTCAAAGGTGAACCATTCGCCGTCGTCCTCCATGTAATCGGCTGTATCCAGGTTATCCCAGAAGGCCGCTTCTTCTGCCCTTGATCGGAACTCCGGTACCACCAGATTGTTCTTTGCCATCTCGGTCATTTCCGTTGCCTCTTGAAAGCTTGCTTCTCCCGTTCCGTCATGTCACGAGCCGTAACCACATAGAACTTGTGGTTCCGAACGCGATCCAGAACGATAAACAGATAACGTCCGCTGTAGCTTTGGCCGTAGACCCGGTAGCGCGTTAGCCCGTAATCGGTTTTGGTCGCCCGGCGGGCAAGGTGTTGCCCTGGCTCACAGACCTGCTCCACCTCTTGCTCGCTGACATCGTGCCTGGCGATATGTTTAATGTTCCAATCGTCCCAGATCAGTTCGTCGATGCGCATTAGTGGCCTTTAGATGATCGTCGGTTCCCGGTATTCACCGAAAACCTCCCGAAAGACTCCCATGATCTCGCCCAGGGTGGCATAGGCGCGGACGCAATCCAGGATGTAGGGCATGGTGTTTTCTGTGCCCTGGGCGGCTTCCCGCAGGGCGGCCAGGGTGACGCCTACCCGCTCGTTGTCCCGTTCGCGGCGGACTCGCTCCAGCCGGGCGACCTGCCGCTCGTAGCCCTGGGGGTCCATTTTCAGCAAGGGGATGCGGATCGGCTCATCCTCCACGTATTCGTTGACGCCGACGATGGTGCGCCGGTGGGTGTCAATCTCCCGCTGGTAGCGGTAGGCCGATTCGGCGATTTCACGTTGGAAGAAGCCCTTTTCAATGGCGGGGATGACGCCGCCCAGGGCTTCGATTTTGCGGAAATAGTCATAGACCTCGGCTTCGATGCGGTTGGTCAACGCTTCGACAAAGTAGGAACCGGCCAAAGGGTCCACGGTGTTGACCACGCCGCTCTCGTGGGCGATGAGCTGCTGGGTGCGGAGGGCGATCTTGACGGCATACTCGCTGGGTAGGGCCAACGCCTCGTCCATGCTGTTGGTATGGAGCGATTGAGTCCCGCCCAGGACGGCGGCCAGGGCCTGCCAGGCGGTGCGCACGATGTTGTTTTCCGGCTGTTGGGCCGTCAGGCTGCACCCGGCGGTCTGGGTGTGGAAGCGGAGCAGCCAGCTGCGCGGGTTCTTGGCCCCAAAGGTCTGGCGCATCTCCCGCGCCCAGATGCGCCGCGCCGCCCGGAACTTGGCGATCTCTTCGAAAAAGTCGTTGTGGGAGTTGAAAAAGAAGGAAAGCCGGGGCGCAAAGCGGTCCACGTCCAGCCCCCGCTCCATGCCCCAGCGGACATATTCCATGCCGTCGGCCAGGGTGAAGGCCAACTCCTGCGCCGCCGTCGCGCCCGCCTCGCGGATGTGGTAGCCGCTGATGCTGATGGTGTTCCACTTGGGGAGATACCGGCTGCCGTACTCAAAGGTGTCTACCACCAGCCGCATGGAGGGTTCGGGCGGAAAGATGAACTCTTTTTGGGCGATGAACTCTTTGAGGATGTCGTTCTGGATCGTGCCGCCCAACGCCTCCATGGGAATCCCGCGTTTTTCGGCCATGACGATATACATGGCCCAGATGACGGCTGCCGGGCTGTTGATGGTCATGGAGGTCGTGATCTGGTCTACGGGGATGCCGTCAAACAGGATTTCCATGTCGGCCAGGCTGGAAACGGCCACGCCGCATTTGCCGAATTCGCCCAGGGCTTCGGGGGCGTCGGTATCGTAGCCGTAAAGGGTGGGCATGTCAAAGGCCACGGAAAGGCCGGTTTCGCCGTGTTCCAGCAGGTATTTGTAGCGGGCGTTGGTCTCTTCCGCCGTGCCGAACCCGGCAAACATGCGCATCGTCCACAGCCGCCCCCGGTGCATGGTGGCGTGGATGCCCCGCGTAAAGGGGTACTCGCCGGGGAAACCCAGGTCGCGCTCATAGTCCAGGTCGGCCACGTCCAGAGGGGTGTAGAGCCGCTCCACCGGTGCGCCGGAAGTGGTCATGAATGTTTCCAACCGCTCCGGGAAACGGTCCAGGGTCCGTTGGAGCGTCGTCTGTTCCCACCTTTCCTTTGCGGCTTGGAGATTTTCCAGGTTGGACATGATTTACCCCCTGTGCATTTCAAACGAGTCCGTGCTTTAGCAGAATCTCTTCAACCTCGGCGATGAATTGCTGCAATGGACGTGGGGATACACCTTCCGGCGTCAACTCGTGGGTGCTCGGATCGTGAAAGGGGTGCCGATGCCAGGTTCCATACTCGCGGTCGCGGCCGTACAACCGTTGATTGCCCTGGATGAGGGCCATGCTGAAGCGGCCCGACCGTTCACTCAGAAATATTTGGACGAACAGTCCCTCGCCGATCTCTAATCTGGCTCGCAACGCGTCATCGGTAATATCCAGGTTGGAGATTCGCCGGATAAACCATGTTTGGCTTTCGACCCGGTACAGCTCAAGCAGCAGGTCATTGACGCGCATGGGGAATTGTGCCCAGTTCTGCAATTCGGCGTTCCAGGGTGCGGATGCCGCTGATTGCCAGATCCCATTCGATGGCGTCCGCTTCAACCTCCCAGGTGTAGCCCTGCTGCTTGGTCATCTGCCGACGTTCAAATTCGTCGAATGTCATGCCGTACTTTTGGCGCATCAGGCGGTCTGTCAGGTAGTAAAGCGCCAGGCGTCGCCGGTACTCTGATTCCAGCAGGGCTGTCAGTTTGGCATCCAGACTGTCCGTTGGCGATGGCAAGTTGGTCAAATGCCGGGCGATTTGTTCGGATATTTGTACGGTCATCATGGTCTTTCGGGCTACTTTCATTTCGATCACCCCACCCATTATACCACAAACCGGCCGGACGGTCAGGATTCGTGCTCAACCAGTTCAATGAGGACGCCGTGCATGGCTTTGGGGTGGATAAACGCCACCCGCCCGTGCGCGCCCCGGCGCGGCTCCTCGTCAATGAGCTGTACCTCGTGCTCTTTGAGGCGGGCCAGGGTCGCTTCAATGTTCTCAACCTCAATGCAAATGTGGTGGATGCCTTCGCCCCGCTTGGCCAGGAATTTGGCGATGCCGGTGTCGTCGCTTGTGGGTTGGACCAGCTCAATGTTGCTTCCGCCCAGGGGCAAAAAGGCCACGTTCACCTTTTGGTCGGGGACGGGGACGATCTCTCTGAGGGGCAAGCCCAGGGCGTCCCGGTAGACGGCCAGGGCCGCCCCGATGTCGTGGACAACGATGCCGATGTGATCCAATTTCATTGTGCTCCTCCTTCTGCAAGCCGATTTGGCCGTTCCATTATAGCCTACGCTGCACGGCTGGTCAAGCGTTCGGCGACGGGAGGGCAGGGGGGCATCTTCAAAATTTTGCACTGCAAAGGTACAGGTTCGCGGAAAGGGCCGTCCTCCTTTGCTTTTGACTTGTGTCCAATGCGATCTCGTGGTAGGATAGGCCCCGGAGAAAAATAATGAACGATCATAAGCGACGTTGGAAGAACATGCTGACCGCCGGACTGGCCTACGGTGGTGGGCTGGTGGTGGGCAGTATCGTCGCCCAATTCCTCTTTCGCACCTTTTCCCTAGAACGGTTCCAGGGTCGGGTGGAGGAATCTGTACTGTTCACCATCGGCCTCTTGCTGGTTTTCGCCATTGCCATGATCGGCGGCAGCATTGGCGGCTTTATCGGCGGCTACACCCTACCGGTCGTGGGCCGCGAAAGGGGCCGTTGGGGATATGCCTGGCGCAGTGCACCCAGCGTGGGTGTTCCCTTCGGTACGATCCTCTATCTTTTGGTGTTCCTCATCTACACCCTGGCCGTTGGTGACCTGATCGCCGTACCGCCCGATAAATACGCCGTTCTCTTTGCCGTTTTGGGGGCTTTCATCGGCTTGATGGTCGGCCTGCTGTTGGGCCTCCTCACCGTGGGGCGGCGGTTCTGGCGGGTTGCCTTGGCCGGGTTGATCGGCTTTAGCGCGGGCGGAGTCGGTCTCGGTCTGGGCTATTGGGCCTTTCTCGATTCCATCCCACCCGGAGGGCTGGCCCATGAGGGGTCCTATCCTATACTGCTCCTGGGCATCTTTGCCTTTGGCCTGGGCGGGGGGAGCGCCTTCGGCTACGTCTATGACCGCTTGGCTTACGTACTGCCCGGTGTGCGCAAGCCCCCTTCCCGTCGGGCAAAGATCATCCGTGGCCTCTTGATCGCCGGGGCCGTTTTGTTCGTCGTCGGCAAATTTTGGCCTCTGCTCACCGATCTGCGCCAGGTGTTCGTGCCCCGCGACGCCAACCACTCCCCTATCCTGAACACCGATGCCGATGGAACCCATTGGTTTCCCCCGACGGAGTTGCCCTTTGGGCAGGAGGAGCCGGTCCGGGGGCCGAGTCTGGCCGCACAGGGGCAGGGGCATGTGGCCCTGGTCTGGGCCGGAGCCGACGCCCTGTACATGGCCCGGGGGGCGTGGACCGGGGAGCGGCAGGGGGTGGAATGGGAACCGGTTGTCACGCTGCCGACGGATCGCCCTCCGCGCCACCCCCGGCTCGCTTTTGATCCTTCCGGCATCCTGCATCTCCTCTGGCTGGAGGGGGATGCGGTCGGAGGGCAACGGGTATGGTACACCCATTGCGACGGGGTGAGCTGCTCCGCACCCGTGCCGGTGGAGGATCGGGTCGGCTCGGCCTGCCAGGCTACCAACCCGGGGACCGCTCCCGCCGACGCCGTTGCTTTGGCCGTCGGCGATGAAGGGACGGTATTGGCCGTGTGGGAGGAACCGGGCGGTGGTTTGGAGTTCGCCGCTTGGCAGGCCGACGAAACAGATCCGTCGCCTACACAGGGCTGCGTTCCTTCCGCCGGGCCGGGGACAAGCCGCCAACCGCGCCTGAGCGCAGGACCGGGTGGGTCCTTTGCCCTAGTGTTTGACCATAACGACCGGATCGTCCTCCGTCGCTTTCAAGGTGGTTGGGATGTGGAGGACGAGACCCTGGGCGACGGCGACCGGCCCGAAATCTGGCTTGACGACGCCGGTGTGGTCCATGTGGCTTGGTGCGACGGTGAACGGGTGCGCTACCGGGAGGGCGATGGTCCTGCGGAGACGGTGGCCCGGATCGCCTGTGGCAGCCGCCCGGCTTTGGCCGCCGACGATCAGGGCCGGATACACCTTGTCTTTGCCGCCGACGGGATACGCAAGAACAACGGCCTATGGACCCCCGGCTTGCCCGTTCTCTATGAAAGCATCCGTCGTGATGAGGGCTGGACCCGACCCCTCATCGTCGCCCGTACCGATGCCCCGGTGCAACCCGCCTTGCGCAGCGATGGGCAGGGCGTTTTGCACCTAGCCTGGCCCCAAGGAGCCGATTCGCCCGGCTTGTTTTACGCTTCCCAGGTGCAGTACACTTGCCGGGGTGTCTCCCTGCCTCCCTCGGCGGAGGCGGTCTTGCAGGTCGCCGCCGAATCCCAATTCCGTTCCCCCGATGATCCTTTGGCCTATTGCCGGAACCGCTACGAGAAGTTGGTCTACGCCCCAAACCCGCCGCCCTTTAGCCATCAAGAACCGACGGTCAACGGTCCCTTTGATAAATTGGCCGAGCTGGCCTCTACCGCCCAATACGAAGTCTTGTTGGCGACGATGGCCTACGATGAAGGCGCAGGCCAGGACAGTCCGGGCGTCATCTTGGGCCGGGCCTTTGCCGATCTGTACGATCAACTCAAGGCGCACCCGGAGCGGTTCCCCCGTGGCCTGACGGTCCGCATCCTGTTGGGTAATTCTCCGCCCATTTCCACCATGGAGTTGGACAGTCAATTGTGGCTGCTCCTCGGCGATCTGCGGGCGGCGGGCATTGAAAAGATGGTGGACCCGGAGATCGGTTGGCGTCTGGAGGTGGCTAACTATGAGGGTGCGTTCCCCCACAGCCACTCTAAGCTGATGGTCGTGGACGGCAGGGCGGTGATCGTCAACGGCTTCAACTTTGAGTTCCGGCCTATGCCCGTTGACCATCCTTCCGGCCTGGGCAAGGGGGATACCGACCTGGGCATCCAGTTCACCGGTCCTGTGGCCCAGGACGCCCGGCGGGTGTTCGACGAGCTTTGGGACGGTGCGGTGCAACGCCATTGCCGCGACTTTGATCCGGTCTACCGCGTTTGGCAGGCTACCTGCCGCGATAGCACCGCCAGGGTGGACCATGTGCCGGAGGTAGTGCGTTACTATGTCACCGACGGCGATTCCGTCGCGATCTCCATGTTCCGCACCAACGTCCACCGGGAAGCCGATGAGGAGGTCTATGCCCTCCTTGCTTCGGCGCAAAAAAGCGTGGATGTATGGCATGTCAGCTTCTCTTTCCCCATCTTGTGCAACCTCAACCACTTTTTTGATCTATGCACCTTTGACCAGGCCCCGGAGTATGTGGAGAACCTCCTGCAGGCGGCAGAGAACGGAGCACACGTGCGCATCCTGATCGGCGTCCTGCCCTTCCAGGGCATTGAGAATGTCGTCGCCGTGGATCTGCTCCGCAAGGAAGTAGAAGCACGGGGGCTGGGCGACCGGGTAGAGATCCGCTTCTTCCAGGGCTTGCTTCATACCAAAGCCATGCTCGTGGATGATGAATTCCTCGTCGTCGGCAGCCAGAACCTGCACTACAGCGCGTTCGGGCCGGGCAACACCCTGGCCGAATACAGCATCGGCACAACCGATCCGCAGGCCGTTGAGGATTTCCGGAAGCTCTTTGACTATCACTGGGCCAGGGCCGGGCAGTAGGGGACCGAGGGCGTAGTTTGGATTCGCAGAGTCTGTTGCGCAGTAGTTGCCTCCGCCGGGGCCTGTTCCTGGTCCTGGCGGCGGCCCTGTTGGGAGGGATTTGGATGTTCCGGCGACCCTTTGCGGCCATCCGGCCCTTTGTGCCTCCGCCGGTGGATGGGGAAAAGACCGACGGTTTTACCCTCCTTTCGGCCAACGTAGGCAACGCCGATCCGTTCTGCCTGCCTTACGTGCTCAAACTCTGCCGCCGGGATGTGGAAGAGCGACTGGCGGCCAACATCCGCAAACTGCGCCCCGAAGTTGTGGCCTTGCAGGAGGTTATGCCCGATTGGTTGTGCGCGAAATACCCCGTCGCCCTGCCGGGCAGCGTCTGTGCCGAAAAGCAAAGCGAACCCCAGGTCCGCCGCTTGCTGGGGCCGGAGTACACCATCGTCTGCGACGGGCGCAACGGCTTTGAGTGTATCGCCGTCCGCGTAGATGTAGGCGAGGTTGAGGACTGCCCGCCGGGTGGGCTGTGCCGGACGGAGCGCATTGACTCCCACGCGCCGGGCTGCCGCTGGAACGTGAGCATCGTGGCGGCAACGGTGCGTATCCGGGGGCACACCTTTGACCTGGTAAATGCCCACCCGGAGAGCCGCAGTGCTGCCTGTCGCCGTGACTCCCTCCGCCAGGTATTGGAACCGGGTGGTTTGGTGCAGCAGGATGATGTCCTCCTGGTGGGCGATCTCAACATGGACCCCTGGCGGGAGGATGACGTGAGTACCCGCTACTGGAACGCAAAGATCGGCGTTTCCGGCAGCACGGCCTACGTCTATCACAGCGGCATTGCCGAGCACCAACCGCCTTACCCTACCCTGCGTTATGTCTTTTTCCGACGAACCTACGATCATGTGGTCAGCACTTTTTTGCAGGGTGTAGTGTGGGTCTTGGGCGAATCGCCGGGGACGACACGGCTGGACGGGGGGCAAGGGATGGACCATCGGGCGGTGTACGGTCGGCTGGCCTTTGAGGAATGAGCGACCTTTTGCCGCCGGGAGGGAAAAGTGGAGCAGTTGGAAACCATCGTTGAGGAGATCCGCCTTGAGTTTGAGGCCAAAAATGCAGCGCGGGATGCGGCCTTGCAGCGTTCCCGTGCTTTGATCCGTCATTGTGCCAACGCCATCCGCGCCACCCATCGGGGCGATTTTGCGGAAGCGGAACGGTTGCTGACGACGGCCCGGGAAACTGCCCGCCGGATGATCGCCGATCTGGAACCGTTTCCCGATCTGTATTACGCCGGTTATACCCAGGATTCACTCAAGGAGTATGTGGAAGCTTGCTGCGTTTACGCCTTTGTCTGTGACGGTGAACTGCCTACCCCGGAGGCCCTGGGCGTTGAGGCGGCGGCCTATCTCAAAGGGCTGGCCGAAGCGGCCAGCGAATTACGTCGCCACTCGCTGGACCTGATGCGCCAGAACCGGCTGGATAGGGCCGAGACGATGCTGGACATCATGGACGAAGTCTACAGTCGGTTGATGACGATGGATTTTCCCGATGCCATCACCGCCGGTCTGCGGCGCACGACCGATATGCTGCGCGGTGTCGTCAACCGTACCCGTGGCGATCTGACCACGGCCATCCGCCAGGAGATGATGCGCCAGGCGTTGCAAGATTTTGAGACCAAGATGGCAAGATTCGGTGATGAGTAGTCGCTCTGAGGAACCCATCATCCGGGCCGGAGAGATCGGTCAGTACGTTTTTTGTGCCCGCGCCTGGTGGTATGCCCGTGTCAAAGGCTACCGCTCGGAAAACTTGGCGACGATGCGGCAGGGGGCAGCCCGGCATCGTCGGCATGGCCGGATGGTGACCCGATCCTACTTCCTGCGGTGGCTGGCCGTAGTGCTCTTGATCCTGGGCGGGGCGTTTTTTGTGATCTGGCTGCTGCTGGGCTTGGGAGGGTAAAGGCGTGGGGTGGTTGCTGCTGCTTGCCCTGGCACTGGGTGGCCTGGGGCTATGGCTGCTGCTGCGTTCCCAAGGGGTCCGGCGGGAGACGGGCCTGCCGCCGGGCCGTGTGATCTATGCAGATACGGGGGCTTGGAGCCGCTGCGGGCGGCCCCTCTTTTCCCCCAGATACCGGTTGACCGGCAAGCCCGACTACCTGGTGCACACCGACAAGGGACCGATTCCGGTTGAGGTCAAATCTGCGGCAGCTCCGATGCGGCCTTATCGGAGTCATCTGCTGCAACTGGCCGCCTATTGTTTGTTGGTGGAAGAGCAGGAAGGTCGTCCACCCCCGTATGGCATCCTCAAGTACCGCGACCGCGCTTTTGAGGTAGAGTACACGCCGGCCCTGCGTCGGGAACTGCTGTCTACGCTGGAGCGCATCCGCCGTGATTTGCGTGCCCGCCGGGTGGATCGCAACCATAGTGAGCCGAACCGCTGCCGGGGCTGTGGCTATCGGCGGCGGTGCGACCAGAGGCTATGAGGTTGCAGCGGGCTTGCCGACGGTGGGAACGGCGTGACAAGGGGCGCAATCCCGCAAAAAACCCGCAAAAACCCGCAACTAAACCCGCAAAAAAGCAGAAATGTAGAACAAATGTTCTAATCGCGGGGGATGTAGTAGCGTCCCCGACCGCTGCTCACCGGCAAGGCCAATCCGGCTTCTACCAATTTCTGCAGGTCGTACAGGGCGGTTCGTTCTGATACACCGAACTGTTTCTGGTATTCGCGGTTGGTGATGCGACCCTGCCTGTGCAAATAGGCAACGGCTTGTCGCTGTCGCTCGTTTAGGTTCAAGCGGGAAAGATCGGGCAAGGGTGGCCCCGGTGGGGTGCTCCGCAGTGTGACCCAAAAGGAGGAGCCGCGATCCTCAAAGACGGGCGGGGGCAGCCCGGCAGCCGTCATGGCATGGATCATTTGATCTACGCCCAATCCTCTGCGTTCAACGTAGCCAAAGTCCTCCAGCAGGCGGACGATGTGGGGGTTGCGGGTGTATTGTTCATATACCAGGTTGTCTACCGTCAGGTGACCTCCTAACCCTCCCGGACTCTGGACTTCTAGCCGGTCGGCGAAGAGGCGTACCTGGATGAAACTCCCCTCCAGGGTGTAGTCGCGGTGGGCCACGGCGTTGACGATGGCCTCGCGGTATGCAAATTCGGGGTATTCGGGGACATCGCGTCGGACAAAGCCTTCTACCACGGCCCGCTTGCTGATCTTTTCAAAAATGGTTGCCCGTGCTGCTTCCAGCACTTGGGGCAGGGGGCCGTGGAACTCGCGGTTATCCAGGTAGAGGGGAGCTTGGGGGTTGCTCTGGGCCGTCGTCGTCCCGGCAAAGTGGAGGAAGGTAATGGTCAGGGAAGGATAGAAATGTTGCGGGTTCCGCCCGAAAAAGAGGATGCCGGTCAGGGTGGGGCGCAATCGGCCCCGCCATTTGACCAGCGCGCCAACTTGTTGGAGCAGCTCTTGATCCGGTTGGTGGAGCAATGGAGAACCGGGGCGACGTTGCTCCAATTCTTCGCGGTAACGCTTGACCTGAACCGGGTCCAGGTCATCCGGGGTTGCTCCTTGACATACCGCCAGGTCTGGGAAGCGTCTGGCCACCATCTTCCTCGAAAATAAACTCCCAACTTCTCTTTGCTTTTGCGGTTCGAATCTTGGAACCGCCAAGACGCCAAGGGCGCGAAGGTTTTCTTGCTTCTTTCCTTTGCGGCCTTTGCGCCTTTGCGGTTCAAATCTCCGGAACCGCCAAAGCGGGCCGCCCACGAAGCGGACGCGAATACGCAAATGCACGAATACGCCCGGTCCGGTGGCGCAAGTTTCCAACTTGCGCAGAGAAAATCGTGGTTGGAACCGCCAAGACGCCAAGGGCGCGAAGGTTTTCTTACTTTTCCTTCTTTCCTTTGCGGCCTTTGCGCCTTTGCGGTTCAAATCTCCGGAACCGCCAAAGCGGGCCGTCCACGAAGCGGACGCGAATACGCAAATGCACGAAATACGCCCGGCCCGGTGGCGCAAGAAAATCGTGGTTGGAACCGCCAAGACGCCAAGGGCGCGAAGGTTTTCTTACTTTTTCTTCTTTCCTTTGCGGCCTTTGCGCCTTTGCGGTTCAAATCTCCGGAACCGCCAAAGCGGGCCGTCCACGAAGCGGACGCGAATACACGAATACGCCCGGCCGCAGGCCCGAAAGGAGCGACTTGAGTCGCCACTGCCCTTTTCATCCTTCGCGGTGGGCCGAGGTCTCGTTAACTTTTTCCCCTTCGGGGCCGGTCAGGGGCAGGAGGACGTGAAAAGTGCTGCCGGGGCATGTTTCTTCGTCACGGCCCGGACTTTCCACCCAGATACGGCCTTCGTGGGCTTCGACGATGCCCTTGGCGATGGCCAGCCCCAAGCCCGGCCCTGCGCCTTTGAAACGGGTCGAATCGGTGCTGTGCAGCATGGGGTTCTCGGCTCGGTAGAACTTTTCAAAGATTAGGTCTTGCTGGTCTGGATCGATGCCGATGCCCGTGTCGCTTACCAGAATCTCCACATACGCTTTTGATGCTTGACTGGTCAACCGGCCCGAAATTTCAATCTTGCCGTTATCGGGGGTGAATTTGACGGCATTGCTCAATAGGCTGACAAAGACCTGCTCCAGCCGTGCGCCATCGGCTTGGATGTAGGGCAGGTCCCCCAGATCGCGGGTGGTGATCTGGAGGCTGCGCTCTTCGGCAGCCCGGCGCACCGTCTCGATGGCATTCTCCACCACGATCCGCACCGGGATCAGGGCGGTTTGTATTTTCAGTGCACCCGTTTCAATGAGAGAGACGTCCACCATGGCGTCCACCACGTCTTTGAGGCGGGCCGCTCCTCTGGAGATCCCTTCAATGAATTCTTGGATGATCTGTGCGTTGTCCAAGCCTTCGGCCCCCATACGGGCCAAAAAGTCGGAGTAGCCGTAGATTTGGGTCAAAGGGGTGCGCAGTTCGTGAGAGGCAATGGTGATAAAATCGGTCTTGGTCTGATCCAAGCGGGCCAGTTGGCGGTTCGTCTCGGCCAACTCCTCGTTGAGCCTTTGGAGATCGACTTGTACGGTGCGCAAATCGCCCATCAGACGGGCGTTTTCCAGGGCGGTGGCCGTCTGCCCGGCCAAGAGCATCAGGGTCTCAATATCCTCTTCGTCATAAGGTTGCCCTCCCACTTTGGGCCCCAGGGCCAGCAAGGCGGCAGGCCAGTCGGCGACTTGAACCGGGATATACAGTTCTGCGATCAAGCTCCGTAGCCACCCTCGTTCGGAATCTGAAAGGGTCTCGAACCAGGTCAGCATGTCCAGGTCATATTGGCTTAGGGGCCTGCCCACCTTGTAAAAGTGCAGGATGAAGCGATTGTCCATGCTCCAAACGACGGGTGGAGGGTAGGAATCGGCCGTAGTGCGCAGCACTTTTAGCTCAATGCGGTCGTCATCCTGGGGGGTCAACAGGATGAAGGACGCGTGCCGAGCGTGCATCGTGGTTGTCAGCCAATTGAGGGTGGTATCGGCCAGGCGGTCCAGGTCAAGGATCAAGCCGACCTGCTCGCTGTAGCGGCGCAGAGCTTTCTGCACGTCATAGTCTTGCCCCATGATCCGCCGGTCGAGAAAGTGGCGCAAACGGGTGTTGATCGCCGTTTCCACCGCCGCTGCGACCATCAAAGCCAGGAAGAGGGGGGGCAGGGCAAATGCCGTTTCCGTTCCCCACGGCAGCAGCCCGGAGAAGAGACCAAAGGGAAGCAAGATGACCAGGTAGAGCAAAGCGGTCAAGATAATGAGCAGCACTGCCCGAAGCACCACTTGGGCGGAGCGACGCAAGTCGGGCAGATTGTGGCGCAAGGCGGCTACACAGAGGACGGCGGCTCCGAACAGGCGGGCGGCCAAGCCCACATATCTGTCGGGCACACCGCCGATCCAGAGCAGTAGATCGCCGACGGCAAAGGCTGCCAGTGCCGTTGTCAAGTAGCGGATACGGTTGCGGTGCTTGGCGCCGATGGCCTGTCTCAGGGCGAGGAGGGCCGTCCACCAGGCGGTCAGGGTGGAAGTGAGCCAGGCTGTTGCCCAAAACAGCGTTGCCAGGGTCGTGTAGCTCCGGCCCAAATAGGGGATCGTTTGCCCGGCAGCAGGCAAGTAGGCGGGCAAGGTGTCCAACGCGACGGCGATCAGCGCCAAGAGGCCCACCAGCCCGACGCGAAACAGACGCAAAGGAGGCAGTTCGGCAAAGGCATCGCTGAATTCGGCCGTGGTCAAGGCCAGGATGGTCAGGCCGATGTGGACCGTCCGGTGCCAGGCCCAAGCCCACCAATTGCCGGTGGTCAGCAGTTCTAGCGATGCCAGGGAAACGACCCAGACCAACGACAGGGCCAGGTTGACCTCCAGCCACCGCCGGACCCGATTGTGTCCGTTGCGGCTCCGGACGGCCAGGATCAGCAAAATGAGATGCCCTATTCCCAGGCCGATGTAGACGCCGAGCGTTTCCCCTCTCCACCACATAGCGCGGGGATTATACCACACCGCTTTCGGTTGCACAAGCCCGGCTTCGTGCCCGTTCTTCGGTGCACGCGGCCTTTGCGTTTGAGCCGCTCACTCGTTACGCAGCTATCGTTTGGGCGTATCCGGCGGTGGCGGCAGGAGCACCAACCGCTCGGCGATCAATTGCCTGGTTCCGTCTCCTTCCAAGTAACCGAAAACGGCCAAGTGCTCGCCGGGGACGATGTCGGACAGGGAGGCGGGCTGCTCCCGGCCTTCGGCGGCGCGAAAGACCTGCACCTCCGCGCTCAGGCGGAAGAGGCGCGGCCCCTGGGGGGTGTCCAGGGTGATGGAATCGCCGCTGATGCTCCGCACCCGTCCGACCAGTTGGGGCCGGGGGCCGGGCTGCCCGCCGTCCTGCGGCGGCTTGGCCCCCCGGTCCTGGTCGGGCGGCGGGGCCGGTTGTCTGGGCTGCCGCCCGCCGGGACCGGCCACCGACGGCGGCCCCGCCGTCCAGCCGTGGACGCCGACGTACACCCCCAGGCTGAAACCGGCAATGGCGATGATCAGGGCGATGAGGGTTGCCCCTGCTGCGATCAACAACGTGCGTTCTCGGCTCATAGCGTCTCCTTTGGAACGATGGTGACGTATGTCAGGGTGATGCTTTCCCCGGCGGATGGTTCCTCCGCCCCCGTGGGCAGCGAAGATTGTAGGCGCACCGTCAGGGGGTACTCGCCCGGCTCCAGGGTGGAGGGTAGAACCACCCAGTAATCCTCGACGAGGATGCCGTCGCGGGGTGGCTGCATTTCCTTGACATAACGCGCCAAATTGCCCAGGCCCGGTTGGTGGCTTTCCAGGGGCGTTTCGCCCAGGGCGGTGGCGATGAGCAAGCGGTGTGGCAGTTTCCCCCGCCAGTAGAGGGTCAGGTGCAGGCGACCGCCGGGCACGGCCAGGCTGTCGTCCAGGTCGTAGCCCACCAACTCCAGGCTCCCCAGCTGCTGCCCCAGGGGGTGTTCCGGTGCGGCGGAGCCTACCACCAGGTCGGGCGGTTCCTCCTGTACGGCATAAAGCACCAGGGGCCGTTGTCGGGTCATCATCCCCGTCGCCGTCCCGCTCTGGCCCAAGAGGACCGGCACGTACCAGGCGTCGTTTGCTACCAACTCCGACGGAGGCGACCAGGGGCTGCCTCCTCCGCGTCCCGGTTGCAACGGCAGAGTGGTGTAGAGGGGCCGCCCGGCCAGTTCCTCCGGCTCCGGGTGGGGGCCGTCGATCATGGGGATCGCCACGTCGGGCCGGTAGTCGTAGACCAGGCGAAAGTAGAACATGTCGTAGCCGAATACTCCGCCCCGGCCCAGCAGCGCGCTGTTGGGCGGCAGCAGCTCATAGACGTTTTCGTAGAAATCGTTGATGGCCGTATCGTCCGAATAGTCGTTGGCTTCCCAATTGGCCTGCACCTGACCGACCAGCACCAGGGCCAGGATCAGGGCGGTCAGGCCCCCCAGCCCGGCCCAGGCTGCCCGCCGCCGGCCCTCCGCCTGGTGGAGCAGGGCGGCCGGCCCGCTCAACAGGGCAGACAGCCCAAACCCGATCCAGATGGCGTACACGAAATGGGAGGGGATGAAAAACACGTCTACGTCAAAGGCCCGGTATTGGACAAAGAACCAGACGTTGACCAGGTACATGCCCATCAGCAGGAAGAAATGTTTGGGCCGCTGCCACAGCAGGGCGGCCATCCCTCCCAGCCCGGCCAGGATGCCCACTACGCCGAAATTCTGGGCCAGCAGGTAGAGATAGAGCACGATCCGCTCCGGGATGGCTTTTAGGGGAAAGGCGAATTTGAATTCGGGGAATGCGCCCAGGGTATAATTGTAGATGCCTGCCAGGGTGGTGGGCGCGTGACGCAGCATGTTGACATCGTTCAGCGTCGTCGCCGTGTAGGGCAGCCACAAAAATTGCAGCACCCCCAGGAAAAAGAGCAGGGCGGCCCCCAGCCAGACCCAGGGGCGGAGCAGGATGCGCCATTCCACCAGCAGGACAAAGAGGGCAAAGGCCGGAGCAAACCCCAGGTTGGACATGTGGGTTCCCAGGCTGAGGCCGTAGACCAGAGCAAAGGCCCAGAACCAGAGGAAGTGGCGGCTCCGCGCCCATTGGAGCAGCAACAGCACCGTCAGGGCGACCATGAACAGGTTGGGGGCGTACACCTCGGCGATGCCGGTTTGGGACCAGAAGGTGAGGGAGAAGGCAAAGAGCAACGCGCCAAAGGCCGCCGCCAACCGCGAAGCGGCGGGGGTGTGGTTGCCGGTGAGCAGGCGCAGGATCAGGTACAGCAGGGCCACCCCCGCCGCTCCCAACACCGCCGACATCAGGTTGACCCGGTGGGCCACGTCGCCGATGGGCAGAAAGGTGAACAGTTTGCCCAGCCAGGTGTAGAGGGGGTAGCCGGTTGAGTGGGCCAGCCCCAGGGTGTAGCACACCGTCGCCAGCTCGTTCCCATCGGGGCTTTTGTAGGATAGGCTGGGCGTCAGCGTAGCATCATAGACGGCCAGGCAAAGGATGAAAATCAACAATGCGATCACCACATCGGGCCAGGCTCTTTTCATCGTCGGTCCCCCCCAAATCCTGCGTTGCGAATCTCCTTCACGCCTCAAGGATCTGAACCGCGAAGCCGCCACGGGCGCGAAGCCTTTTTTACTTTTCCTTCGTGCCTTTGCGGTTCCATATTCGCCCACCTGTGTTGCCCCATCGTTCACGAAACGTAAAATCTGTGTAAAAATCCCGGGATTGTGGTATACTGGACGGCGGAAAGGAGGGGGTATGTCGCGTTTTTGGGCTTTGGGGCGTTTGCTCGGCTTGCTTGCCGCCTGCGGGCTGGCGGCGGGGGAGCGGCAGGCCGATGCGACGGTTGCCGCCCGACCCACGCCTACGGTGGTCACGCGGTCGGAGACGCCCCCGCCCGCCGTCCCGTCCACCCTGGACAAATGGACGCTGTGGAGTGGGGGGACCCATTTACGCGGGGCCAACATCTACCAGCGTCGCGTCTACCCGGAGCTGGACGGCCCCGATTTTTACGGCCCCGGTCCCGTCGGCCCGCCCTATAAGCAGGCCGATTTCGACGCCCTGGCGGCCATGGGGGCCAACTATGTGAACATCTCCCATCCGGGCCTTTTTGAGGAGGAGCCGCCTTATGCCCTGGATG
Organism: uncultured Anaerolineaceae bacterium; assembly: GCA_964593865.1. Classification (GTDB taxonomy): domain Bacteria; phylum Chloroflexota; class Anaerolineae; order JAAYZQ01; family JAAYZQ01; genus CAZQKE01. Next base: position 24,466 of record CAZQKE010000067.1, on the reverse strand, counting down.
AGGGCATCCAGGCCAACCTGGATCGCCTCTTGGGCATGGCCGCCCAGGCCGACCTTTTCGCCGTTATCACCTTCCGCACCGGGCCGGGCCGCAGCGAGTTCTGGGCCTTTTGGGGAGAGGATACCGAGAGCGACCCCGACGGCGGTTGGTTCGACCCCGGCTACTACAACAACCGCGTCTGGGGCGAACAGGCCGCCCAGGACGCCTGGGTTGCCATGTGGCGCTACACCGCCCAACGCTACAAGGACAACCCCATTGTCATCGGCTACGACCTGATGTGCGAACCCAATTCCAACGAGGTGGGGAGCTACCCCCTGGGCGACCCCCTGGACATTTGGGACCCTGCCGAGTTCTACTCCCAATACGGCGGCACACTCTACGATTGGAACCAACTCTATCCCGACATCGTCGCCGCCATCCGCCAGGTGGACCCCAAGACGCCGATCCTCATCGGCGGCAACGGCTACAGCGCGGTGGACTGGCTTCCCTACCTGACGCCGACCGACGACGCCCGCACCGTCTATACCATCCACCAGTACGACCCCTTTGTCTACACCCATCAGGAGCCGCCCGACCTGGACAACACCTACCCCGGCACATTCGACGCCGACTGGGACGGCGTCCCCGACCGGGTGGACCGGAACTGGCTGGCGGACCTGCTCGCTCCGGTGGATGAATTCATGGCCGCCCACGGCGTCCCCGTTGCGGCCAACGAGTACGGCGTGATGCGCTGGGAGCCGGGGGCCGATATGTTCATGGCCGACCAGATGGACCTTTTTGAGCAGCGGGGCCTCAACTATGCCCTCTGGCTGTGGGAGACCTCCTGGGAGCCGATTCAGGAGGAGATTGACGCTTTCAACTTTCGCCACGGCCCCGATCCGGACAATCATCAGGACGTGTCGGAGAGCGATCTAATCACCGTCATTCGGACTGCCTGGCAGCGCAACACGGTTCGGCCTCCAAGGATGACGTCAACGGTGTTCCTGCCCATTGTGGTCGTTGGGCTGGATGGCCCGCGGGCTTTGCATTGGGGGGAGGGAGGGCCGCTGTAGGCGGTCCGGGTGGGGAGCTGCGATTTGAAGATGCGCATTATCCGCAAGGGCGATCCGTACATCTGGTTGGTCCTGGCCTTTTCCCTCTTTGCCGTCTTGCCCCTGGCCGGTCCCGACTATTTCTTCAATGCCCACGACGCCCGGCACACCCTCTTTTTTCTGACCGAGTTTGACGCGGCCATCCGCGACGGCGTGTGGTTCCCCGGCTGGGCCACCGACCAGGCCCTGGGCTACGGCTACCCTACCTTTGTCCTCTACCCGCCTTTGGCCTACTATGTGGCCGAAGGGTTTCACCTGCTGGGGGCGGGCAAGCTGGCGGCCATCAAAATCGTCTGGGCGTTGGCTACGTTGGGTGCAGGGTTGGGCATGTACGCCTACGCCCGGCGCATCATGGGCCGGGGACGGGGCCTGTTGGCCGCCGTCCTCTATGTCTATGCCCCCTTCCACCTGGCCGATATGTACGTCCGGGCCGATTTGGCCGAGTATGCGGCCTTTGTCTGGATGCCTCTGGCCCTGTTGACCTTTCACCTTCTGGTCGAACGGCCCACGCCCCGCCGCCTGGGCCTGGCCGGGCTGGCCTATGGTGCGTTGTGGCTGACCCACAACGTCACCGGCCTGGCCTTCACCCTGCTGCTGGCGGCCTATGTCCTCTTTCGCCTGGTGGTGGAAAGCCGGACCTGGGAGGATGGCGTTCGCCGGGCGGCGGCGGCCCTGGGCGGGGCGTTGCTGGGCATGGGGGTTGCGGCGACGCTGCTGCTGCCCAACCTCTTTGAGCGGAGCTTTGTCAATCAGGAACAATGGGTGCGGGCCGGGTACGACTATGCCCGGCATTTCGTCCAACCGGCCCATCTCCTCTCCGGGGCGTGGGGCTATGCCCCCGGCTCCCCCGGCACGCCGGGCGGGATGTCGTTTCAACTGGGGGCGGTCCTTCTCATCCTGGCCGGGATCGCCGTCCTGGGCGCGTTCCACCGTCCGGCCCATGAGCGATCCCTCATCCTCTTTTTCACCCTTGCCGGTCTGAGCATCATCTTTTTGATGCTGCCCTTTTCGGCTCCCCTGTGGGCTGCCTTGCCCCTGGCCGCCCTGATCCAATTCCCCTGGCGGCTCCTGGCCCTGACCGCCGTGGCCCTTTCCACCCTGGCCGCCTTTGCCCCCCCGCTCCCGACCGCCGATTCCCGATCCGCCAATCCCCGGCTCCTTGTCCTCTCCCTGGTTGCCGTGTTGGGCAGCTTTGCCTACACCTTGCCCCAATACACCCCCACGCCGCCCCACGCCGAGGAGCCGGTCTTTGCCGTTGAGTTTGAGCTGGAATATACCGATATGCGGGGCATGACCGCCTGGACCCGGGAGATGCCCGCCGATTCGCCTTTGGTGGAGCAGTACCTGGCCGGGGAGCCGTTGATCACGGCGGAGGCATTGGCCCCCGGCGCATCGGTGGAGATGATCCGGGCCGGAGGCGCGTCCGATGAACTGTGGGTTCGCTCGCCGGAGGGGACGGCCCTGCGCTTTTACACCTACTATTTCCCCGGCTGGCGCGTCTATGTGGATGGCGAGCGACTGCCCGACGACGCCCTGCGTCCTGAAGGGCCTTACGGCCTGCTGACGGTGGACATCCCCCCCGGTGAGCACCGCGTCCTGCTGCGCTGGGGGGATACGCCCCTGCGCCTGAGCGGCAGGGTGCTCACCCTGGCCTGCCTGGCCTTGGCGGTGGGGTTGGTCGTGCGTGGGGCAAAGACGCCGTCCGATGGGTACTTGCACCGCCGCCAAAGTTTGCTATAATGGGGCGTGGGTGGAAACTCGGCGTGTGAGGGGGCCTGTGGTGGGTTTGGAGTTCACTTCGCATAGTCATAGAGGGGGGAGAACAACAGTCGGTGGGTGAAGTTTTTCCTCAGAAGGGGAATTAGGCTATGCGAAAGACCATCCCTGCGCTGCTCCTCATCGCCGTTCTGCTCATCTCCCTGGCCCTGCGCCTGTGGGGGAGCGGCTTTGGGTTGCCCTACACCCGCTACCACCCCGACGAACACGCCCTGGTGGACCGCGCCGCCGCCATCCTGTGGACCGGCGATTGGAACCTGCACCGCTTCAACTATCCGCCTTTTTACGCCTACCTGCAAGCGGGGGGGTATGCTGCCTACTTTCTCTACGGCGCGGCGAGGGGAACCTGGGAGCAGATCATGCCCTTTCCCATCCCCCAGTACTACCGGGTGGGCCGCTGGATGACCGCCCTGGCGGGCACGCTGACCGTCCTGGTCGTCTATCTCGCCGGACGCACCCTGCACCGACGGCGGACCGGCCTGCTGGCCGCGGCCCTCCTGGGCGGCAACTACCTGCACATCATTCACTCCCACTATGCTACCTTTGATGTCATGGTCGGCCTGCTCGTCGCCCTGACCTACCTGTTCAGCGAGCTGCTCCGCACCCGGCGGCAGACGCGCTGGTATTTCCTGGCCGGGCTGTGCGCCGGACTGGCCGGGGCGACCAAGTACAACGGCGCGTTGGTCGTCATCCTGCCCCTGTTGGCCCACGTCCTGGCCGCCCCCTGGGGGGAGTGGGGTTGGCTCACCGGCTCCCTGTTCGTCGCCCTCGGCGGGTTCTTGCTGGGCTTTTTCGGCGGCAACCCTTTCGCCCTGGGCAACCTGCCCGATTTTTTGAACGGCCTGGCCCAGGTCCTGCACCACTACGGTACGGAACAACCCGGTTTTGAGGGCAAAGGCAACTGGCGTTGGTATCTCACCATCTTTGCCACCTCCGCCGACGCCCTGGCCGTGGCGGTGGGGGCCGCCGGGCTGCTGGTCCTGCCGGTCAGGCGGTGGAAGAAGGGCCTGCTCCTGGCCCTCTTTCCCGCCCTCTATTTTCTGTTGGTTTCCGGCTTTACCGTCCGCTTTGAGCGAAACATGGTCCCCCTGTTGCCCTTTTTGGCCCTGGGCGGCGGCTGGCTCTTGGATGCGGGGAGCGAGTGGGCGGCCCGTCGCTTCCACCGGGCGCGGTCGGCCCCGCTCCTGGCGGCGGTGGCCGCCGCCGTCATCCTGGCCCTGCCTCTACTGGCCGCCGTCCGGTTCGATGCGATCCTCAGCCGCACCGACCACCGCCAGATCGCCGGGCGGTGGGTGGAGGAAAACATCCCGCCCGGCAGCAAGATCGCCATCGAGCACTATGCCATTCCCTTTGACCACACGCCCTACCGGGTGGAGGACATCATCCGCCTGAGCGACCACGACCTGGCGTGGTACCGGCAGCAGGGGTTCGACGTGGTGATCGTCAGCGATGGGGTGTGGCCTCTGTTGCAGCAACAGGCTCGGTTCTACCCCGATCAATTGGCCGTCTATGACGACCTGGCAGCCCAGGGGACCCTCCTGGCCGAATTCATCCCCGACCCGCCGCCCCTGGTCGTCGCCGGGTATCCCAGCGTGGCGGTCTATCACTTTGCGCCGGTGCGCATCTACCGCCTGGAAGATTGAACCGCAAAGGCCGATTGAACCGCGAAGGCGCAAAGGGCGCGAAGGAAAAGCAAAGAAGGCTTTGCGCTCTTGGCGTCTTGGCGGTTCCAAAGAAGAGAGAAATATGGCCCGATCTGCACTGTTGGAAATTCTGGAAAGGTATTCGGCCCGCGCCATCCTCAAAAGGACGCCCCGCCCGGAGGTCATCAGCGGCGAGGTGGCCCAGTTCCCCTTTTTGGCCATCGTCGGGCAGGTGGAGATGAAGATCGCCCTGATTTTGGGCGTCATCAACCCGGCGGTGGGGGGAGTGCTCCTCATCGGCCCGCGCGGGACGGGCAAGACGACGGCGGTGCGCGGCCTGGTGGACCTGATGCCCCAGGTGCGCCGCAGCCTGTGCCCTTACGGCTGCGATGAAGAGGCCGCCGAAACGTGGGGCATGGACGCCATCTGCCGCGAGTGCGCCGTCAAGATGGCCCACGGTGAGCCGCTGACCGGTCTGGACCGGATGCGCTTCATTGAGCTGCCCCTCAACGCCCGCCTGGAAGATGTCATCGGCGGCCTCAACGAACGGCTGGCCCTGGAGCAAAAGCGGGTTCGCCTGGAGCGGGGCATCCTCTCCTACGCCCACCACAACCTGCTCTATGTGGATGAGGTCAACCTGCTGGACAACGTGATCGTGGACGCCATCCTGGACGCGGCGGCCCAGGGCCGCGTCACGGTCCGACGGGGGCCGCTGGCGGCGACCTACCCCTCCGATTTCGTCCTGGTCGGTTCCATGAACCCGGAGGAAGGGGAGCTGCGGCCCCAGATTCAGGATCGCTTTGGCTTGCGGGTCGTCGTCAACGCGCTGACCGATCCCGCCGACCGCCTGGAAGTCTACCGCCGGGTGCGCTGGTTCCGCGAGCACCCTCAGCACCTGATCGCCGCCCTCATTGAGGATACAATTGCCCTGGGCAAGGAGATCAATCAGGCCCGCGAGCTGCTGCCCCGCGTGGAGCTCGCGCCGGAAGCGGAACAACTGGCCCTGGACCTGGTCCAGCGGTTAGAGATCAGCAGCCACCGGGCCGAGATCGTCACCCTGGAGGCAGCCCGCGCCTACGCCGCCGCCGACAACCGCACCGTAGCCACGGCCCAAGACGTAGCCGCCGTTGCGCCTATGGCCTTACGCCAACGGCGCAGCGATTTCATTCGCCGTTACGCCCAAGCGGCCCAGGCGGAGGACGAAGAGATCAAAAAAGCCCTGGCCGCGCACCTCCAGGGGAGATCGCCGCCCGGATCCTGGGCGGAACCGCCCGTTCCCACGCTGGAGCGTAAGAACGAAAAAAGCAGCCCGGCGGTTCAACCGGCGTCCACCCGCGAGTAGACCTCGTCAATCTCCCCTTTTGCGCAGAGAAAATCGTGGTTGGAACCGTCAAAGCAGGCCGTCCACGAAGCGGACGCGAATACACGAATACGCCCGGCCCGGTGGCGCAAGAAAATCGCGGTTGGAACCGCCAAGACGCTAAGGGCGCGAAGGGTTTCTTTTTCCTCTTCCTCTGCGCCCTTTGCGCCTTTGCGGTTCAAATCTCCGGGACCGCCAAAGCAGGCTGTCCACAAAGCGGGCGCGGATACGCGAATGCACGAATGCGCCCGGCCCGGGTTGGAACCGCCAAGACGCCAAGAACGCGAAGGGCTTCTTTTTCCTCTTCCTCTGCGCCCTTTGCGTCTTTGCGGTTCAAATCTCCGAAACCGCTTTCACGGACGCATGATGAGAGGCAAATAGACCTCCGACGTAAAAGACGGCAAGGTGCGCCGGTGATACCCCGTCCCCGGAGAGCCGAGCCAGAGGGTGTGCGGTGGATTGGGGTCCACCGCCAGCACGACGGCAAAGGGCCAGGCCAGCCCCTCGTTGAAGGGGGTCCACGTCTGCCCTCCATCGTCGCTGTAGAGCACGCCCCGCGAGGCCGGATCGTAACCGCCGGAATAGAGGGCGCTGCTGCAAGCGGCAAACAGGTGATCCGGATCAAGGGGGGAGATGGCTACGTCATGCAGGTAGTCGTCGGCCAATAGGCGTTCCCAGCTCTGGCCGCCGTCCTTGCTGCGGTACAGCCCCCGCCCCTCGCCAAAGGCAGCCACATATACCCACCCCCGCCGGACGGGATCGGGCCGGATGGCCGCCACTCCTTCCCAATACACATCCCAGAACTCGCCTCCCAACGTGCCCATCATCTCCGGCAGGCCGGTCTGTTCCCACGTCCCCGGCTCCCCGCCCTCGGTGGAACGCCAGAATCCTGCCTCCCCCCCGGCATAAACCAGGTTCCCATCATGGGCATCTACGGCGGTGTAACGGCAGCCGTCGCAATCCAGGACCGGGGTCCACGTGTTTCCGTCATCCCGGCTGCGGTACACGTCACCGTCCACGGTGATGAACAGGGTGCGGGCGTTCGCCGCGCTGTGGGGGTCCACGCTCAGGCCGGAGGGGATGCCGTCGGGCAGACCGGTGCCCACGGGCGTCCACGTAGCGCCATAGTCGTCACTGCGCAGCAGGGTGTGGGGGTGGCCTTCGATCTCGTTGGCCTGAGTCATCCAGACCACATTGGGGCGCGTGGGATCGGCGGCGACGGTCAGGCTATTGCCGCCGTTTCCTTCCCAAGTGCCGACATAATCGGCGTCGTTGCAGTTCTGCCAGCTTGAGCCGTAGTCATCGCTGCGGAAGCAGCCCAGGTCGGGCATGGCCAAGTAGACGTGGGTGGAATCGGCGTTGATGGCCAAGTCGAAGGGGACGATATTGTCCACCCCGCGCGACCGCCACTTGCCGGAAGCAACTTCGTCGGTGTGAAGGGGAGCGAAGGTGCGCCCATCGTCGCGGGTGGCATAGACGAACTGGGAATCGGCCCACAGCAGCGCGTCCGGATCGGAAAGGTCCAGGCCCAGAGTCTTGGCATCCCCGTTGAAGCTCATGCCGTACGCAAAATCCACGCTTGCCCAACCGGGGTCCCAGTCCTCCTTGCTGCCGATCCGGTCCCAGGTGACGCCGCCGTCGGTGGACTCCCACAGTTCGGGATAGTCCATGTCAATCACCCGGATGGCATGGTCGTCGTCGGCGTCCGGCCAGATGAGCAGATTGCGGCTGCCTAGATTGCTCTCATCGGTGAGCTGCTCCCAGCTCCAGCTCCCATCAAAGGTTCCCCGGTAGAGATGGCCGCCGCCGGGATCGTCGGCGATGCATTTGTAGCCGGGGTCCCACACATCGCCATAGGTGGTGAGGTAGAGGATGTTGGGATTGTTGGGGTCAAGGGCAATATCGGCGATCTGGCCCAGGTCGGCGGCGAGACGGGCCCAGGTGACGCCGCCGTCGGCACTTTCGTAGAGGGCAGCCGGGCCACAGGCAAAGCGACCTTCCCCGGCCAGGAGGTATACCACATCCTCATCTTCCCAATCCACGATCAGTTCTAGGATGTGCAGGCCGTTGGGGAGGGAAGCGTTGCTGACACGCTCCCAAGTTTTCCCCCGGTCGGTCGTCTTGAAAACGGCGCCGTCGGCAACGTTGTACCGGGAATGGTAGGCTGCATAGCCCACATGGGGGTTGCCGACGGCAATCTCGATGTCGGTGACGTAGCCGTGGGTCAAGACGGGCGAGAAGGTCATGCCGAAATCATCGCTGCGAAAGATGCCTTCCTCCGTACCGATGTAGAGGATGGCCGGGTCTTCCGGATCAAAGCCCAGGCCGCCGACATGGGTGACGGTCAAGCCACGAAAAGAGCCGATGGCGTCCCACGTCCGCCCGCCGTCCAGGGAGCGGTATGCGCCGCTCAGGTCGCTGGCGGCCAAGATGATGCCGGTGGGGCCGGCGCCGATGGTGTTAAAGGCTCCACCTCCGCCGGGATTGGTCCGGGACCAAAAAGACGATGTCGTGCCCAGGACAAGTTCCGCCTCCCGCCACGGACCGTTGGGCAAGGAAAGGCGGCCATCCTGCATTTGCAGGAGGAAGGGCGCGCTCTCGGCGTAACGCTCTCGTGGTCGGGTGAAGCGGATGTACCACCCTTCTCCCTCGGTCGGCTGCCGCAACCCCGCCAGGGTGATGGCGGGACCGTCCGCGTCCCGGCCCTGGCGGATGTCTTCCGGCGATGTCACGCCGTCTATGTATGTGCGGCTGATGAGAAGCTCGCGGCTTTGCTCCAGGGCGCGGTCGTCTTGGGCTACCAGGATCACGGTCGCAAAGCCTGCGCTTTCGGCCATTTGTAACACGTCCAGGTTCGCGGGCGGCGTCCCGTCCAGGTAGCCGCTAAAGGCCTCGACCTGGGGGGCATCCACCGTAAGCTGCCCGCGTGCGATGTCTTTGACGATCTGGCCGGTATCCGAGGTGATGGGGTTGACAGGCTCGTGGGTCATGTGGGGTTGGGCGTCCTGGTCGTAGCCCGGAGGGGGCGGGCCGTATACCTTACGGACGGCGGAGACGTTTTGCCAGCCCGGTTTGGGCAGAAGTTTGGGACGCACCGGGTAGCCGTAGACATATTGGTACAGCGGGTCATCCGTCTCATCCTCCACATACAGGGTGATGGGGTCTGTGGAGGCCGCGACCAGGCCCTTTGTAAAGATCAAACCCGCCGTGCGCAGATGATCCAGGAACACCGCATCCTCGATGAGATTGCCCCCCACGGTCTGCCGGTCTTCCATGTTATCCATGTTCTGAGGAATACGTTCATTTACGCCCCACCCGTCGGAGCCTACCCGGGCGTCGCCGTGGTTCCAGGCGAACCAGACGACGCCGGCCCAATTGTGCAGGCGGCCGTAAGCGGCGGCGGCGAGGAGTTGCATGGTGCGTTTGTGCAAACGGGTCTTGAGCAGCTCGGTAAAAGAGCCGTCCACCCCCGCGCTGATGTTGATCTCGCCTACGATGTGGGGCTTGTCCCGGACCTGTTGGGTCACGGCCAGGTTGTAGAATAGATCCTCCATGGGGTGGGCCGGATCCCGGAAGAAGGCACCGTCCTCGTCGGGGTAGTCCAAGAACGGCTCTACCACCGCCGGGTTGGCATAGATGTGGTTTTCCGTGTGCGTGATGCCCGGTTCCTGGGCGGAGCGGTGCGTATCCGGTTCGCTGCGCCACAGAGTGGAAAAGGTGACATGCACTTGGGCCTCCAGGTCGGCGATATGATCCCGGATGGCTTCATAGTAGGTCTGGTCCAGCCCGTAGAGGAATTCAACCCGCAGCCGTTCCCGAGTCTCGTAGGGGATGTCGCTGGGTTGTTCCAGGTAGAGGTCAAAATAGTCGTAACCCCGGTCGGTCAAAAAGGCAGCCCATTGGGTTTCCAGCTTGTTCTGAAAATAGGCCAGGCCGGGAAAACCCTGGGTCCAGCGGTCGTCGTAGTAGCGGTTGCCGTTGACGATGGTGTAGATGGAGGAAAACTCGTTGGTGATCTCCAGGGTGAGGACCTGGGGGCTGTCTTTGTAGGCCACGCCCGTATAGGGGTTTACATGGTTTAGCAGGGTGGTGAGGAATTCCTTTTCCAGGGCCAAAGCCCGCTCGTCAAAGGCAGGCAGCATCTTTTGCAGGTCAATGATGCTGCCATAGCCCCAGCAGTAGGAGCGGTGTTGCAAGTCGGCGACGGCCTGCCGCCATTGTTCCCGGTCGGGGGAATCCGGCCCGAAGGGGGGTACGTCCACGTCGTTGGTCCCATAGTCTCGGGTCCAATGGGTCCCCAGCAGGATATAGATGCCGTGTTCCTGCAACCGGGCGTTGAGAAAGTCAAAGCGCCGCCAAGCTTCCGCGTCGGGGATGCGGGAGGTATAGTGGGGAGAAACAACATCTACATTGTCAGAGTCGGGGCAGGGGCGGGCGCGGGGGTCGTCGGGATCGTAGAATTCCAGGCCCTCGTAGGTGTTCAGGGCCAGGATGTCGCTTTGGGTGATCCAATCCGGGCTGGGCCGCAGCATGTGATGCCAGCGCACGCAGTTGACGCCCCGTTCCGCCAAGTTGCGGGCAAAGTTGACGGCGGTCTGGTCGTCGGGGTAAAAGGCGACCAGGTTCACACCCCAGCAGCGGAAGGTACGCCCTTTCTCGTCAACAAAGCTCTCGCCCTGGGCGCGCAGCCGGGGCAAGGGGGGAATCTCTGTGTCTTCTTTGTCGGCGGCGGTGTAGGTGTAATCGGTATAGTTCCATTGATCGTCCCGCACGGTCCACAACCGCACATGGAGGGTGCGGCCGTCGGTGGGCAGGCCCGAGACGGTGACGCTTGTAGCCGCGCCCAGGTTCTGGGAATAGATGTCGGTTCCGCCCTGGGCAGAGCCGATGTCCAGGGCGTATTGGTCCGCGTTTACATCGGTCCAGACAAACTCTACGACGGCGCCGGACAAGGTGCTGCCGGGCAGGGGCAAGAGGATCTCGGCATCTCGTGCATAGGAGGAGGGATTATGACAGAGAGACAGGCAAAACACCAGACCGACCGCCAGCAGGTATGTGTACCACTTGAATCGTTTTGTCCCCAAATCCTGCATTGAGCCGATTCACCTTCTTTGAGAATAATGCGGGCCGTCCACGAAGCGGGCGCGAATACGCGAATGCGCGAATGCGCTCGGCCCGGGTTGGAACCGCCAAGACGCCAAGAGCGCGAAGGTCTTCTTACTTTTTCTCCTTTCCTTTGCGCCCTTTGCGCCTTTGCGGTTCAAATCTCCGGGATCGCCAAAGCGGGCCGTCCACGAATCGGGCGCGAATACGCCCGGCAAAGTGTGGCTTGTAGTGTACCATGCCCCCGCCCCATTGTCAACATATCGGACAGTTGGCTTTTCCACGCGGAAATGAAAAGATGCGACGCAAAGTGCGTCGCATCTTTTCTCTCACCTTCGCCGGGTTTCTGCCGCTTTATTGAGAATGACGCAGGATCAACGGCAAGTAGATGCGGAATTCTCTCCGGGCTTGCACGACCATGAGGGTATCCTCCTGGGCCTTGGCGTCGGCGTCGGTCTGGGAAGTGGCTACAAAGGTCACCTCGCCAACGCTTCCGTCCGAGGCGCCGGCAGGAACGGTCACCGTGAGGGTCACGTCGCGGTGGTCAAGACCGCCGATTGTGATCGAGGCGGGCAAACCGCTCATGCTCCAGCTTGCCGAATTTGCGGCGCTCAGGGTAAAGGTGTCGGTAACCGCGCCGGCGTTGAGTACCGTGAAGGTGAGCTGCGCCTCATCGCCAGGCCGGACGCTCACCTGGCGGGGGGCGACGACCGAGACGTGGCGCAAGATACGGCCGGGGCCGGTGATGACATTCGTCCCGGCCAGGGCGAACAACGGTACACCGGGGTCCAGTATGATCCGGTCGGCATAAAGCCTGACCTGCCCCCCGGCCTGCAAGATGCGGCTTGTGTTCCCGGATAGATCGATCACGCCGCCGCTGCCCACGGCCAGCGTAATATGGCCCGTGGCCGAGACGACCTCGCTATTGAGATTCTTCAAGTCGAGAGTCCAATCGTCGCCGCCGTAGATCGAGACGTTGAGGCCTGTGATGCGCGTGCCGCTGCCCATCAGGGAGATGGAAGCGGGGTCGATCATCACTCGGCCACCGGCGCAACGTCTTCCTCCGGCAGATGGGATGCCGCCGACGCCGGCCGCGTGCGTCCCGCCGCTCAGAAAGACATTCGGCATGGCCATCAGCGTCAGGTCGCCGCCGCAACCGGCATGTTGGGGGTTGGTGGTGGCCGTCGGGCTGCCATCGCCGCCGTCACCGGCCGCAATATCGCCCAGGTTGATCAGAAAGCCGCTGCCGGTAAAGAACTTGCCCCAGACCTCCGTATCTCCCCCGTCGCCGCCGTGGGCCGTAGCCAAGTTGTCCGTTGTGTCTCCACCATCGCCGGCATAGATGTCGCCCGTGTTGGTGGTATTTTCGCCAAAGATGTACGTCGAGCCGCCGTCCCCGCCGCATTGATCGCCATCGCCTCCGTCGCCGGCCTGGATCAGGCCATCATTGTCTATCGGTTTCCCGGTGATGGTAACATCGCCGCCGGGGCCGCCCCCGCCGCCCGATGTGCCGTTCCCGCCATCTCCTCCCCGGATCACGCCTCCCGTGTCATTCCAGAGCGTAGTATTCGGTGTGGGTGCCCAGGTGACATCTCCGCCGGAACCACCGTTCACTCCATTACCGGCCTGGATGACGCCGTTGTTATAGGTCCAGGAGGCCGAAATGATGATGGGAGCACCCGGCATCCCGCCTGTCCCATTGCAGGCCGGATGCCAGTTCGGCGCAGAAACGTCCAGAGTAGTGACAGAGACCAGTCCGTCGCCGGCCCGGATCAGCCCGCTGTTGGAGAGAACGTTGGTGGCCGTGATGATGAGAGGGACGCCGCCGGTACTCAACAGCGTCCCCCGGTTGACCAGGGATTCGACGCCGAGAGGGGCGGCTGTGGTGACCGTATGTCCGGCGTGGATCAGCACCACGTCGCTCAGGACCGGCGTCCGGCTCAGATTCCACGTCGTCGGACTGTTCCAATCACCGCTGCCGCTGGACTCGATGGTCGGCGATAGCGGGGGCCAGGGAGTCGGAATTTCAAAAAGAAGAGCATCCTCACTCCAACCGTTCTGGTTATGGACCCAAACCTGGATCACTTTGGTTCCACTCGTTGACCAGGTATAGGTGATCGTGTCGCTAATTTCCCCTGTGCGGTTCGTATATGGCTGCTCGGTCGCCTTCCAGCTATAGTAAATGGGCAAGGATGTTGTGATGGGGGTGATGGCGGCGGTAAAGGTGTAGGTTGTCGTGACCTGCCCCATGACCGGACCGGTGATGACGACGACCGGAGACAGGCTGATGGCGACGGTATGCGTCGCCGTGACGACGCCCCCTGCATTGGTAGCCGTAAAGGTAATGACCTTGGGGCCGACCGTCTCCCAGGTAAAGGAAGCCCAGGTCCACTGACCGTTGAACCCGCCCCTGCCGGACCATTCCGAGTCGTAGGTTGGGGTGCGTACAAAGGTGAGCGGCTTCTGGCCGTCAGTCTGCCAGACGTAGGTCATGGGCAGCGTTGCCGTGAGGGGATCAACGCGAGACGCAATCCACACCGGATTGTTCGTACCCCCGGCTTTCGGCCCCCACAGCGTTGCCATCATGGGGGGAGTGGTCCCCTGGGTAATGGTAACCGTAAAGATCGTACTGGCCGCAGCCACGGCGTTCGTCGCCGTCACGACGAGGGTCTTGGTGCCGGGCGTGGTCCAGGTATAGACCACGGTGCCGGTGATGCGATTGCCGGTATCCGTCACGGGCGACTGGTCGGTTGTACGCCAGACATAGGCAATGGGCATAGTCGCCGAGACGGGCCTGACGGTCGCCGTAAAACCATAGCCAACGCCGACATCGCCGGTGGTGGGGCCGCTGATGCTCACATCTGTAAGCGGACCGCTCTCAGGTCCCAGGAGGGTTTTTTGCCGTTGAACCGTGTCCTCGTCGGCGTAGGCCGGCAGAGAGGACACGGACAGCGTCAGCACTGCCCCAATCAGCAAAAAACAGCCCAGAACGACGACCGTGATGGAGAGAAATCGGACCGCCCGACGGTCCACACGAGCATTGCTTGCCGAATCCATTTCACACCTCCCCGGATAAATTTTGGACTTTGGACCTTCCCGCAGGCTTGGCAGCGGTTCAGGTTGAAAATCGGTGGGATATTGTGCATAGTAACCGGTTTTAGCCGTTTGCCAACCTGCGGGAGGGTTGGGCACGGTTTGTCCAAAGCAAGTTTAATACGCCGGCGATTGCAACGCAATCCCTCTTGGCGAAAACAAGGCATGAAAAAAGAGCGATTTCCTCGCTCTTTTCGGGTGTGGAGGTGCTAGTTCCCGTCTCGCAGACCGGGCAGTCCGCGTTCAACAAGTATTGGGCGTCAAAGGCCAAGTCAGCGTAATTTGTGTGCCCCGACCGGGCGACGACCGGATGTCCAGCCTTCCATCCAGTCGGGCCGCCCGGGCGCGCATGACGCTCAAGCCGAAGCGGGGCCGACCGTCATCGTGGGGAGCGTCAGGGTCAAAACCCCGTCCATCGTCCGTTATCGTCACCGTCGCTTCGGTCCCTTGCCGTTCCAGGCGGACGATAACGCGCCCGGCCTGGGCATGACGCCGTGCGTTGAGCAGCGCTTCTTGTACCACTCGCGTCACCTGCTCGCACTGATCACGGGATAGGAACAGAGAGGGGATGGTTCCCAGCGACAACGTAACCGGCGGCCCTCCTTGACGACTAAACTCTTTGACGATTGCAGCCAATTGATCCTGCAAAGCCCGGCGAGGCTGGGGGGATTCCTGAAGCCGGATAATGGAGCGACGCACATCCTGAGATGCCTGTTCGATGGCTTTATACAAGCGTTGTAACCGACCGATCACTTCCTCGGCCCGATCGGCCTCCACCAGATCTACAATCTGCTCTACCTGAAGCCCCAGGTAGCTCAGCATTTGGGCCAGGCCATCGTGCATCTCGGCGGCGATGCGCTGGCGTTCCTTGTTAATCTCTAATTGCAAAGCGATTTCGCGGCTGGCCTCGTGCAAGGCGGCCAGCTCGGCAGTTCGTTGCTCAACCCGCGTTTCTAATTCCTCCGTCCAGGCTTGCAATTGAGCCTGCATCTGGTTGAAACTGTGCGCCAGGCGTTTGATCTCGCGGGGGCCTGTCAGTTCAATCGGCCCAAAATCGCCGCCGCCGATCCGCTCGGCGGTTGAACCCAGCTCCCGGAGCGGGCGGACGATCAGTTTGTGTAACAACAGGAAATCCAAGACCAACAACAGCAACGCTCCGGCCAGGAAAGCGATCTGGATTCGGCCCAGGCGGGCGAGTTTGTGCCTGGCGGCGGCCTCGTACCGCCGCACCACCTCGTCGGCTTGCCAGATCAGGATCGGAGCCAGGTTCTCGACGGCTTGAATGGCGGTCAGTCGCTCCGGGCTTGCCGGGGGTGCAGCGACGATCCGGTTCAGGTGGCCGCGAAACGTGGCCCATGTGGCCTGGACCTGCCGGAGTGCTGTCAGCGTCTCGGCATCTTGCACCGCCGGGATGGCGACGGTACGGCCCGGCGGATAGGTCGTCGTGCCGCCCAGGACGAGAGCCGTCAGCGTCCTTTCGAAAGTGTGGGCGGCCTCCACCAGTGATTGCACCGAAGCCTCTGCGCCGTCGTGCTTGATGTTTAGGACATCACGGGTCATCTGCTGAACGAGCATCCGTTGCCGACCGGCCAGGTTGATGATCAGGGCATCTTGCTTCTGCGTGTCAATCGCCCAGAAGGTCGCAGCCACCGAGATCGAGAGCAGGCCGAAAAAGGCCAGAAGCAGAATCCCCATTCGCGTTTGCAGGCTGGCGGTCATGGCTTCGCGTCTCATACCAGGCCCTGCCGCCGAGCCAGTTGGGCCGCCTCGTAGCGGCTGCTGACATGCAACTTGGCCAAGATGTTGCGCATGTGGCTTTTGACGGTATGGACGCTGAGCACCAGGGTAGCGGCGATCTCTTTGTCCGTGGCCCCCTCCGCTGCCAGGCTGAGCACCTCCTGCTCGCGGTGGGTAAGGGCCACCGTCTCCCCTTCCGAAAGCAGGGGCGTGTGCAGGCTCAATCGCCGAAACTCTTCCAACATGCGGCCTGCCAGGGCCGGCGTGATGGCCGCCTCTCCCCGGATCGCCCGCCGCAGCAGATCGAGCATTTGCCTGGATCTGATGCTTTTGATCAAGTAACCCTGCGCCCCGCTGCGAATCGCCTCGAACAGCTTTTCATCCCGATCCTGCACGGTGAGGATGACAATGGTGACATCGGGCAGCTCTTGTTTGATGCGGCGCGTAGCCTCCAGGCCGTCGCAAGCGGGCATGGCGATATCCATCAAAATCAGGTCGGGGGCCAGCTCCCGGGCCTTGACCAACGCTTCCAGTCCGTCGCCGGCCTCCCCCACGACTTCAAAGTCCGGCTGGGCGGTGAGGATGCTCGCCAACCCTTCCCGAAAGAGGGCGTGATCGTCGGCCAGCAACACACGGATCGCTCCCATCGTTTCCTCTACCGGCATGGATTGTAGTCGCTATTTGAGCCTATGGGGTTGGCTCATCCAACATGGTCGTACTGTACCTGCCTTTGCCCCGGCGGGGTGCTTTCAACGAGTGGTATGACGCCAGCGGGAGATGTGGCGGAAGGGCCAAGATATCCTCAGTGTGGGCGAGAGATGGAGTTCAACGGATGCATCATGACAAGGGGCAAATACACGCGCCTGATCGCCGTTCGCGGCCGGGCGCGTAACGCCTCCACGAGATGGTCTATATACTCTCGTCGCCGGGCCGGTTCGTCATAATCCCAGGTGGTGACAAAGTGGACGATGGCTCCGTCGAGGGTCGTTTCCGTACCGCTCACGGTCAGGGTCGTCGTCAGCGGCAACGGCACGTAAACCCCTTCACGGGAGAGGCTGCGCGCCGATAGTTCCGCATAGATCGCCCGCGCGGCCTCAATCGTCCGTTGCGTGTCCGAGTACACGCCGCCAAACTCTCGACCGTGCGCGTCGTCGTTTTGGGGGTTGATGGGGTTGTAATCGCAGGCATAGATGCTGGGGTCGCCCAGCACCGGCACGGTGTGCGTGCCCCAGGGAGCGGACGGCGTATGGGCGGCCAGCGCGTCCATGCAATCGGCGTGGGAGTAGGCGTCTCCCAGGGTATGCAGGTAGGTGGCAAAGGCTTCCAGCGAACCGGCCGACACAGGCATACTGATCGTCACCGTGCGGGTGATGGTGCAACCGTTATTTTGAACGGCCTGCATCAGGGTGAAATCGACGAGCCGGCCCCAGGCGTAGGCTTCGTACCCTTCCAGCGTGTCGGTGTATCCCCAGGCCCAATCGCGCAAGGCGCTCAGGTCGGAACCGTTCAGATGGGGAAAGTGGAAAAAGGGCGAATAAGGTCCAAAGCGGGAAGTGACGGCGGACGTGTCCGGGTCGAATTCACCGGTGGGCCAGATTTGCCGCGCGTGATTCGTGTGATTCTTGCAGGCCACCAGAGGGTTTGGCGGTTCGTAGAACCCTGCGTTGCCATAGGTATAAGAAACCGGCGTGCTCGGCAACACCTCCGAATCGACCAACTGGTTCCAGATTCGCAGCGTGTGACTGTCGGTGATGGTGAACCCGGCGGCAATGGCCAGGGCCAGGGTAAGGTCATCATGCACCGTGCTGATCCGGCCTTCGGGGAAATTCCCGGTCGGCGGGTAATAGGTGCCGTCCCGGTCCCGAAACCCCAGCTCTTCCTCGGCGAACCCCCAAACCGACACTGTGCCCACCGTCAGGCACAGGCCCAGTATGACCGCCGCCCACAAGAGACACCTCTGTTTCATCTTGGCCTCCTTCTCACTGCCGGTTGAACCGTACCGGATACATTGTATCTGTATTTGTGCTTTAAAGCAAATGCCCAGAAGGCGCGACGCATCTCATAGGTGCGTTGCACCTTCTCGCCCGGCGAGGACTTTTCCGGAGTGTCCTAAATTGTGATATAATGCAGGCACATCGCCTCCGGTTCGGCGTTGATTTTGGCGATTGATAAGGACAGGCAATGAGCGTACACAAGCTGGGGACGATTGACCGCGAAGCCAAAGCGCGCCGCCGCCTGACGCCCGTGCGCTTGCTCCTGCCCCTGGGCTGGCTGCTGGCCGCCGTGGGCTACTTTGGCCCCTGGATCGCCCATCCCACGGCTGCCCTGACCCTCGGCGGGGTGGACATGGGCGAATTCGTCAAGTTCCTGCCCGGCGTGCTCGACGGCTCGCTGACGGTGACGCGCCAGTTTTTCTACTTGCCGCCCTGGGTGGTGACCGTCACGGTGGCGATGCTGGCCGGGCTGCGGCGGCTGCGCTACCCCTGGCCCTTGCAGGCCGTTTTCGTGCTCCTGGCCGTGCCGGTCAGCCTGCAACTGCTGCCCCCGGCCTGGTCACCCACCGGCCTGCTAACCCCCGAATTCCGCGCCCAGACCGTCGCCCTGGGCTTCTCCTGGCTGCTCCTGCTCTGCTTCCGACCGCTGGGGCGATGGCTCCCACCCTGGTTGGCCGGGGCGCTGAGCGCGGTTCTGGCCCTGCTCGCCGCGCTGCTGGCCACGTGGCAGTTCTGGCTCGTCAAACCGGCCGTTGATGCGGTGTACCGTCGGCCCCCGGCGGTGGGCTGGGGCCTGGGCGTCTGCCTGGCCGGGCTGGCCTGCCTGGTGCTGGCCGGGCTGCTCTTGGCCCTGCGCACCCGCACCCGGAGCGGCATCTATGGCTGAGACAGGGATGGCTCCCCGGACTTTGCACCGCAGGGACCCAGAGTTCGCCGAGGGACAAAGGCGTCTCCGCGGTGGGGAGGTTCTCTCGTTCGCCTTTATCCTGCTGTTGGCGACGTTGTTGCGCGTAGGCCGGCCGACGCTGACCGAATTCAAGTTCAGCGAGGCCCGCCTGGCGGCGTTGGCCCTGGATTGGTCCCACACGGGGCGGTTGCCCCTGGTCGGCGTGCCTTCCTCCGCCGGGTTTGACCATTCGCCCGTCAGCGTCTATCTTTACCTGCCTGCTTTTCTCCTGACCGCCGATCCCATCCCGGCCACGGTGTACGGCGGGCTGGTCGGCGTAGCAGCCGTGGCCCTGACCTGGTGGCTGGCCCGCCGCTGGCCCCTAGGAGGACGCCGGGCGGCTCCTATTGCCGCGTTGCTCTTGGCCGTCAATCCCTGGGCCGTGGCCTTTAGCCGCAAAATCTGGCAGGTGGCCTTTGTGCCCCTCCTGGTCCTCATCTTTCTCGCTTTGGTCGTCTCCGCCCTGGTGGAACGACGCCGCTGGAGCCTGGCCGGGACCGTCGTCGCCCTGGCCCTGCTGATCCAGGTCCACCCTTCGGCGATTTCCCTGGCGGCGGCTTTGGCCCTGTGGCTTCTCCTCTTTTGGCGGGAGGTGCGGCCGGGGCCGCTGCTGGTGGGCGGGCTGCTGGGGCTGCTTACCGCCGTACCCTTTTTGCTCCACCAGGTGCAGAACGACTGGCCTGCGCTGGCCGCCCTCCGCGCCCTGCCGGAGGCGACCTGGGACCTGGAGGCCCTGCGCCTGGGGTGGGAGGCCATCACCGGGCGGGGCATCGCCGCCCTGGCGGGGGAGGCGGCCCCGCTGCTGCCCATCGTGCCCGACCTGGGCCGGGTTTTCGACGCCGTCGGCCTGGGGGTGGCGGCGGCGGCCCTGGGCCTGGCCTGGCGGATGGTGCGGAACGCGTTTGCGCAGGCGGATAACGGCGGGGAGCGCAAGAAGCGATTGAAATCGCCCCTAAAGAGCCTGCGGCTGACCGCCCGCCTGCGCGGGCGTGTCCCCCGGACCGAACGGGATGCGTCTGCGCAGGCAGACGCCCGGCCAACGGCCCGCCAGGCGCGATTTCAATCGCCGGTCTTGGATGACGGCGGGGAGCGCAAGGAGCTTCAAGCCCGCCGCCGCGCCGCCCGGCTGGATTTCATCCTCCTCACCGCCCTGATTTTGCCCCTGTTGCTCAACCTGCGCCACAACCTGACCCTGCACCTGCACTTTTTCGCCCTGGTCATCCCCCCGGCCTGCCTGATCGTCGGGCGGGGGATGGAGGCGTTGTTCGCCCGGCGGCCGTCGCGGGCGGTGCGGGCCGTTGTCCTCACCGCCCTGGGGCTGCTGACCGCCGCCCAGGTCGCGGCCCTGGTGCTGACGGCCCGCTTCGTCGCCGAGCACGAAACGCCCGGCGGTTTCGGCACGCCCCTGCGCACCTACCGGGCCGTGGCCGATGCGCTGGTCGCCGCCGCCGAGGAAAGCGGTGCGGCAGAGGTGCTCGTCGTGGGGCAAGGGGATTCGGTCGTCGTGGACGGGACCCCCGCCATCTTTGACATATTGCTGCGGGGGCGGGTAGCCTACCGCTTTGTAGATGGGCGGGCGGCGGCCCTCTTCCCGCCCCACAAAACGCTGGTTCTCTTGACGCCCGACGCGGGGGAGGCGGCCCGCTGGTACGCTCCCTGGCCGATGCGCCCCATCGTCGGCGGCTACCGGTTGGTCTTTCTGGACGGCGGCTGGCCCCAGGAGGGCCTGACCGGGATCGCCGGGCCGCGTCTTTTCCAAAACGGCGTCGAGGTCCAGGGCTACCGCTGGGAGGAAAGGGACGGCTCCGGCACGTTCTGGCTGCTGTGGCAGGTGCTGTGGCGCGACGGGGAAGACAGCCACTTTTCCGTCCGGATCGTGGATGGGGAAGGGGACCTGCTGGGCCAGCAGGACGCCGTGGGCTATCCCACCGCCCGGCGGCGCAAAGGGGATCGCATCATCAATAAATTTGACATAATCCTGCAAAAGAGAGAAACCGGGGCGCACCGGGGCAGGGTGGAGGTCTACCGCTACCCATCGCTGGTCCCCGTGCCGTTGATCGGCAGCGACGGTCGGCCGGTGGGCGACGCCGTCATCGTCGGCCCGCTGCGGTAGCCATCCCACCGCAGAGACGCCGAGGGCGCAGAGGAAGGGCAAACCACGGAGGCACGGAGAGCACAGAGCGATCATCCTCCCACAGGCTTGGCAGATTCGTGCGGAAACGCACAGGAACCGTGGGCAAAACGTGCCCACGCGCCCGCCCGGCCAGCTTGCGGGAGGATCCATCGGTGAGTTATCAATATGATCTGGGACCCATTGAGCATCTGGCAATTGTTGGGGTTGTTCGCTTTGAGCCTGGCGGCCACGCTGGCAACCGAGTGGCTGGTGAACCGCCGCCTGCGGTGGAACGCAGCGATAGTGGTGTGGGTGCCGGTGCTCTTTGCCGCCGGGGTGGTCGCCGCCCGTTACAGCGAACGCCTGGCGCAGCCTGCTTGGGGTTACCTGGCCTTTGCCCTCGGCGCGGTGGCCCTTTCGCTACTGCGCGCCTATCTCCACCGCCGCGCCGAGAAGGCCGACCGACCGCCCCCCGGCCCGACCCGCCGACGGCTCCTCCGCAGCTTGACATATCTCTTGGCAGCAGCCGTCATCCTCCTGCTGGGAGCCTGGCTGCTGGACCGTTCGTTGGAGCCGTGGCTGTTCCTGCCCCTGGGCCTGGGCGCGTTGCTGCCCGCGCTGGATGGGTGGCCTCCCCTGGCCCGCTTCCTGGAGGCGCGGTGGGGGGACCTGCCGGTGTGGCGCACGCCCCCGGCCGCCGGGTTCGTCGCCCTGGTGAGCCTGCCGCTGCTGCTCGTCAACGGGACGGCCTGGCTGTCGCTGCCCCTGGGCTTCCTGGTCCGCCTGGCCGTGGACACCCTCCACCCGCCGGGGGTGATGTGGCTCTGGCCCTTGCGCGAGACCCGCTACCGGCTGCGGGAAGGGCCGTTGCCCTGGTCGCAGGTCGCCGGGGGATTGGCCCTGGCCGCCGCCCTTTTGCTGTTCCAGGTGCGGCTCGGTCCGCCGCCGCCCCCGCCGGCTCCCGCGCCGACCTTTGCCCAGGTGGTGGACCGCTACTACTCGCTGCGGGGCCGGAATCTGGTGTTCGTCTATGTCGAAGGCTCCTGGCAGATCGGCGGGCGGCGGAGCAGCGGTCGCTTTGAGGTGATCAACGCCGAAGGTTCGTCGCTGATCCTGCTCGACCGCTACACGGGCCGGGTATTCCGCGCCGGGCATGGGGCGGAGGATGATTTTTACCCCACCTACATCTCCCTCCAAACCGGCGCGGCAGCCCGCATCAAACCGGTGGAGGTCCACCTGGAGGACCAACGCCTGGCCGGTGCGCTGCCGGTCCTCTACCAGATGCAGACGGAACCGGGGTTGCAGTACATTTTCGTCTCCGGCGAAGTGGTCGGCGGGGAGCTGCCCACCGATCATCCGCAGAACAGCATCCCCAAGATTGAATCTGTTGGCGAGGACCACTACCGCCTGCGCTACCTGACCGCCGCCGAGCTGATCGCCCTGGCCGACCGGCGGGTGCAGACGGCGGACCTGGTGATCTGGGCGACCTATGTAGTGGAGGTAACGCCCACCGAACCAACGGTCACGCCGCTGCCGGGTTGGTAGGTAGAGGGCCTTGCCCCGGAGCCGGTCCGTTGCGGTTGACACGGGGTCATCTTGGCGATATAATGCAGCCTGCGGGAGGGGATTGTGCGCACTCTGCAAGCCATTTTGGACAGGAAAAGGGAGCGGCGTCTCAAACTTGAGCAGGCTCTAGCCCATGTTGCTGCCCAATTGGCTGCCCTGGGCGCAGAGAAGGTGATCCTGTTCGGCTCTGTGGCGCGGGGTGACATCGGCCCAGGAAGCGACCTGGACCTGTTGGCCATCATGCCTCCGTCGCGGAGTGGGCACAAGTGGTCGCAGACGATCTATGCCCAGGTGGACAGGGGAGTCGCCTGCGACATTCTGGTTTATACCCCGGACGAACTGCGGGAAAACCTGCCGGTCAGTGCCCTTTTGCGCCGGATTTTGAAGGAAGGAGTGGTGGTCTATGAGGCGGAATCCGCAAGAGGAAGCCCTCCGCTGGCTGACCCACGCCCAGGATGAGTTTCAAGATGCCGATGACCTGAGGCGGCGGGGACGGTTTTATCTGGCCCTGTTCCACTTTCAACAGGCGGCAGAAAAGGCTCTCAAAGCTTTCCTCTACTCTGTCGCTTCCTCCGAAGAGGTCTTTTTCACCCACTCGGTGTACGAACTGATCCGGCGGGCGCAAGAATTCGATCCGGAATGGAGCCGAGTCCAGAAGGCAGCTCGGCTTGACCAATATTATATCCCCACCCGCTACCCCAACGGGCTGCCCGGCGGCGTGCCTTCTCGGTTCTACACCGATCCGCGAGAGGCGGAAGAGGCTATGAAATTGGCGAAGCAGGTGCTGGACATGGTCCAGGAACGGTTGTAATGCCAAGAGGGACACGTCCACGATGCAAAGACGCGTGTATTGGGCCTTTGTACTCCTAAGCGTCCTGGCCGTGGTGCTGGGGGCGGTTCCCGTCGTCGCCAGCGACCTATTCCGCCAGCCCTATTCGCCCGCCTGGCCCCACATCTACCGGGCGATGGATCTCTTCCGCATTGACCCCTTCCCGCCGGGCGGCGGCGCACCGCCCCGCTTTCCCTTCTGGCGCGATCCGGCGGATGATTTCATTTACTACCGCGACGTGAGGCTGACCACCGCCGACGGCGTCCACCTGGCGGCCTGGTACGTGCCCACGGCCCGTTCTTCCCCCCCGGAGGGTTGCCCGACGGTGATCCTGGCCCACGGCCTGTACGATTCCAAACGAACGATGCTCCACTTGGTCCCCTGGCTGCACGAAGCAGGCTACAACGTGCTGCTCTTTGATTTCCGAGGCCACGGCGAAAGCGACCATCGCCCCGTGACCGTCGGCCCTGCCGAGGCGTTGGATGTGGAAGCGGCCCTGGATTGGCTGGAGGCCGCGGGGGACGGCGGGTGTGCGGAGCGGTGGATCGGCGGCCTGGGGATGAGCTTGGGCGCGGCGGCCCTGGTCAACGCCGCCGCCCAAGATGGCCGCCTGGACGCCCTGATCCTGGACAGCCTCTTTGCCGATTGGGGCGACACCGATTTCGCCAAGGGTTACCGCCTTTCCCCCGATTGGCTGGTCCCCGGCGTACCCAGCCCGGAGAAGCTGCTGCCCCAGATCCACGTGCCGGTGTTCATCATCCACGGCACCGCCGACATCTTGGTTCATGTGGACCACGCCCAACGCCTCTACGATGCGGCCAACGAACCGAAAACGATCTGGATCAACGATTCGGGCCACGCCTGGTCAAGCTGGACCTACCCGGAGGAATACCGGCGGCGAATGCTGGAGTTTTTCGGAAAACGGTAGACGGTTTTGTCTTTGAACCGCCAAGACGCGAAGGACGCGAAGGTTTTTCTCTTTTTTCTTCCTTCCTTTGCGCCTTCGCGGTTCTATTTTTGAACCGCCAAGACGCCAAGAACACGAAGGTTTTTCTCTTTTTCTTCCTTTGCGCCCTTTGCGCCTCCGCGGTTCTATTTTTGAACCGCCAAGACGCCAAGAACACGAAGGCTTTTTTACTTTTTCTTCCTTCCTTTGCGCCTTCGCGGTTCAGATCTTACCGCTTTTGCGGTGAATCCAAAGCCAGCAACTCCCGG
>CAZQKE010000066.1:0-25239 GCA_964593865.1 uncultured Anaerolineaceae bacterium | reverse complement strand
AAAGGGCCGGTAGTCCGCCAACCCCTTCAACGATAGCACCTTCGTGATCGCTGCCGTCAATGTCGTCTTCCCGTGGTCAATGTGCCCTATCGTCCCCACGTTCACGTGCGGCTTGGTTCGCTCAAATTTCGGCTTTCCCATGCTAGTACCTCCTGGAGCTGTTCAATTTTCCCTGTCTGCAAAGCCCACGATGGGACTTGAACCCATGACCACGTCCTTACCAAGAACGTGCTCTACCGACTGAGCTACGTGGGCCTGTCCTGCAGAGCCACCCGTCGGACTCGAACCGACGACCTAACGCTTACAAGGCGCTTGCTCTGCCGACTGAGCTAGGGTGGCTGGCGTCGCCGCGCCTTGACTGTCAGGGTCAAGTGGCGGCTAAGTATACTGATATTCACACAAATTGTCAAATCGGCTTTGTCGCAACGCAGCCGGAGCGGAGGGGGTGGGATTCGAACCCACGGAGGCTTTCGCCTCACGCGTTTTCGAGACGCGCGCATTAGGCCGGACTATGCTACCCCTCCTAGCCGTCAACCATTATAGCACAGGCTCCGCCAGGAGGCAAACCTTCAAAGGGCGGTTGCGGGTCGGCGGGTCGGCAGATAGTTTGAGCCTAGACTCGCCGTCAGATGAGCGCGCTCTAACCGCCGGGAAAAGAGGCTTAACACCCAAAAGCCGGTATGCTCTACCATAGGTGCAGGTGACCTGCAACACGAACGAGTCAGGGTAGACGACACAGTTGCTTTTGCCCGATCTCCTCGATCCGGCAGAGATGGAGCGCACGTTCCGGCAGCTCAAGGGAGCCGAGGTCAAAGCCTTTCCCACGGAGTCCTGGCCCGTTACGCGCGAACCCGATAATCTACCCCCGGCGGCCTGGTCTCCCCCTACGGTCCGCTGCCTACGGCTCCCTTGCCGCCCTCGCCGACGCCTGGGCCGTAAGGATAAAGGGAGATGGCGCAAGGTCAACCGTTTCTCTGCGAATCCGACGACTCGGCGGTATGGGAATGCGCCCTGGGCAACGCACAACTGCGATTTGACAAAGGGGATGCCACAAGTTACAATCAAGCCATCCGGCAAGTGCGTTTCCGTTCCGGCCGTTGGTTTCGCCGCCGAGGCGGGGATGTGCGCGGAGCGGTGGATCAACCGTCTTGCAACGAACCCAATCTCGGAGAGGCACTTGCCGGCCACTACCGGAGGTAAAATTCCGAATTACTCGCGCCGGGCCGTGGTCCGGCGCGGCGGGGCGCGGGCTGCGGCCCGCCTTAAGCGAAAGTCGCCCCTTGCGTGCTTTCGGCCACCGATCCGCAGAATGCGGTCCCGGCTGCCTATCTTCCGGGGGCCGGGCAAAAAGCGGTTCCTACCGTCCTTCTCCGATCATGCTGGATCGGATCGGTCAGGTGCTCGGTGCACGCCCGGAGGTGCGATTGGTTCCGATCTCTTGAGGATGGGCGGATTGCACAAGTCCTCCTTTGTGCGCTCCCATGACAGGGGCTTTGCTCAAGTCGTAGGGAACAACACCGGACGAATCGGCGAAGCGTTGGCGTGGGCGGAAGCCCGGCTGCGAGCCGAAGGTGTTGATTCTCCTCGCTTTGACGCCGAGCTGCTGCTCGCCCACGTATTAGGGGTGAGCCGAGCCACACTCCTGGCCCATCTGGACGATGTCCTTGCCCCATCGCAACACACCCATTTCCGCGAGGCGGTAGCCCGCCGTGCCGCTCGTGAACCTTTGGCCTATCTCGTCGGCCACCGGGAATTCTACGGCTTGGATTTTTTGGTAGATCGCCGGGTTCTCATTCCCCGCCCGGAGACGGAGCTGTTGGTAGAGGAAGCGTTGCGCTTGGCCGCCTCCCTCTCCCCCGCCCCTCATATCGCCGATGTGGGGAGCGGCAGTGGAGCCATTGCCGTCACCCTGGCCGTGCGCTTGCCCCAGGCCATCGTCTATGCCGTGGACATTTCTGCGGAAGCGTTGGCGGTGACCGCTGCCAATGCGCGTCGTCACGGCGTTGCCGGGCGGGTCCGCTGCTTGGAGGGGGATCTCCTTACACCGCTGCCGGAGCCTGTGGACCTGATCGTCGCCAATCTGCCCTACGTTGCCCGCACCGAGTGGGATACCCTACCGCCGGAGATCCGCGATCATGAACCGCGCCGTGCACTGGACGGCGGCCAGGATGGTTTGGCCCTCATCCACCGCCTACTGGCAACGGCGGCCCCCTATCTGCGCCCCGGCGGAGCCATCTTGTTGGAGATCGGCGCAGGACAAGGGGCCGCCGTCACATCTTTGGCCCACCGCTACTTTTCCCAGGGAGAGGTGCGCTTACTACCCGATTACTCCGGATTGGACCGATTGGTCATCGTCTCAACGCCCCCGACGGCAGAGGTGACTAGCCGCCCAAGTACGCCTTTTTGACTTCGGGGTTTGCCAGCAGTTCCTCCGAGGGACCTTCCAGCACCAAGTTGCCGCTTTCTAGGACATAGCCCCGCTGGGCGAATTGGAGGGCCATGCGGGCGTTTTGCTCAACGAGGAGGATGGTTGTGCCCTCCTCGTTGATCTCTTTGAGGGCATCAAACACGCCCTTCATCAGCAGAGGGGCCAGCCCCATGGAAGGTTCGTCCAGGAGCATGAACCGGCGCGCACTCATAAAGGCCCGGCCCACGGCCAACATCTGCTGTTCGCCGCCGGAAAGAGTCCCGGCCTTTTGCGTCTTGCGTTCGGCCAGGCGGGGAAAGATGGCAAAAACCCGTTCCAGGTCGCGGGCGATTTGGGGGCCGTCCTTGCGGGCAAAGGTTGCCAGTTTGAGGTTTTCCATAACCGTCAGGTTGGCGAAAAGCCGTCGCCCTTCGGGGACGTGGGAGATGCCCAGTTCGCTCACCACCTTGTCGGCCGAGTACTTGAGCAGGTCCCGACCTCGGTAGATCATTTTGCTGCCCGGTTCTGCAGGGATCAGGCGGGAGATGGCCCGCAGCGTTGTGCTCTTGCCCGCGCCGTTGGCCCCGATGATGCACACAATTTCCCCTTCGTCTACTTGGAAGCTGATGCCGTGGAGGGCTTTGATCTGGCCGTAAGAGACCGCAAGATTTTCCACCGTGAGCAACATCAGGTTTCCACCTCCTTGCCCAAATAGGCATCAATCACTTTGGGATCGTTGCGGATCTCATCAGGGGTTCCTTCGGCAATGACTTCGCCAAAGACCAAAGTCTGGATGATCTCGCACAGGTCCATGACGAATTTCATGCGGTGCTCAATGAGAAAGATCGCCAACCCCAACTCGGCGTGGATGTGACGGATGATCTCCATCATCTGGATCAGCTCATCGGGGTTCATGCCCGCCGTCGGCTCATCCAAGAACAGGATTTTGGGATCGGTGGCCAAGGCGCGGGCCAGTTCCACCCGCCGTTGGTCGCCATAGGGCAGATTGGTCACGATCTGGTCTGCCAGGTGACGGATGCCCACCAGTTCCAAAAGGGCCAGGGAGCGTTCCTCTATTTCGGCTTCTTGCCGATGGCGTTTGGCCGTGCCGAAGAACGCCCCTATCAGGCCATAGGTGATCTTGGAATAGTGGGCCATTTTGACATGATCCAGGACGTTCATGTGCCGCCAGAGACGCAGGTTTTGGAAGGTGCGGCCGATGCCCATTGAAGCGATTTTGTGAGGGGGCAAGCCGGTGATCTCTTGGCCGTCCAGGTAGATGTGCCCCTCGGTCGGACGGTAGCGTCCGGTGATGAGGTTGAAGATGGTCGTCTTGCCCGCCCCGTTGGGGCCGATCAATCCCCGGATCTGGCCTGCTTCAATGGTCAGGTTATAGTTGTGGACGGCCCGCAGGCCGCCGAACCAGTGGGTCATATTCTCAACGCGCAGCAAGGCCATGCTCCACCTCTTCCGGTTTCTGTTTAGGTTCCAGGAGCTTCCTGACGTCAAAATCTTTGAAGGCGATGAGGCCCGTAGGACGGAAAATCATGACCAGGATGAGGAGCAAGGGGATGATGATCCATTTGAAGAGCTCCAAGGGGCGGAGAGCTTCGCTGAGGGCGTTGTAGCTCACCGCACCGACGATGGACCCCACCACCGAATTCAGGCCGCCAAAGTAGACCATCGCCAGAACTTCGGCCAGCTTCTTCAGGTCAAAAGTGCCCGGATTGACATAGCCCAAAATGTGGGCAAACAGCCCTCCGGCCACACCGGCCCAGAAGGCGGCGAACAGAAAAGCCACCATTTTGGTCCGGCTGGTGTTTACCGTCATGGCGTCGGCAGCCAGCTCGCCATCCCGCACGGCGTTCAACGCCTTGCCCAGGGTGGACCGCACGAAATTGTTGATGGTCCAGATGCAGAGGATGGTCCAAAGGAAAACGATGGGTAAGCTGGCCCAGTGGGGTTGCCCCCCCAGGCCGCGTGCCCCGCCCACGATTTCCAGGTTCTCAAAAAGGCTCTTGACGATGAACATGAAAGCCAGGGAGATGATGGCCAAATAGTCGCCCCTGGTGCGGAAGGAGGGGATGGCCACCAACAAAGCCCCGACCGCCGATACCGCCCCGCTCAGGATCAAGATGAGGGGGAAGGCGAACGGCCCCAGGCCCGGCGGCAGGAGGGGAGGGCCGAATCGGTTGTCTTGGACAAAGAGGACAATGCTAAAGACCGAAGCCGTGTATGCACCCAGGGCCATAAAACCGGGGTGGGAGCAGGAGAATTCGCCCATGTAGCCGTTCACCACGTTCAAGCTCAGGGTGAGCATGACAGCTACCAGCGTCAGCCGTGTGACCAAGAGCCGATAATCGCTGATGTCGGACCACAGGTGCAGTATCGCATAAAGCAGGATCAGATGGACCAACACCGAAGCAAGCATGGAGGTGTTCAGGAGCTTGGCCGCCAGCCTGTTCATGGGACGAGCGGTCAACCGGGCGATCAAACCGATAGGCAGGATGTAGATCAACAACACATACACGATCACGCCGGGGATGAGCAAAGGGTCCTTGAGAACAAACGTAAAGCCGAACAGGACGGGGATTTTGGACATGCCCAGAAAGCGGGCCAGGGGAGTGCCCACCGACATTTCCAGTCCGACGGCGACCAACGCCCCGACCAGCCACCCCAGCATTGGGACTTGAGAGAAGGGTTGCCACATCTTCTGCAGCCGAGATTTGATGCCTGTGTGGTTCGCCGACATAGTGTCACCTCACAGTCGTAACTGGGCGCTATAAGGTTCGCCAAAGAAGCCATGGGGCCGGAAGGTCAGGATGACCAGAATGATGGAAAAGGCGATCAGATCGCGCAGGGTGGAAGGGAAAAAGGCGGCGACAAAGATCTCAATGAAACCCAGCAGGAACCCGGCCAGACCTGCACCGAGGATGGAACCCCGACCGCCCAAGATGGCGGCGACAAAAGCCTTCCAGCCAAAACGGACACCCATGTAAGGGTCCAGGACGGGATAAGCAATGCCGTACAGCACACCTGCAGCGGCGGCCAGGGCCGAACCCAGGGCAAAGGTCAATAGGGCAATGGTGTTGATGGGCACGCCCATCAGAGGGACGACGATGTAATCATAAGCCATAGCCCGCATAGCCATTCCCCATTTGGTGCGGCGCACGAATTGGTGTAGGGCGAACATGAGGGCCAGGGAAACGACCACAATGGCGATCTTTTTGGGGGTGACGCTGACACCCAGAATCTGAATGGGCGTGCTTCCGATCTGAACCAGTTCGTCGGGGTATTTCCTCCGTTGGGCGCCCAACAGGATCAGGTTACCCGTCTCCAGAATGATCCCGATCATCAACCCGGTGATGGCTGCCGAAGCACGCGGGGCATTCCGCAGGGGACGATAACCGATCCGCTCAACGGCCATGCCCACGAAGGAGTTGAGACACATGGAAAGGAACAGGGTCAGGACAAGGACCAATCCCAGCATAAAAGGGGTGGGTAGATTGATCACTCCAAACCCGACCAAGCCCAACAAAGCGGTAGAGACAAAGAGGCCGATGTAGGACCCGACCATGAAAATATCGCCGTGGGCAAAGTTGAACAGCATGAGAACGCCATAGACCATTGAGTAGCCCAGGGCGATGAGGGCATAGAAGCTGCCCCACTGTAAAGCGTTGACCATGTTCTGCAAAAAGAACGTCATCGTTCTCGCTCCTTGCTCTTGGAGAGAGCGGGCGCAGGGCCGAAGCCCTGGCCCGCTTTGTGTTAAATCTCGGTGACCTTTGCGGTGGAAAACAGGATTTTCAGCACTCTCCTAGGGGCAAACCTGCTTGTAGAATTCAAACTCGCCCGCGTCGCTGATCTTGACGATGACGGCGCACTTGATGGGATCGCCTTCCTCGGTAAAGGTCATCTTGCCGGTGATGCCGTCAAAGTCCTTGATCTGAGCCAGGGCGTCGCGGACGCATTTGCGGTCGGCTTTGATGTCGCCGGTGATGTTGCCGCAGTCTTGGATGGCTTTTTGGGCAATGTGCAAGGTGTCCCAGGTCAGAGCGGCCACGTCATCGGGCACATAGCCGTATTTGGCGTTGTAGCGGTCAATGAACTCTTTGGTCGCACCGGTGGCTCCGGCAGCAGCGTAGTGGGTGCTGAAGAAGAGACCTTTGCAATCGTCACCGCAGAGGTTCATCAGCTCCGCCGACCCCCAGCTATCGCTCCCCACGATGGGCTTATCCCAACCCAATTCATGGGCTTGCTGCACGATCAAGGCCACCTCGTTATAGTATTGGGGGGTAAAGAAGAATTCGGCTCCGGAATCTTTGATCTTGGTCAGCTGCGCGCTAAAATCGGTGTCGCCCGTGGTGAAGCTTTCGTAGGCGACAACAGAGCCTTCTCCATGCAGGTCTTCCCACGCTTTCTTAAAGTACTCGGCCAGACCCTTGGGGTAGTCGCTGGCCACGTCATAGAGCACACCCGCCTTGGTAAAGCCGAATTCTTCGGTGACAAAGTTGGCTACCACCGGTCCCTGGAAAGGATCCAAGAAGCAGCCGCGGAAGACCCACGGGCGGTTTTTGGTCGTATTGGGGTTGGTGGACCAGGGGCTGATCATGGGCGTCTCCAGGTCATTCGCCACACCGCCGGCCGGTACGGCTTGTTTGGAGGACTGGGGGCCGATAATGATCAGCACTTCGTCCTGGGTGATCATTTTGGTATTGGCTTTGGTGGCGGATTCGGCTTTGGACTCGTTGTCCTCGATCACCAGCTCAACTTTGTAGGTTTTGCCGCCCACCTCCAGCTCGCCGCCGATATCCTCCAACCACATTTCGGCAGCGTACTTGGTGCCCTCGCCCACTTTGGGGATGTCACCGGTGAGGGGGGCATTGATGCCGATCTTGATAACGTCGGTCCCACCAGCAGGGCCGCACGCCCCAAGCAGGAAGGCCCCGACCAAGATCAGGGCGACCAACTTGAACATACCTGTTCTCTGCATTTCTACCTCCTTGTACAATAGATACTCCGGTGTACCTTCTGGCCCCTGCCAGTCGCACCCCACCGGGCGGTTTTAGTATAGCGTAAATCGGATCAATTGTCAAGGATTTTCAAATTTTCAAGATCACACGGCAAGACGCCAAGCCTCTATCTCCAACAGGATATATCATTCCGGGGGATGACGTGAACATCACACTATCCCCCTCATCTTTTGCGAGCTTCCAAATTTGTAGTACAATATTTGCTGCTTTTTCATATGAAAGCGATGGTCTTTTTTCAGAGGTTACCGTTCATGACCGCATCGCCGTTTCTTGCCCGCCTGTTCAAGACCGTACTCATCTGCGTCCTCGTTTTCGTCCCGCTGTCTGCAGGAGCCGGACCCGAGGTCGGCGTCACCGGCTCTACCCTATCACCTTTGCTTCCCCCTCTCGGTGTCCAAAGGGACGGTGGCACCTGGAAAGACGATCTGCCGGATCCAAACAGCAGGGAATGGACCGGTCACCTTCGCATTTCCCACGGAACAGGATCACACGAACCCCGTTCTTCCGGCACCAGCACAGGCGAAATCCGCATAAACACCGACCGGGGTTCCCATCAAGTCGGGAACATCTACCCTCACACATCCTCCCGATTGGGTGTACTCATTGTAGGTATGGATCCCGGCATCGATCACCAACGGGCGTTACAAGTCCTGGACGCAGCACAGGCCGTAGGCGCACACTGGATCCGCATCGGATTCAATTGGTCTTTGGCCAATCCCCGACGGGATACTTTTAACTTCGACGAGTTCGATTGGATCATCGGCCGGGCCACCGCACACGGCCTACATATTCTCCCGGTGGTCATGTTCACGCCCAATTGGGCTTCCAGCCATCCCCAGGCTTCAACCCCCTACCTTTATCCGCCGACCCTCCATGCCGTAGGAGATTTTGCCTCTCCTCTGGGAACTCGCGGCACCGGCTACGACTACTTATACCGATTCGCCCACACCATCGCGGCTCGCTACAGCGACAGCATTGATCACTGGGAACTCTGGAACGAACCGGATATGGCCTCTAGCCTCAAAGACGGCGACGAAGATGGAACCAGCGCAGATGAATACGCACGCATGTTGACCTATTTTGCCCAGGGCATCAGGGATGGCTCCCCCACAGCCAAAGTCGTTCTGGGGGGACTTGCCGACCAACCCCAAGAGCCTGATTGCGATCCGGACTACCTGACTCGCATTCTTACGGACGCGGAATACCCTGCGCTGGACAACTTTGACATCCACAACATCCATACCAATTTCCGCAGCCCGGATGAAATTCAAGCCCAGATTCGGCACAACCGGGAGATTCTGAACAAGGCCGGAGGCACAGACAAGCGGATCTGGATTACCGAAACCAGTTACTCACCTGTACCCGAATTTCAGATTCTGCCCGGCTACCAGGATGGAGAGACAGGGTTCAACCGCTACATCCAAGACGCCCTTGCCCTGCAGCTAAACAGCGAAGCCGATCTCGTCTTCTGGGCAGCCCTCCACGACTACGGACCCGACACCCCCGAGAGCGATCCCTATAAATACTCGGGGCTTTACACTTACGATCTACGCATGAAAGAAGGAGGGCATATCTTCCGGCGCATTGCACAAGGTGATAACCCACGGACGCGCAATTTCCTGCCCATCATTGTCAACAACGGATATGATGATTGAAGAAGCGGACCTGTCCCCGGCTCACCGCCAAGGATGAAAATCCCCGGCGCGGGCCGCCGGGGACGGTGGCGACTCAAGTCGCTCCTTTCGGGCCTGGGGCCGGGCGTATCCGTGCATTCACGCCCGCTTCGTGGACGGCCCGCCGTTTGAGAAAGGGGCAGTATGCAGAAGGCCTGACGGCACATCAATCTGCCCAAAGCCGACCAACGGGATAAGCGAGGTTAAAACAAATCAGTGCTACAACGAACCAAGCTACTTTGCGAAAGCAGACTAGTCTCTGCGCCTTGTTTCGACCACACGCCCCGTAATGTCCTCAATCGCCTGCACCGCTGCACTGTACCCGGCCATGATGTCCCGCTCCTCGCCGCCCAGGTAGACGCGGCCAAAGCTGCCAAAGGGCCGCACCTCCACGATGTTGATCTCGGCGGCCTTTTCGGCTTCGTTGGCCGCCAGCACGGCATAGGCCGCCGGTTCGACCTCCATGATGTAGAGGGTTTGATCGGCGATGAGCATCATGCCCTTGCGGTTGCGGTTGATGAGCTGGGTTTGGTGGGCGTCCACGCGGCGGATGATCTGGCTGGAATGGATTTTCGGCTTCCAGCGATCCTCGGCCTGGACGCCCAGGGCTTCCAGGATGGCAGCTCCGGCAGCCCGCACCTCGGCCTGGTCGGGGGAGTGGACCTCCAGAAGGCCAAAGAGCCGCTCCACCACCTGCACGGCAGGGCGCACGCGGGTGGCCTTGAGGGCAATGTCGGTGATGCGGTTGATCTCAATGCCGGGCGAAATCTCGACCCAGAGGGAAGCATCCCCGGCCAGGGGCAAGAACCCCCGCGCCGTGGAGCCGATGAACGCTGCCATCTGCGGCTGCAAGCTATCTAAAAAGACATAGGAACGCAGGTCTACAGTCAAATCTCCCCCTCCTCTAAATGCGCTTGTAGAAACTGAGTAACGTACACAGCAAACTCATCCAGGTCACCCAGATTGTTTAGCAGAATATCATATACTATGTCCAGCCGTACTTGCAAGTACAGATGCACCAGAATATTGCGAAAGCGGGCCATCTGCACCAACCGAGCCGCCAGATCAGCTGGGAGCAGCCCAACTTCACCTAGCTTCATAAAGACATCGGCATAGTCCGTGGGTGACACAACTCCCAGGTGAGCCAGGATATGCTGTCCGATGTCCAAAGCGGATTGAATGGCAATCTGTAACTGATGCTGGGCCGTGTTGAATTTATACGGATCCTGACTGAACTCGGTGAATTCGAGCACGGCGATTTCGTCGAGCAATTTGAGAGATTCTTGAATCTGTGCTAATCGTGCCTCGATAGCGGTTGTATCCATCCAGCCACGTCCCCTCCAGGATACGCTTGAAAAAGATCCGGCGATAGTCATCCAACAACGGCTTGAAATCAAAATACTCGTTGAGCGTCCGCACCCGAAACTCGATCATTGCCTGACGGTCACGACAAAAGATCACCTGCCCGGTGCGGACTACCTGGTAGCGCAGGACCAGCGGGACCTGATTGAGAATCGCCACATCCACATCGTTGGTGTGCAACAGGCTCATCAGCCCACCGACGAATTCCAGACGGGCATCGAAACACTCGGCTTCGCTCGGTTCTCCGGCCAGCAGGACGGCTATATCCAGGTCGCTCAGCGGCCCAGCCTGACCGGTCGCCTGGGAACCGTAAACGTAAGCCACCAGCACCTGGGACTGTCCGGCAAAATAATCCTCCAACCGAGGAATGATTTCGTCCAAATCAAAAACCGGCATGGTCTCACCCGGCCTGTTGTACGATCTTGACCCCTGCGCTGGCCCCGATGCGAGTCGCACCGGCGGCGATCATGGCTTCGGCTTCGCGGTAGCTGCGGATGCCGCCCGCGGCCTTGACGCCCATCTCCGGCCCGACGACGCGGCGCATCAGGGCCACATCGTGGACGGTGGCCCCGCCCGGCCCAAAGCCGGTGCTGGTTTTGACGTAATCGGCCCCGGCGGCTTTGGCCAGCTGACAGGCGATCACCTTTTCCTCGTCGCTCAGCAGAGCCGCCTCAATGATCACTTTGAGGATCGCCCCCCCGGCGTGGCAG
The DNA here is from genome assembly GCA_964593865.1 of uncultured Anaerolineaceae bacterium. GTDB lineage: Bacteria > Chloroflexota > Anaerolineae > JAAYZQ01 > JAAYZQ01 > CAZQKE01. The sequence continues at coordinate 14,054 of CAZQKE010000066.1, read as the reverse complement.
GTACGGGCGACGGTGGCAATGTCCCGTTCCACCAGAGCATAGTCTTTGGATTTCAGGGCGCCGATGTTGATCACCATGTCTACCTCGGTCGCGCCGTCATCTATCGCCTGTTGGGCCTCATAAGCCTTGACCTCCGGTGGGGTGGCCCCCAGGGGAAAGCCAACCACGGTGCAGACGTGGACCGATGTGCCCCGGAGCAGCTGGCTGCACAATTTGACGTTGACCGGGTTGACGCACACGGCAGCAAAGCCGTATTTGCGGGCCTCGTAGCACAGTTGGGCGATCTGGTCCTGGGTGGCATCGGGTTTGAGCAAGGTGTGGTCAATATATTTGGCGATCTCCGGCCCAACGTGGACGTTGCCCAACGTTGAAGTCAGACGAGAAGCCCCGGCGGCGACCACAGCCTGCACCCGGTCCCGGCATTGCACAACGCACTGGCCGATGCAATCGGTGCATTGGTCCTCGCCGCCCTGGGCGCGGGCCTCCTCCTCGCGGAGCAGAATCAGCACCTCTTTGGTAATCTGTTCAACCAACCGTTCGATGGTTGCAGAGTCGAATTGCACGCTTTCCTCTCAGATTCTCGGTATCGCGTCGTATCCGTGCCGTCGGCGGTAATCGGCATTCCAACGCCGGGCGTCGGCTATCAACTGGGCCAGATCAACATCGGACGCGATCTGATCCGGCGACAGCACAAGCAGCCCCGGCACGCGCAAAAAGTGGTCAACGTTCGTGGTCAAGATGGGCAAGGCTGCTTCCAGGCAAGTAGCTGCGACCAGTGGGTCCATTGCCCCAACATCCCAGCCATGTTGAACAAAGTGACGGCGTAACAATCCTGCTCGGCGGGCTACGCGCGCCGATCCCCCTATAATCTCCAGCGGCAGGAGCGCATCGTGAACATCCCGTCGCTTTGCCTGATCCGTTGCGCCGAAAAACAGTTCGTAAACGGTGATGTAGGTCACAAAGCAGGGAGCAGCGCCCAAAATGAGCGACAGGGTTGTTGCTGTCTTCCCTGTTGCCGTTCGGAGATGGCGAATCACGATGCCGGTGTCAACTACCACTCCTGGGGCTGCTATGCATCCATCTCCCGACGCAATCGTTGTATCTCGCTGATAGGTTCGTCATCGTTCGCCCATGCGCCTGCCACAGCCAAGAATCGTTCGATCTCTTGGCGCGAACGGCCCGAATTTTTGATGATTCTCTGGATCAGATCTTCCCCTTCGGTGTCTGCATCCGAATCCTGGGCCGGTCGGATGACGATGCTTCCTCCATCAACAACCAGCGTTGCACGGCCTGTGGTCAAACCTACCTGGGCCAAGACGTCCCGATCCAAAACAATGCGTTGGTCTATGACCGGTAACTCTTTTACAATCGGCATGTTTGGCTCCTGTGGAAATGTCCTGTTCTCCGACCTACCCGGCAATACCGGCGTAGTTGATCAACGCCGGGTTGTACCTTCGCAGCCTCCGCATCATCACCGCGATTGCTTCCGGGTTGTTGTCTACCAAGATGAAATCGCGTCCTAGCTGGGCTGCCGCTTCCCCTAGCGTGCCGCTCCCGGCAAAGAAATCAAGCAGCAGGTCCCCCGGATTGGAGTGGACCTTGACGATCCGCTTCAGGAGGCCCAGCGGCTTTTGGGTGGCATAGCCGGTCTTTTCCTTGCTGTTGGGACTGACAATGGTATGCCACCAGACATCGGTGGGCGTCTTGCCCCGCGCCGCCTTTTCTTTGCCCACCAGACCGGGGGCCATGTACGGGATGCGGTCCATCTCCTCATAGTTGAAGGTGTACTGCTTGGGATTCTTGGCGTACCACAGGATATTGTCGTGCTTGGTCGGCCACCGCTTTTTGGAACGTGCGCCGTAATCATACGCCCAGATGATCTCGTTGAGGAAGGAGGCTCGGCCAAAGATCTCGTCCAGCAGCACTTTGCAGTAGTGCACCTCCCGGTAGTCAATGTGCAGGAAGAAGCTCCCCGTCGGCTTGAGAATGCGTCGGGCTTCCAGCAGGCGGGGCCGCAAAAAGCCGATGAAATCGTCAAAGGCATCCTCATAGCCCGATGTGGACAGTTTGATCGTCCGGTAACGTTTCCCCTGAAAGCCGATACGGTCTCCTCCCTCCTCATCGTGGACGGTTTTGATCCGGGTCCTGGTTTGCCTTTTCCCTGTGTTGAAGGGCGGGTCTATGTAAATCAGGTCTACGCTTTCGGAAGCCAGCGTCTGGAGAACTTGTAGGTTATCCCCAAAGAAGATTTTGCCAGCCATCACTGACCAGGTTCTCTTGGCGATTCACGTTCTGAATCGCCTCCAACAGCACCGGCGGTTGGCTTCGGACCGGAGCAGGTAGGCCGTCTCGTCTACCGCGCTCACAACGATCTCAACATCCCGGTCCTGGAACATCGCCTTGATAGCTTCCGAAACTCCGTACCCAGATCACTTGCTTTCAGATGATAGACGGCATACACGGTCATCCCCTCATCGCCCCCGCAGAAATCGCTTTTCAATGGCCATGATCTTGTCCACCCGGCGGGCATGGCGACCGCCGCCGAATTCGGTTTCCAGCCAGGTTTTGACGATCTGGCGGGCCAGATTGCGACCGAGCAACGCGCCGCCCAGGGTCAGCACATTGGCGTCGTTGTGCTCCCGCGAGTTGACCGCCGTCGCGTGGTCGTAGCACATGGCCGCCCGCACGCCGGGAACCTTGTTGGCCGCCATGCAGGAACCGATACCCGCGCCATCCACGATGATTCCCCGCCAGGCCCGCCCCTCGGCCACCAACTGCGCCACGGCATAGGCAAAATCCGGATAATCCACCGGGGCGGTGCTGTCGGTCCCGCAATCCACCACCGGGTAGCCCAATTCGCCCAGGAAGGCTTTCAGGTCCTCCTTCATGGCATAGCCGCCGTGGTCCGCCCCCAGAGCCACCGTACGGGGCGCGGAAGGGCCGGGGTTGGCAACGGTATCCCTTTCTTGCACCAGCGTTACCCGCCGCTCCAGGGCCGTGTCGCGGGCCAGGGGCGTGACCACCGCTTCGGCGGGGACGGTCAACGTACCCCCCACGGGCACGGTCAGAACATCGGCCTCGGTGACGGTAGGTCGCCGGGCGTCGCCGGGGGGAGGGGAAACAACCGATGCGTTGTCCACCACCCCCTCCGGCCCCAGCGTGCGCAGGAGTACCCGGCGCACAATTTCGCGGACCTGTTCTTCCTCGGTCATGGGACGCCCTCGTACGTTTCGTGGGGAACGATGCCCCACATCTCCGGCGGCCAATAGGTCAACATCGCCTTGCCGATCAGATGCGAACGGGGCAGCATCCCCCAACTGCGCGAATCGCTGGAATTGGTGCGGTTGTCGCCCATGACGAAATAGTGTTCTTCCGGAATCTCGGTAGGCGCATAGTTGCTGCGTCCCGGATTCTGGATATACGGTTCGACTAGGTGATGACCGTTGATATAGACCTGACCGTGTTTGATCTCTATCCTTTCCCCCGGCAGACCGATGATGCGCTTGATCAACCGGCGGTTGCCGCTGCCCTGCTCCCGCAGAACGACGATGTCCCCCCGTTGGGGGTCTTTTAAACGATAGACCAACTTGTTCACCGCCACGAATTCACCGTCGGCCAAGGTGGGGTCCATGCTGTGACCGACCACCCGATAGTTTTCAAACAGAAAGGTACGGATCAGAAAATAGACGACAAGTGTAAACAGAATCGTCTCCAGGGCCTCGCGCAACGGCGATTTACCCTGGGGTTCCGGCTCCCATTCGTTCAAAATTCCTCACCCTATCCGGTCGGATTTCGCATGTGCATTATAACCCATCTTGCACCGCCTGGCAAGCCCGGAGAGCAAAAGATGGGTTCTGGGGTTCCGCCATCACAGCCATCGCATGAGTAGCGAGGCCGTGCCCAGGAAAAACAGGAATCCCAGTGTATCGGTGACGGCGGTAACAAAGGCTGCCGAGGCCAGGGCCGGGTCCACCTTGATCCACTTGAGTCCCAAAGGCACGGCAACACCGGCTACCGCTGCCGCCAGAAAATTGAGGATCATGGCGATCACAATCGCCAGGGCGATCACCGCCTCCCCCTGCCAGAGGTAGGCCACCAAGCCGGTCCCCAGGCCGATGATCACGCCGTTGATCAGAGAGGCGGCCAACTCCTTGCGCAAGGCGCGCAGCCCATCGCGCAATTCTATCTCGCCCAAAGCCAAGCCTCGCACGACGACGGTCGCCGTTTGGCTCCCGGCGTTGCCTCCCTCCCCGGAGACCAGGGGCAGGAAGGTGGCCAGAGCTACCATCCCGGCGATCACCGCTTCAAAGGCGTCTACAACGGTGATGGCGATGAGCAGGGTCAGCATGTTGACGGCCAACCAGGGCAGCCGCCTGAACACCGAATCGCGCAGAGGACCCAACACTTTTTCCTCGCCGCTGATGCCGACCATGCGATACATATCCTCGGTGGCCTCATCCTCGGCCACCTCAAAGAGATCGTCGGCGGTGATAACACCGACCAGCCGCCCTTCTTCGTCCACCACGGGCAAGGCGAGGAACCCATAGCGGGAAAGGATGCGGGCGCAGTCCTCTTGGTCGGCCGTGACCGGTACGGCGATGACGTTGGGGTCCATCATCTCGCCGACCGGCATTTCGGGCGGGGCGACGACCAGCTCGCGCAGGCCGACGACTCCCAATAGGATGCCTTTGTCATCCACGACAAAGAGATAGTAGGCATGGTCGGCATCCGGCCCGGCCCGACGGATCTCTTCCAACGCCTGCTGAGCGGTCCAATCCTGCCGCAAGGTGATAACGGCAGGCGTCATCAGCCCCCCGGCGGTATCGTCGGCGTACTGGAGGAGGGGCAAGACGTCGGTGACATCCTCCATCTCGCGCAACGCCTCGGCGGCCCGTTCGGGAGGGAGGTCACCCAACACATCGGCGGCCTCGTCGGCCTCCATCTCGTCCAGGATGTCGGCCAGATCGGATACGGGCAACCGCTCTGCCAGGGCGGCGGCATCCTCATCCTCCATCTCCTCCAGCACGTTTGCCGAATCGGCAGGAGGAAGCTCGGAGAAGAGGGCTACTTGATCTTCACCGCTCAGTTCCTCAACGAGATCGGCTTGGTCGGCCGGTCGCAAGGATTCAATGATGGCGACGGCAGCCGCCAGGTCGTCGCGCTCCAAGGCGGCGCGCAATCGCTTCAGGACATTGTCCAGGGCGAAGCTTTCCATGGACACACCTCCAGGAGTGATCTCCCCCGGAGGCGTGTGCGGGGCGGCCCACTGCCTACCGGGGGGCGTCGTATTCGTTTGGCAAGTGGGCGACGGGAGAGAACCGACTGGGCGGTACAGGCCCGTCCGCTTCGATCTCGTTCATCACCTTTGCTTTACGCTACTCCACACATCATCCTAAACCGATGGCTCCGTGAACCACCATGACGCCCTCGGTCTGTTGGAGCCGGTGAGCGGGGGGATTATACTCCTCTCGGCGTCAGGAGTCAAATTGTCCGGAAACGGCGTATGACGCTTCAAGATCCCGCACCACCGAGGCGCAGGGTGCGCCGCGGGACGTTGATTTCAAACGGTTTCTCTCCGCGCCCTTGCCCTGTTTCAAACCTGTTCGCATCTTGCCCATAGCGGTAAATCGTGGTATACTTGCCTTACGTCAACCGTCGGGGGATGGGGAAGGCGGCGGGGAGCGGAAAGCGGAAACGGAAGGACAAAACCCCGCTAGGTGAATCGCGCCAAATGTGGTATAATGAAGAATGAACACGACTCCCGATTCACCGCCGAGAACGGGAATTCGGCAGGTCTCTCCTTCCCCCGCACAGGGGAAAGAGATCCGGGCCGGGGCTGCAGCCCTCGCAGAACAACGCCGGACAAGCCTCCGGCCGGCAACTTTCGGGGAAAGAAGTGATCCGGCCAGATCGGGAACAGGACAAAGAATCTGCCCAGGACCTGGTCCGGTGGCTGGCCTATCGGCAGCTGACCACACCGGCGGTCCTGTTGTTGGAAGCAACCAAACCCGTGGGCTTCCTGATAAGCCAGGCCTTGCTCCTCGGCGAGCCTCTCTTGGGGTTCCTGTTCGGCAGCGACCGGATCGCTGCATATGCGGACCTCCTGGCCGAGCCGGACAATGTGGAACGGTTGATCGGTCGGCTGGCCGCCGAAACCGAGGGGAGCGGCGGTCGGGTTGAACCTTGAGGGAACGGAATATGGAACAGATTGGTTTGATCATCCTACTTTTACTTCTTCCGCTCCTGATCTGGCTCGCTTCTAGGGTGCGGGCAGGCAAGATCGGAGCTTTGCGTCCTCTGCCGGGTATGGAAGACCTGCCCGGGGCGGTAGGCCGCTCGGCAGAGACGGGACAACCGCTCCACATCTCGGTTGGGGTAGCGGGCGTGGGGGGCGCGGCGACGGCGGAGACATGGGCCGGGCTGTCCGTCCTCTCCCAAATCGCCGATGAGGCCGCGGCTTGTGACACCCCCCTGATCGTCACCGTGGCCGACGCTACGGTCCTGCCGCTCGCACAAGAAATCCTCAAACAGGCGTACATCCGCCAGGGCAACCCGGAAGGTTACGATCCGGCCCAGGTGCGCCTGATCGCGCCCAACCCCATAGCCTATGCCGCCGGTGTCGCCGGGGTGCTGAGCCAGGAACGGATCATCGGCAACATCATGGTCGGTTCCTTCGGCGATGAGTATCTCCTGATGGGGGAGACCGGAGCGCAGCGGGGTATCCACCAAACGGTGGGAGCAGCCGATCCGCGGACATTGCCCTTCGTCTACGCTTCGGCCGACGAAGCCTTGATCGGCGAAGATATGTTTGCCCTGGGCACCTATCTCAACCGACTGCCGATGCAGGTCGGCAGCCTCCTGGTCCAAGACCGGGCCAGGTGGGTGGTTGCAGCGGCCATAATCGCCGTTGCCGTTGTCAAACTTGTGTTCAGGTAAGGAGCTAACTCATGGCTGCTTTGAGACGCATCCTGCCCACCGCCATCGCCATCTCGGTCGGCCTGTTCGTCCTGGTCTCACTGTTTACCTCAATCCCCCTCTTGGACGGCATCGGCGAGTATTTCGTCAACATGGCCGTCATCATCGGGGCGTTCGCCCTCTTTTTCGGCCTGTTCAACGTCCTGCGTGTCCACGCCCGCAAGCTCCGCGAAGGGCAGTCGGGCAGGCTGTATAGCTTCGCCCTGATCCTTTCCATGTTGATCGTTCTGGTGCTCGGTTTGCCCCCTCTGCCCGATCAGCCCTTTGGCCCGGCCCACCCGGCCATCCGCTGGATCTTTGAAAACATTCAGGCCCCACTGCAGGCATCCTTCTCGGCGTTGATCGCCTTCTTTATCCTGACGGCAACATACCGCTTGGTTCGCCTGCGCAATTGGGAATCGGTAGTGATGTTGTTAGCCGCCGTCATCGTCTTGATCGGTCAGGTCACGATAGGGCTGCTGCCGGTCCTCCCGCAGCTCAAAGATTGGATCCTGGCCGTCCCGGCAATGGCCGGTGTGCGGGGCATCCTGTTGGGTGTGGCCCTGGGTGCTTTGCTGACCGGCATGAGGCTGTTGTTGGGAGTGGAGCGTCCCTACGGCAACTAGGGGCCGGAGCGGCGAGCAGGAGTGGAGTGGAGTTGAGATGATCTATTGCCCAAAATGCGGGACCGCAAACCGCGACGGGAGCAAATTCTGCAACGAATGCGGGACCCGGCTCGGCGCACAAACGCAGATCAAATGTGCATATTGTGGAGCAATGAACTCGGTCCAGAGCGCGTTTTGCTCCGAGTGTGGAGGAAGATTGCTGGCCTCGCATACCCCGCCGCCGGAAGCCCCCGCGCCACCTGCTATCAAAGGACTTTCGTTGCCGACAAAATCCCTGTCGGCGGATGGAGGACCGCCTGCCGCCGAGGCGGAGGAAGCGGACGACGGCGTACCGGCCTGGCTGCGTGAGCTGAGAGCATCCCAGGCGGAGGACGGAGGAGCATCTGGCGCATCCGCCGACATGGAAAGTGTCCCGGATTGGCTCCGCGATCTGCGGGCCTCCCTGCCCGACGAGCCGACTCCGGAGCCGGAACCCGCCGCCCCGGCGGAAGAGGTCCCCGATTGGCTGGCCGAACTGCGGCCCACGGGGGCGGAGCAGCCACCCGCCGCCGCCCCGGAGCCGGAACCTGCCGCCCCGGCGGAGGAGGTCCCCGATTGGCTGGCCGAACAAAAACCCAAAGCCGAGGCCGAAACGGTAGAACCGGGCGAACCCCTGGCTGCTGCCGAGGTCCCCGACTGGCTGGCCGAACTGCGGCCGGCCGGCGCCGAAGAACCGGCGGCTCCGGCGGTGGGTGAACCGCCCGAAGAAGGCGCGCTGCCCGATTGGCTGGTGCCTGCCGAGCCGGAAGAGGGCGAGGCCCTGGTCCGGGCCGAGATCCCCGATTGGCTTTTGGCCCTCAAGCCCCGCGAACTGCGGGCCGAAGGGGAGGAGATAGAACCGGAACCCATTGCCGAAGAGGCTGCCGAGGAGACGGGTCTCCTGGCCGGTATCCCCGGTGTGTTACCGGTTGAGATGATCATCGCCCAGCCTCAGGCGGCGACGGAGCCGCCCCCCATGACGGTTGCCGGGGATTTCCACCAGGCCCGCCTGTTCGCCCAGGTCGTCAGCCAAGCGGCGGAAGCCCATCCCATTCCCCTGGCGGGGGAACGGCCCAAGCCGATGTCGCCTTTCGTGCGTTGGGCCATCTACTTCCTGCTCCTGTTCGTCGTCACCGTGCCTCTCCTTGTGGGGCGGCCTTTGTTGCCCCGCGCCATCGAGCCGAGCGAGCCGACGCAGGCCCTGTATGCCAGAATCGAGCAATTGCCACCCGATGCACCGGTCGTCGTCGCCTTTGACTATGACCCCTCCGGCAGCGACGAAATGAACCTGGTGGCGCAGGTGCTCCTCGGTCATCTGATGGACCGCCAAGCCAGGCTCATCATCGTCAGCCTGTTGCCTACCGGTCCGGCAACGGCCCAGCAGTTGATGGCCGAGCTGACCGCCGACCGACCGGACTATGCCGACGGCTACGGACAACGTTACGTAAACTTGGGGTACATACCCGGTCAAGCGGCAGCGGCCCGTCTTTTCGGCGAAACGGTGGGGCGGTCCTTCCCCCGTGACTTTTTCGGGACCCCCCTGACCGATCTGCCCCTGATGGATGGCTTGATCGGTGCGCAGGACCTGGACCTGATCGTTTCCCTGACCGCCAACCAGGAACACCTGCGTTGGTGGATCGAGCAGGTGGGTACTCCGCTGCAGGTGGACATGGTGGGTGGCGTCAGTGCCCAGATTGAACCGGCAGCCCTGGCCTATCACGCGACCGATCCGCCGCAATTGCTGGGGCTGGTGAGCGGTGTTCCCGGTGCGGCGCAATACGAAGCCCTTCTCGGCCGAGCACCGACCGGCAGCGTGGCAGCCCAACTAGATGTCCAGTTGGCCGGGCATGGCTTGCTCGTCTTGGTAGGGTTGATCGGCGGCATTGTTGCCCTCGTGCAGCGGGGAAGGGAGAGAGGAGACTGATGGATGTAACTCTATCGCCGGATACCGTCGGCACCATAGTAGCCATGATCCTGACCCTGTGCGTGTTCAGCTACCTGTTGGGGGATAACGCCCTCTATCGGCTGGCGGGGCATATCTTTGTGGGTGTGGCCGTAGGCTATGCCGTCGTCATCGCTTTCCACAATGTCATCTCGGCCAAACTCTTGCTTCCCCTGGTGGATGCCATCAACCGCAACGATTGGGGCAGTGTGTCGCTGCTCGCCCTGACACTGTTGATGGGGTTGCTCCTGCTGACCAGACCGCTCAAGGGGCTTTCCTGGCTGGGCAGCCTCAGCGTGGCCGTCCTGCTGGGCGTCGGCGCGGCGTTGGCCATCGGCGGTGCACTGTTGGGAACCCTGTTGCCCCAAATCGGTGCGACCGCCGACATATCGCTTTACGTTTCCCGCTACGGACCCGCCCTGGGGTTATTCAGCGGATTGCTGGTGCTGATCGGGGCAATTGGGGTTTTGTTGCATTTCCACTATGGCGAAGATCAAGAAGGTCCCCTGGCCGGTGTGCGCGACCGCGTAGTGCGCCTGTGGGGAGGGCTGGGACGTTGGTTCATGCTCATCGCCTTTGGAGCCATTCTGGCCACAACCTTTGTCTCGCGCCTGTCGTTGCTGGCAGGGCGGGTACAGTTCCTGCTGGACGGCGTGCGGGGGTTCTTTGGAGGCTAAAGAGTGACCCAAGACTATACGTCCATTGAATCGATCCTGGCCATTGACTGCGGCAGCACAACAACCCATGTCATCCTGATAGATCGGGTGGAGCAGGAGTATCGCCTGGTGGCCCGCACCGAGGTCCCCAGCACGGTGGAGCCGCCCTGGAGTGATGTGACGGCGGCCGTGCGCCAAGCCCTGGCCCACCTGACCGAGGTCATCGGCTGGCAATTTCTGGACGAGGCAGGGCAGATCATCACCCCCGAATACCAGGGTGGCGGGGTAGATGCCGTCGTTGCCATCACCAGCGCCGGTGAGCCTTTGCGCTTGGTGCTGAGCGGCATCATGGAGGATGTGAGCCTGGCCAGCGCCAAACGTGCCCTCTCAACTTCTTACGCCGTGGTGGAACAGGTTATCTCCCTGGATCGGCGCGGTGGAGGGATTTCCAACGCCGATATGGAGGCCCAAATCCGCCTGATCCAGGACCTCAAACCCGATGCCATCGTCCTGGTGGGCGGGGTAGACGGTGGCGCCAAGCGACCGGTCCTGCAAGCGGCGGAGGCGATAGCCCTGGCGTGCAACACCATGCCCGAAGGGCCGCCACCGCCGGTGATCTATGCCGGCAACGGAGACCTGCGCGAGCAGGTGGCCGAGATCATCGGCACGGACACCGAACTCCGGTCTGTGGACAACGTCCTACCCCGCATTGACCTGGAGAACCCGGTCCCCTTGCAGACCGAGATTGAGGAGCTATACCGGCAGACCAAGATGGAGCGGCTGCCGGGCTTTGCGACCCTGGCCTCCTGGAGTCCGGTGCAGGTGCTCCCGGCAGCCCAGGCCATGTCCCACACCGTCCAATATTTGGCCCGTTTGGATGGAATCAACGTCCTCAGCGCCCAGGTGGGCGGGGCCACGTCCGCGGTGGCGGCGGTTTTGGATGAACAGGCCGAATTCGCCGTCCGTAGCGACCTGGGGGTGGGCTACAATGCGGCCAACATTTTGGACCATGTGCCGGTGGAGGCGATCCTGCGCTGGTTGCCCTTTGAAATGGAAGAAGAAGAGGTGCGCAACGCCCTGCACAACAAATCCCTGCGCTACCGCACCCTCCCCCAGACGCGCCAGGATCTCCTCTTTGAACAGGCGGTCGCCCGCGAGATCCTGCGCTTGACGCTGGCCGATGTCAGCCGCCGATGGACGCGGGGCGAATCGGTCATCTACCCGCACCTTCTGCCCAAGTTCCACCTGATCATCGGCGGGGGAGGGGTTCTGGTCAACACGGCCAACTATGGGCAGGCGATCCTGATGTTGCTTGATGCGTTGCAACCAATCGGCGTCTGCGGCATGGCCCTGGACAACGTCGGTCTATTGGCTCCCCTGGGCGCGGTGGCGATGGTCAACCCTGTGGCAGCAGCCCACGTCGTGGAAAAAGACGCCCTGTTGAACCTGGGGACGGTCGTGGCTCCGGTGGGCGCGGCCAAAGAAGGCGAAGTGGCCCTGACCTTCAAAATAGAGTACGAGGACGGTCGTTCCTTAGAAGTAGAAGTACCCTACGGTTCCCTGGAGGTCATCCCCTTGCCCACCGGCCAAACGGCCAACCTGGAACTGCGGCCCACCCGCCGCTTTGACGTTGGGCTAGGAGCCAAAGGACAGGCCGGGATGACCAAAGTAGAAGGTGGGCTGGGCGGCATTGTCATTGATGCGCGGGGCCGTCCCTTGCCCATCTCCCAGGACCCGGAGGAACAGAGGGAAAAGATGCAACGCTGGTTGTGGGACATGGGATCGTAGTGAAGACCCTCCCGCAGGCCCGGCAGATTCGCGTCAAAGCGAGTGGGACCGTGGGCAAAATGCGTCCGACGTTGCCTAGATCAAAGGTCCGCAGAGGAATCCAAGAGTAGGGGGCATTATGATCTACTATCCGACAGAAACGCGGGTAACGCCCCTGACGACCATCAGACGGGAACGGTTGTTGCCCTCACGGGGCCAAGTGCTGGTCGGCCCCGGCGAGGTGGTCGGCGCAGCCGATGTGGTCGCCCGCTGTCTGATGCCCGGCGAGGTCCACGTTGTGGATGTAAGTCGCGCCCTGGGCGTCAGCCGGGAAAAAGCAGACAAATACATCCGCAAGTCGGTGGGCGATACGGTCCAAGAAGGCGAAACCCTGGCAGCACGGGGTGGCCTGGTAGGACTGTTGCAGCCCGGTTGCCGCTCTCCCGTGGACGGACAGGTGATCGCCGTGCGCCACGGCGTCATCCTCATTGAAGGGGCTACGACGACGTTTGAATTGCGGGCGCACATCGCCGGGCAAGTCACCAATGTTATGGCCCATGTGGGGGTGGTCATCGCCACGACGGGTGCTCTGATCCAGGGAGCATGGGGCAGCGGCGGCGAAGCGGAAGGCGTGCTCCGCCTGCTGGGGGATAGCCCCCAACGCCCCCTTCGGGCACGGGCCGTTGATGTCGGTTGCCACGGGACCATCATTGTCGGCAGCTGGATTTTGGATGAAGAAGTGCTGCACAAGGCGGAGGAAGTGCAGGTGCGGGGCATCGTCGCCGGCAGCGCAAACGCCGGCCTTTTGCCCATCTTGGAAAAACTGCCCTTCCCGGTGATGCTGACGGAGGGCTTTGGCACGTTGCCCATGTCCCAGCACACCTTCTCCCTGTTACAAACCAACACCGGGCGCGAGGTGATGCTCAGCGCAGATACCAAGATCCGATGGGCAGGCAAGCGACCCGAACTGGTGATCCCGCTGCGGGCGGGGGAAGACCTGACCCACGACGATGAAATGCCACAGCCGCTGGAGATCGGCGCCCGCGTCCGGCTGCTCCGCGCCCCGCACCTGGGGGCCATCGGTCAGGTGAAGGAGCTACCTCCGTTCCCCCAGATCGTGGATTCGGGGATTCGGACGATGGTGGCCGTCGTAGAGCTGGAGGACGGCGAAACGGTCCTGGCGCCCCTGGCGAACCTGGACCTGGTCCGTTGAACAAGCCGTTGACCATTTCAGAGGAGGGAAGAATGTCTCAAGATTTGCGCGATATGCTGGCGAACCGCAAATTTGCCATCCCGCTCATCATCCTGCTGGCCTTTTGCTTCATCGGCCTGCTTTTGATCGGGGTCATTTTGATCCTGAAACCCGGCTCCTCCGGCAAGGAGACACCGGTAGCCCAGGCGACGGCCACGATGGCGGCCACCGAGGAAGCGATGGAAAGCCCTACCCCGTTGCCGACCGATACCCCTACGCCAACGGCCACACCCACGCTGGTCCCCGTCGGCACGCCGGTCACCTCGAGCGAGGCGACGGCTACCGGCGCAGCGGCCGAGAGCACGGCGATCGGCCCCGCCGGTGGCGGCACGCCGGGCAGCGCCGAGACACCGACGGCGGGAGCAACATCGGTTGGTGGTGAAGAGGCGACCACCGTTCCGATGGCCACCGCAACGGCGGTGCCGGGCAGCGAAGTGGATGTCACGGATACACCCACGGTCCAAGAGGAAGAACTGGCCCAGACCGGCGTCGGCTGGGGGCTGATTCTGGCCGCAGGGGCGGGTTTGGCCGCCTTGGCCGTTGCCGCCCGCCGCTTGCGCCTGGCCTGAACGCCACGGTACACGCCTTTGGCGGGGGGATCGCAGCAGGCTGCTTCCGAGGGCCACACCCCGCACCACAGGCGGCACCTGTGCACCGGAACCGTCCCCTCGCCGCAGCGCAGCGGTGAGATTTCAAATTGCCTTTGCGCCGCGGGCGCAGGCAGAGGATGCGTCACCGGCTGCTGGCCTGCCCCGCCAGCAGCCCTCTTTTGTCTACCAAGAGAACGATGAGGAGGATACACAATGGCAAGTCTATTGGAAAAGGTCAACACCCTGATC
>CAZQKE010000065.1:0-2017 GCA_964593865.1 uncultured Anaerolineaceae bacterium | reverse complement strand
GCAGTGGGCGAGGGCGGGACGGGCGCCGCCGTCGGTTCGCCTCCACAGGCAGCCGCAAGCAAAGCCAAAAGCAGGATGGTAAGCCACACACGCTTTTTGAACATCGCAATCACCCTTTCTGGGTTCCCTCATTGACCGTTGACCGAGACTCGCAAGTGCTGGGCCAGGGAGTCGTGGTCTCGGCAGGAGCCAAAGATCATCAGAAAGCGGGCCGGGGTGGAACCGGGGTTCCGCCAGCGGTGGGGCAGGCGGGCCTCGAACAGCAAAGCGTCGCCTATGCCCAGGCGGTAGGATTTACCGGCGACTTCGTATTCAACCTCCCCCTGTAGGCAGTAAACCAACTCGTGACCACCGTGACTCATCTCGCTTTGGCCGCTGCCGGCCCCCGGTTGCAACGTCACTTCAAAGGGATCCATGTTCTGTTCCTTCAAGCCCGATCCCAGGCTTTCCAGCAGGGTGGGGCCGCGGCCCGAATAAGGCCGTTCCCCGGCGCGGGAGAGGACGAGTTGACGGCTTTCCTGGCGGCTTTCAAAGAATGCGGTGATGTGCACCCCCAGGGCAGTGGCCAGGCGGTGCAAGGTGGAGACGTTGGGGGAGGTGATCCCCCGTTCGATGAGGCTGATGGCGTTGGGCGAAAGGTCGCACAGTTCGGCCAGGGCACGCATGGAAAGCCCTCGCTGCTCGCGCAAGGCCCGCACCCGCGCCCCAACATTCGGTATCTGTTGCTCGCTCATGACGTGTATTCCCCCGGTGTCCAATGGATTGTTCCAAATTATACCACTTTTTGCCGCCAAACCATAAAACGGCAAGCAGGGCCGCTATCGCGGGGGCTGCTTGCCCTGGCAATCGAGACACCACCGCCTTCTGGCGTCCCTGTTTGAAGAACTGCCCCATCCAATACTACAACCACCGGACTGGCAAATCCTTTGATCTTTCATTGGACACCAAAACCGTCTTGCACACCGGGCGAGGGACATCCGACCGTGAGCCGAAAGTAAGGTTCAGCGGGTTTCCAACAGATCCAGAAAGGCTTGGATGCGATTCTTGATCGGTTCTTCGGCATAGAGCCGGGTATCGCACATATCGGCCTCCAGGATAAGGCCCGGTACGCCGGTGCGGTCGCTCACCTTCTCCAGCAGGTCGTATTGGCCCAGGGAGTAGGGTTTGCAGGAACGGTTGGAATGGAATACCAGGCCGTCCACTCCGAACCGCTCCACCAGGTCTACCATCTCTGCGGCGCGGGTTTGCAGGCTCCGGTTAATGTAAACGGTGGCATAGGTCTGGGCCAGGCCCAGGATCGGGTCGTCGCTGTCCACGCCGAGAGACCAGGCGTGGGTGTAGGTATCCACCACAAAGCAGGCACCCGCTTCGGTAAAGAGGCGAAAGAGGCGGAAGAGGCGATACCAAATGGCAATATTGTCCCACAGGAGCCGGTAGCGTTCCTCCAGGATAGCCCCCTCGCCCTTGGCTACCCGCTCCTCCACCTCCGCCTTGAGTTTGCGGTAAAAATGCACCGCGTCCTTGCTGCCGCGCAGGACGACGATGGGAGCCATTGTCAGGAACAGATCGGGGGCGTTGAGGGGAGAAGGTCTGGCCCGGCATAGCTCCCGGATCTCGCGCCAGAGGCTCACCGCCTCGTTGGAGAGAGCCACCGCCCGCCGAAATTTTTTCTCATCCAGCTTACGGCCTGTGTGCTGCGTCACCCAGGAGATCATCTCTTCCAGCTGGGCGGCCACGTACTGCACGGCGTGGTCGGGCAGAGTGGCATCGTGCTGGTAGGGCGCATCAAGCAAAAAGAGGGGAACGCGGAGCTGCCGGGCCAACGCCTGATACCATTTGACGACCGTGCCGCAGATGTTGTTGCTGGCTATCAGCAGGTCCGGCCTGGGCAGGCCGCCCTGGGGTGCATCTTTGGGGGCCAGGACGGAGCCGATGTGACAGCGGGCGTAGGAACAGAGGTCGGGGCTGTAACCCTGGGCCTCGGCGACCTGGGCCAGGGGCACGGCGGCTCGCTGGG
>CAZQKE010000064.1:0-18449 GCA_964593865.1 uncultured Anaerolineaceae bacterium | reverse complement strand
GAGCAGCAGACGCAGGCGGGAAATCTCCATAAGGGACCTCGCTTTTGGTTAGAATGTGAACCGCTCCCCGGCGCATTGCCGAGGATGAAGATGCTCCTCGGTCGGCTCGCGCCGGAGGCGGTGGCGATCCAAGTCGCTCCCTTTGGGCCTGGAGCCGGGCGTATTCGCGCCCGCTTCGCGGACGGCCCGCTTTGGCGGTTCCGGAGATTTGAACCGCGAAGGCGCAAAGGGCGCAAAGGAAAGGAGAAAACCTTCGCGCTCTTGGCGTCTTGGCGGTTCCAAGTGGCGACTCAGGTCGCTCCCTTTGGGCCTGGAGCCGGGCGTATTCGCGCCCGCTTCGTGGACGGCCCGCTTTGGCGGTTCCGGAGATTTGAACCGCGAAGGCGCAAAGGGCGCAAAGGAAAGGAGAAAAAGAAGACCTTCGCGCTCTTGGCGTCTTGGCGGTTCCAAGTGGCGATTCAAGTCGCTCCCTTTGGGCCTGGAGCCGGGCGGTCGGCCAGCGGCCCGCCGGGGGCGGTTTCAACCGCTATTTTCGACGAAGCGGCTATGCGCCGACGTGCGGCAGAGCCGAATCCCACGCCCGGAGTGGGTTTTGGTCGGGTTGCGGTCCGGCAGGGGTGTTCTGGGATCTGTCGATCTTGATGACCTGTACCGTGACGTTTAGGTCTTGGATCAGGACGCGCAGGTAGTGGTAGAATGCCTGGGGGTGTTCGTCGCCGTAGAGGGGTGCGCCTGCCCCGCCGGTGATGATGTAGGTCACTCCGTCCCGTTCTGCCCGGCTGTAGGCGTGGATGTGCCCGGCAAAGACATAGTCCACCTCCTGCTCGGCCATCAGGTCCATGAATTTTTTTCTGCCGTAGGCCATGGTATGGTCTGTCCCGTCGGGGTCAAAGGGAGGGTGGTGCAAAAAGACCATTTTGATCGGTTGTCCTGTTGTGCTCAGGTCATCGCGCAACCAGGCCAGTTCCCCGGCGCCGATGCCGCCGTTGTGGCTGTCGGCCATGGTCAGGTGGACGGGGCCGTAGTCAAAGGAGTAGTGGGCGGCCGGTGCGCCGCTGGATGCTAGGTAGCCCTCCAGCGATCCATCCAGCCCGTCGTGGTTGCCGGGGACGGGGTAGAAGGGCAGGGTAAAGTCGGCCATGATCTGCTCAAAGGCAGCCCATTGCTCTGCCGTGCCCTGGTTGACCAGATCGCCGGTGTGGACCAGGAACTCGCTCCCGCTCTCCATCACGGCGGCCAGCAGTGCCCGGTAGACGGAGGGGTTGCCCCGGCTATCCCCGGCGACGGCGAACTCCAGGGCAGCGCCGGCCGGGGTTTCGGTGGGGGATGGCGTGAGCGTCGGTGTGAGCGTTGCCGTGGCGGTGGGGAGCTCCGGCCCCATGACCGGCTCGGTGGTTGTGACGGTGGGGGTGGGAGATGGGGTCTGGGCCGGGGCCGTGGCGGTGGGGAGCGGTTCCGGCGGGGTAGTCGGTTCAAACGCCCAGGTCGGCAAAGGGGTAGGTGTGACCGGTGGCTTGGGTTCCGGCAGGGCGACGACGATGAGGCTGAACACCATGCTGAGCGCCACCAGACCCAGCATCACCCGGAACAGGATCTGGTTGCGGCTGATCTTCTGGCTTTTGCGTTTGCTCACGACAACCTCCGTACATCAGGTGGATTGCCATTATACCACAGCCTTCCCACGATGCAACTTGGTGCTCCGGGTGGTAGCGGACATAAAAGCCCGCAGGGCTTCCCGAACCTTCCGGGCCGGATTGTGGTTTTAGCGGCGGCGGACCGGCCCCAGGCCGCCCGGCAACAGGCCCGGCCGGAGCAGGTTCGGCAGGCCCTTGGGGCCGTCCGATTGGGCTTCCGGTTCGGCGACCTGTGCTTCTGGCTCGGCGATGGGTCCCGCCCGTTCCCGATTCTGCCGGTACGGCCCTCGGATGGCGGTGAGGGCTACGCCGTCGGCGTCCACGGCGGCGATTCCCTTGTCCGTTTCGCCCAGGCCGAAGGCGCAAAGTCCTGGGCCGTTGGTCCCATGGGCCGCGCCTCCTGCCCTTTGTATGATCGTTCGTACAAGGGGGAGATCTCCTGCCAACACGGTCGGCACTCTCAGATGCCTTTTGCGCATTCAGACCCCTCTGTAATTTTTGTGTCCCGTGGGGCAGGCTGTGCCGGGGTGCCGTCCACGGTGTGGGAGAGATGCCGGTGTAGACTTGGACAAAAGGTCTGCCGGGTTGTGGACGTAAGGGACCTGCTCTGTTCGGACGTGTTGCGCCTATCCACGCCATGTCTGCTCCGTTTCCCACCAAATGCGGGATAAGTGAATCTACCTCGGAAAGGGGAACCGAATCTTGAGGCCGTTTTGGGGTGATGGGACATTCTCCGCTCTTGCCCGGCGTTTGCCTCCTAACCGCTTTTGTGTATAATTCCCGACGGGGCGGCAAAATCGCCCTTTGCCGTTGCACAGGCTCCGGCTCGCGATCTCGCGCCGGGCGGTGGGGGTTTATCTACAAAGAGGGGTGAACATCATGCGGATTGTGCGTGGGCGGTGGCAAGGCGAGATCGTGACCGGGGTAGTGCGAGAGGATGTGGTTTACCGTTTGCCCGATGGCTTGCGCCTTCCGATCCGGTTGGGAGAGGCGCTGGCACCTCTGTCTGATGTCACCTTGCTGGCCCCTTGCAAGCCTACCAAGATCGTGGCAGTGGGTCGCAACTATGCTGCCCACGCCGCCGAGCATGGGGCCGAAATCCCCAAAGAGCCGCTCCTATTCCTCAAGCCCCCTAGCTCCGTCATCGGGCCGGGTGGGGTTATCATCTACCCCCGGCATCTATCGCAGCGTGTCGAACACGAAGCAGAACTGGCCGTCGTCATCGGACGGCGGGCACGGCGCGTCTCACCGGAGGAGGCCGGAAGCTACATCCTGGGTTACACCTGTGCCAACGACGTCACCGCCCGCGACCTACAGCGGCGCGATGGGCAGTGGACGCGGGGCAAAGGGTTTGATACCTTTTGCCCTTTGGGGCCGTGGATCGTACCCGATCTGGACCCCCGCGACCTGCTCATCCGTTGCCTGGTCAACGGGGAGGTGCGTCAGAAAGGGCGCACCTCCCGGATGATCTTTGCCGTTCCCGTCTTGATCGCCTACATCTCGGCGGTGATGACCCTGGAACCGGGCGACGTGATCCTGACCGGCACGCCTGCCGGCGTAGGACCTTTGCAACCGGGCGACCGTGTAACCGTCGAGATTGAGGGCATCGGCTCCTTGGCCAATACCGTGATCGCCCAGGATTGACCTTTCCTCTTTCAAACAAATAGGTCACAACCTGGCATCTCCGGCCATTCTGTGCTATAATCTGTTTATCTGCTGAATGCGCAAAGGGGGAGGAACCGTGGCCGGTGACAAAAAGGCGTATGACAAGGCGATCAGCGCCGGTCTCAACTTTGCCTGGGAGGGCAAGTGGGACAAGGCCCTGGAGGCATATCGGAAGGCACTCGCCGAGATGCCCGACGACCCCGTGGTGCACAACCACATCGGGCTTGCCTACTTTGAGCTGGAGCAGTACGACCAAGCACTGGAGGCGTATCGGCAGGCTTCGCGCTTGGCCCCCGATGACCCGGCCCCTTTGGTGCGCATTGCCGAAATCCACGAACGATTGGGGCAGCGCCACGCGGCGGCCGATGCCCTGCACACACTGGGAGAGATCTACCGTCGCCAGCGATCCTGGGCCAGTGCCATCCGCGCCTTTCAACAGGCGATCAAACTCCACCCCGATCACTTGCAATCCCATCGGTCCCTGGCCGAAATCTATGTTGAGCTGAACCAAGTGACACGGGCGGCCAAAGAGTACCTGGAGCTGGCCCGTGCCCTGCAGCGACAGGGCAAAATTGAGCAGGCGTTGGAGCAGTGTCGTCTGGCTTTGGATTTGGACCCCCAAAACCGGGAGGCCCGCGCCCTGGCCGAAGCCTTGCATTCCGGCGCGCCGGTGCAAGAAACCCAAGCTGCTCCTCCCCCGCCGACGGAAGAAGGCGCCAGCCCCGCCGACATCGCGCGGGACACCGCCCTGGCCGAGCTGGCCAACATCCCCTTTGAGGAAACGCCCGTCGGCCCCGCGCCGGAGATCACCGCCTTTGAGAAAGGAGCTGCCGCTCCCCCTAAACCCACCCTCAGCCGCCCCCAAATCGATGCCCTCATTGCCCAGGCCATTGATTTCCAGACGCGGGGGCTGATAGACGAAGCCATCGCCTGTTACACCAAAATCGTGGACGCCGGTGTGGACCGGCCGGCGGTCCATTTTAACCTGGGGCTGCTTTACCAGCAAAGATTGCGTTTTGAGGACGCCATTGCCGAATTCCGGCAATCGGTCCACCATGAAAAATATGCCCTGGGCAGCCACTTTGCCCTGGGGGAGTGCTACAAAGCCCTGGGCCGCATTGACGATGCCCTGGAACACTTTGTCCAAGCCCTCAAAATTGTGGACTTGGGCACGGTCCAGCGGGAGCAGGCCGATGATCTTATTGACCTTTATGATGCCCTGGCCGAAAGCTACGCGGCCAAAGGAGACCGGGAAAAAGCCCTGGAGTTCACCAACGCCCTGGTAGAGTTCCTCTCCTCCAAAGGCTGGGAGGACAAGGCGCGGGCGGCGCGGCAGAAAATGGACGCCTTGTCCGACGAAGGCGTCACCATGAGCCTGGCCGAAATGTTGGCCATCCCCGGCGCGGACAAAATCCTATCCGCCATGTCCCTGAGCCAAGAGTACATGAAGCGTGGCGCCCTAACCGCCGCCATTGAAGTGTGCTATCAGGCCATTGAAGCGGCCCCTACCTATCTCCCCTTGCACCTGCGCCTGGCCGAAATCTTTGTCCAGGACGGCCGCATTGAGGACGCCGTGACCAAGTATCAGGTCGTCGCTGACCTGTACCTGGTACGGGAAGAAGTCCGCCAGGCCATCGGCGTTTACAAACGCATCCTGCGCTTGATCCCGATGGATGTGGTCGTCCGTTCGCGGCTGATTGACCTGCTCATCAGCTCCGGCGAGATAGACCAAGCCCTGGAGCAGTACTTGGCCCTGGCCGATGCCTACTATCAGCTGGCCCAGGTGGATAAATGCTTGGAGAAATACACCGAGGCCCTACGCCTGGCGCCCCGTGCTTCCGACGAGCGGGAATGGCGGCTGCGCCTTTTGCGCAAGATGGCCGACGTGCAGATGCGACGTGGCCGTTGGCGCGAGGCCAGTGAGCTATACCAGCAGATTGTCTCCCTGGACCCGGACAATGAACGGGCACGACTGCATCTGATTGACCTTTACTACAAACTGGGACGGCCCAAACTGGCGGATAAACAGGTTGTGGACATGCTCCAATACTACCGCTCGCGGGGAGAAGACAAACGGGCGTTGGCCTTGTTGCAGGAAGCGGTGCGGCTCCAACCGCAACAAATGGCCCTGCGGGCGCGGATGGCCAGGGCCTACATTGATGCCGGAATGCGGGAGGAAGCGATCAAGGAGTTGGACGCCCTGGGTGAACTGCAACTGGATGCCGGGCTGCGCGAGCAGGCGATGGGCACGGTGCGGCTCATCATCTCCCTCAAACCCAAGAACGTGGAAGCCTATCGGCAGCTCCTATCCCAGATGTAGCCGATTGCACCCTTGTCAGCGGAGCTTCGCCGTGAGTGATGTTTTGTGGGTGATTGCCAACATTGAGTTGGTAGATGTCATTGACATCATCCTGGTCGCCGTGGTCTTTTTCCTCCTCTTTTCTTGGGCACAAGGGACCCAGGCCATCCAGCTGTTGCGCGGCATGGTCTTGGTGATCCTGGTGGCCTTTTTGGCCAGCCAAATCCTCCCCTTCCGAGGCTTCCGGTGGCTGATCAATGCCGCCTTTCCCGCTTTGGTGATCGCCATCCCCGTCATCTTCCAACCGGAGCTACGCCGTGCCCTGGAACGGCTGGGCCGCACAGGGGGGCTGTTTGCCCGTCGCTTCCAGGATGAAGTGATGGAAGAGATGGTGGATGAAGTGGCGCGGGCGGCCCATCGTATGGCCGCCCAACGTCACGGTGCCCTCATCGTCTTTGAACGGGAGACCGGTCTGCAGGAATACATTGAAACCGGCGTGATCCTCAATGCCGATGTCAGTGCGGCTTTGCTGCAGACCATCTTTCATCCCAACACCGCCCTGCACGACAAGGCGGTGATCATCCGCGATGCAAAAATTGTCGCCGCCAGTTGCATGTTGCCCGCCACCCACAACCCCCGCTACAGCGGCATGGGAACCCGCCACCGGGCGGCCATCGGCGTCACCGAAGAAAGTGACGCCCTGGCCGTCGTCGTATCCGAAGAATCCGGGATCATGTCGGTTGCCTACAACGGTCGTATCGTCCAGCGGCTGGACATCAACCGCTTGCGGAACGTGATCTTGGCCTTTTTCCAACACCGGTTGGGGGGACGCAATTGGACCAAACAGGTATAGGCGGTGGAGCCGGTGCGGAAGAAGTCAGGCCACCCCCGATTCCTGCCCCACCGCCGGGAAGCCGAAGGTGTGGGGAAGAGGGCGTGCGCAACCAACCGTTTTTGGGAATCGCGCCCCTGCGGCGTGAAATCCTGCGTTGCCCGGTTTTAGCGGTTGAGCAAGGGGTCTACTTCTTGGGAAATCTGCTCCAGCGTGATCGCGCCCAAAAAATGCCGGACCAAGTTGCCTTCTTGGTCAATGATAAAAGTCTCGGGCACACCGGTTACGCCGTAGGCGCGGGCGGTGAGGTTGTCCGTCTCCACGGCGATGGGGTAGGTGATGTTGAAGGTGTCGACGAAATCCTGTGCTTTAGAGGGGGCATCCTTGTAGCCGATTCCCAGGAATTGGACGCCTGTGCCCCGGTATTTGCGCCAGGCTTGCTCTAGGTCGGCGGCTTCCTGGCGGCAAGGAGCGCACCAGCTGGCGAAAAAGTTGAGGACGACCACCTGGCCGCGGTAGCTGCTCAGGCTCATGAGGGAGCCATCCAGGGCCACCAGTTGAAAATCGGGGACCGGATCGCCGATGTCGGGGGGGCGGTCAGGCCCGGCCAAGAGGGCATAGGCCAGCAGGGCGACCACCAGCAAGGTGATGCCCCCTACGGCCAGGCTTGCCGGGGAGATACCTGGACGAGATTCCCGCCGGTCTTGCAGTTCGGATGGTTCCATTCCCTTCACCTCCTGTTCGTCCTTTGCCGAGTGCAGGGCGGTGAGGGGCATTGTACCCTAGTTTGGGCCGTCTGTCCAACCGGGAAGGCGCGATCAAACAACCGTTGAGGTCGTCATGAAATTGCCAAAGTGGAGGGATCGGTTTCTGCCGCTGCTGGCGGTGCTCTTTTCGGGGCTGTTGCTGATTGGGCTGATCTTGGTTCCGCCGGAAGCGCACTTGGGCCATCTCATCAAATTGGTCTTTGTCCACGGGGCGTTGGTTTGGGTCGGATTGCTGTCTCTGAGCCTGGCCGGGCTGCTGGGGCTGGTTGCCTTGATCGTCCGGCGACCGCCCTGGTATCGCGGAACCCAAGCGGCCGGACTGGCCGCCTTGATCATTTGGGTCGTCTACGTCCTTTCGGCCATGCTCGTTACCAAGCTGACCTGGGGCCAATGGATCGCTTGGAACGAACCCCGCGTGCGCACCACCGCCCTGATCCTGGCGGCGGTTGTTGTGGTGTGGGGAGTCGGCCGGTTGGTCGCGCAGGCCGATTTTACGGCGGTCCTGAACCTGCTGATGGGCGTCGTCCCCTGGATCGCCGTCCGGCGGGCGGGCGTCATCCGGCATCCGGTGGACCCCATCGGCAGTTCCCCATCGGCGATGATGCAGCTGAGCTTCCTGCTCATCATGCTGACCGTCGGCGGCTTGGCAGCGGTCCTGATCGCTTGGCTGTGGATCAATGCCGAGATCAAGCACCGAGGAGATGTCAGGGGGGAGGATGAACGATGAATGCGGTCAAGATTATCGGCGTGGCAAAAAGCCGTGACCTGGAAAATCGGGCGAACGCCGGTGGCCTGAGCTTCGCCACCATGATGGAAAACGCCGGGCGTTCCACCGCCCAGGCCGTTGGGCAGCGCATCAAAACGCAAGGGGCACGGATCGTAGCCTTGATCGGGCCGGGCAACAACGGTGGCGACGGCTTGGTTGCCGCCCACTATCTGCGGGAAATGGGCTGCCGCGTCACCTGCTACATCTGGAAGCGCAAAGACGCCGACGATGATGTCAATTTTCGGCGCGTCAAAGAGGATCGCCTGCCCATCATCTGGGCCGAGGATGACGAAGGTTTTGAAGCGTTGCGCAGCCTCTTATCCGCCGCCGATGTGGTGGTGGATGCCCTGCTGGGCGTGGGCGTCTCCCGGCCCATCGGCGGTCTCCTCAAGGATCTGTTGGCCGTCGTGCGCCAATCGGTCGCCGAGGCCCGTGCCCCTTCGGGCCTGGCGGAAGTGGTTCCCGGCGAGCCGCCCCCGCCGCGCCCCCTCGTTGTCGCCGTGGATTGCCCCACCGGCTTGAATTGCGATACCGGCGACCTGGACCCGGCGGCTTTGCCCGCGGACGTGACCGTAACCTTTGCCCATCCCAAGATCGGTCTGTTGCGCTTCCCCGGTGCGGCGGCGGTGGGTGAACTGGTCGTCGCCGACATCGGCATCCCGGCGGAGCTGGCCGACGATGTGCCGCTGGAGATGGCGACCGCGCCTCAGGTCCGCGCTTGGCTGCCGGAGCGTCCTCCCTCCGCCCACAAAGGGACCTTTGGCCGTGCCCTCATCGTGGCCGGTTCGGTCAACTATGTGGGTGCGGCGGCCCTGGCCGGGGCCGGGGCGACGCGGGTTGGTGCAGGTCTGGTGACGATTGGGTTGCCCCAACCCATCCAATCCGCCGTTGCGGCCCATCTGGCCGAAGCCACCTACCTGCTTCTGCCTCACGATATGGGCGTCCTCGCAGCCGACGCCGCAAGGGTGCTGCGTGAACATTTGGCCGACTATGATGCCCTCTTGTTAGGGCCGGGGTTGACCCAGGAAAAGGAAGCGGTTGCCCTCGTCCACACCCTGGTCGGCTTGGAACCGTCCGGTCGCAAAGGTCACCTCGGCTTTGTGAACCGGGCGGCAACGGAGCAACAGGACCCTTTGCCCTTGCCTCCCCTGGTCGTGGATGCCGACGGTCTCAACGCTTTGAGCCGCGCCGACGCCTGGTGGGAAGCCTTGCCGCCCGACACCATCCTGACTCCCCATCCCGGCGAAATGGCCCGTCTGATGGGAAAAGGGGCGACGGTCCGCCAAATCCAGGCCCGGCGGGAGGAGACGGCGCAACGCATGGCAGCGGCTTGGCGGGCGGTCGTTGTGCTCAAGGGGGCCTTTACCGTCGTCGCCGCGCCCGATGGGCGGACGGTGGTCATCCCCTTCGCCAACCCCGGCCTGGCTACGGCGGGCAGCGGCGATGTCTTGGCCGGGGCCATCGTGGGGCTGCGTGCCCAGGGCATGGGGGCCTTTGAGGCGGCGGTGGCAGGAGCCTACCTGCACGGCCTGGCCGGGGAGCTGGCCCGCGCCGAACTGGGGGATATGGGAATGGTGGCGGGGGACTTGCCGCCGCGCTTGCCCTTGGCCCTGCAGCGCGTCCGCGGGAAGGGCACAAGGGGGAACAAGGGCCGTGGCTCACACCGGGAAACGTAGCGCAAGGGAAAAGGGGGCGACTCAAGTCGCTTCTTGGGGGCCTGCGGCCGACCGACCGCCTGCGCGGTCGGCGTCTGCCCAGATGGAGCTGCCTGCCCTGTGGTGCAAGCCTCCGGCTTGTGCCGCCGGGTCGGGTGTATTCGTGTATTCGCGCCCCATTCGTGGACGGCCCGTGGTTTTCTGAGGAGGAAAAAATGATGATCACGCGCTTGCAGCAGCTGGTTGAACTGGCCCAAAAGAAACCTCCAACGCGGGTGGCGGTGGCCGCCGCCGCCCACAAACTGGTGCTCCAATCGGTGCAGCGGGCGGTCAAACGGGGTTTGATCATCCCCCTGCTGGTAGGACGCGAAGAGGACATCCGGGCCGAAGCGGAGGACATCGGTTGGGACCTGGAGGGAGTGCGTATCGTTCCGACCAGAACCAACAAAGCGGCGGCGACGGCGGCGGTTGCCCTGGTGCGTCAAGGGGAAGCACAGGTGCTGATGAAGGGCTATCTCCATACCGACGAAATGCTCCATGCCGTCCTGCACCCGGAGACCGGCCTGCGGACCGACCGCCTGCTGAGCCATGTCTTTGTCCTGGAAGTGCCTACCTACCACAAACTCCTGCTCATCACCGATGCGGCCATCAACATCAATCCGAACATCACCCAAAAGGCTGCCATCACCCAGAACGCCGTAGACCTGGCCCGTAAGCTGGGCGTGGAGCGGCCCAAAGTGGCCGCCCTCTCCTCCGTGGAGACGATCAACCCCAACATCCCGTCCACCGTCCACGCCGCCTGCCTGAGCAAGATGGCAGAGCGGGGGCAGATCAAAGGGGCCATCGTGGACGGTCCCCTGGCCTTTGACAACGCCATCTCGGCGGAAGCGGCCCAGGATAAGGGCATCGTCAGCCCCGTGGCCGGGGATGTGGATGTCGTCGTCGTGCCCGATCTGGATGCGGGCAATATCCTTTCCAAGAACCTGGAGTACCTGGCCTCGGCCAAGATGGCGGGAATCGTCATGGGGGCATCCGCGCCGGTGGTGCTGACCTCCCGTTCCGATCCGCCGCGGGCGCGGGTGTACTCCTTGGCGCTGGCCGGGTTGCTGACCTAGAAAATCCGGAGTGGACATCATGACTCAACAAATTACCAAAGCCATCATCCCCGCCGCCGGGATGGGCACGCGGCTGCTGCCTGCCACCAAGTCGCAGCCCAAGGAGATGCTGCCGGTGGGCCGCAAGCCGGTCGTCCAATACGTGGTCGAGGAGCTGCAGGCGGCGGGCCTGGCCCAAATCCTGTTCATCACCGGGCGGCGCAAGCGGGCCGTTGAGGATCATTTTGACTTTGACCCGCAACTGGTCGCCGTGCTCAAGGAGGCGGGCAACGAGGCGTTGTTGGCCGAGATAGACTTTTTGCAAAGCCGTGCCCGCCTTTTCTACACCCGCCAGAGCGTGCCCCGCGGCCTGGGCCATGCCGTCTCCCTAGGGGCCGATTTCGTGGACGGTGAGGATTGCGTCGTCGCCCTGGGCGATTCCATCATCGGCGCGGAGGACCCGGCAGAGCCGCTGCGCCGCATGATGGCCGCCCACGCCGACCTGGGAGCGGCGGCCGTCGTCGCCGTGGAGCAGGTCCCCGCCGAGGAGACCTACCGCTACGGCATCGTCAGCATCGCCGGAGCCGAGCCGCCCCCCGGCGAACCGGTGGCCATGACCGACATCGTGGAAAAGCCTGCGCCCGGTGCGGCTCCTTCTACCCTGGCCGTGGCCGCCCGCTACGTCTTTAGCCCGGCCATCTTTGAAGCCCTGGAGCACACCCTGCCCGACCGCCGGGGCGAGATCCAACTTTCCGATGCCATCCGGCTGCTGATCCGGCAGGGCCAACCGGTCTACGCCTGGCCCCTGGCCGCCGACCAGCACCGCTACGACGTGGGTAACTTTGAGAGCTACTTCCGGGCCTTTGTGGATTTTGCCCTGGCCGATGAGCGGTACGGCTACCTGGCCCGCAAATACATCAAACGGAAAGCCTATGAACTCTGAAAAAATCGTCTGTTCTGCGCCGGGGCGATGCGGCATCATCGGCAACCCGACCGATATGTACGGCGGCGCGGTTCTCTCCTGTTCGGTGGGAATGCGGGCGCGGGTGACGGTCACACCGGCGGCGGAGCTGGTGCTGGAAACGGCAGGCCGGACCTGTTCCATTGTCACGCGGCGCGACCTGCGGCCCCAAGGGGATCGCTTTGACGTGGCGCGGGCGGTGTTGGACTACCTGCACCTGGTGGGAAGAGAGCGGCCTCGCCTGACCGTCCGGGTGCGCTATGAAAGCGAAATCCCCTTGCGCAGCGGGTTGGCCGGTTCGACGGCGTTGGTTGTGGCCTTGCTGCGGTCGCTCCTGGCCTGGCAGGGGAAGCATCCCGGCCCCTACCGCCTGGCCGAGAAGGCTCGCTATGTTGAGTTGAACTACCTCAAGGTGGTGTGCGGCTACCAAGATGCCTACATGTGCACCTTTGGCGGCCTGAACTATATGGATTTCCGGGGCAAGCAGTTTTACCGCCGGGAGGAGGCGGAGCTTTTCGCCACCGTCGAGCCGCTGGCCGACTATGTGCCTGCCTTGCCCTTTGTGCTGGGCTTTACCGGCGTGCAGCACGCTTCCAGCGCGGTCCACAAGCCGCTGCGCGAACGCTGGCTGGACGGCGAACCGGCGGTGGTGCAGGGCTACGAACGGATCACCGAGATCGCCCGCATGGGCAAAAAGGCCCTGCTCCTGGGCGATTGGCCGACGCTGGGCCGCCTGATGAACGAAAACCACGCCATCCAACGCGACTTGGGCGGTTCGGGCGAGTCGAACGAGCGGCTCATTGCGGCGGCGTTGGCGGCAGGCGCGTTGGGGGCCAAGCTGGCCGGTGCAGGCGACGGGGGAACCATCATCGCCCTGTGGCCCTGGGAGGACACGGCTCCCCTGGAAGAGGCGTTGCGCCGGGCAGGGGCCTCGGCCATCTACCGGCCCCAGGTGACGGCAGGGGTGAGGATAGAAGAGCGGCTCTGAAAATCCCCTCTCCGGTCTTTACCGAATCTTCACATCCCCTTTATCCTCCCTTCAACCGGCCATGCTACTCTGCGCTCAATCGGAGATGACGTGGGCTGCGACCCGCGTCGGAGGAGAGCAGGGTGAAAGAAACAAACCGTCGAGAGTTCTTGCGCATGGCCGGGTCGGCCTCGCACGGTTACTTTTCACACCCCCGGCGTCATGATGAAACCGGCGGCAAGGGTGATAAACACGCTTGCCCTGCAACGCGGTGCCGGTCGGCTTGACAACGACCCCCTCCTCGTGTACCATACGGGCAACACGGTCGCGAGGAGGGCCGGTCACGTGCCTGATGCCAAGATTTTGGTCGTTGATGATGAGCAGAACATCCTTGACCTGGTGACAGCCTACCTGCGTCGGGAAAATTACCAAGTCTATACCGCTATGGATGGGCCGTCCGGCTTGCGGGCGGCCCGTGCCTTTAAACCGGACCTGGTCGTGCTGGACGTGATGCTGCCCGGCATGGATGGCCTGGAGCTACTGACCCACTTGCGCCGTGAATCGGATGTCTATGTCATCATGCTCACCGCCCGTTCGGAGGAAACGGACAAGATCGTGGGCCTTTCGCTGGGGGCCGATGATTATTTGACCAAGCCCTTCAGCCCTCGTGAGCTTGTGGCCCGCGTCAAAGCTGCCCTGCGCCGCCTGCGGGGGGGCGTCGGAGTGGCAGCCGACACAACCGTTCTGACCTCCCGCCGCCTCCGCTTGGATGTGGGACGCCGCCGGGTATGGGTGGACGGAAAGCCGGTGGAGCTGACCGGCACCGAATTTGACCTGCTCAAGACGTTGGTTGAGCACCGAGGATTGGTCCTCAGCCGGGAACAGCTCCTACAGCAGGTGTGGGGCTACGACTTTTACGGTGAAGAGCGGGTGGTGGATGTTCATATCGGCCACATCCGCCGGAAGCTGGGCGACGGCAGCTTGATCGCCACCGTGCGCGGCGTGGGCTATCGTTTTGATGATGAACCGGCGTGACCCCTCTCTGCGGGCGGAAGGGATTCGGTTCGCTTACCCATCCCTTGCGCCCGGTGCACCATCCCCCTGGGTGTTGGACGGCCTGGACCTGGCCCTGCGGCCGGGTGAGTGGCTGGCGGTGATGGGCGCCAGCGACGCAGGCAAGACGACCCTCTGCCTGTTGCTGGCCGGATTGGCCCCCCATCTGACCGGCGGGACGATGGAAGGTCGCGTCCTTGTCGCCGGGAAGGATACCCGTCAACACCCACCGCCTGCCCTGGCCGACCGGGTGGGCCTGCTCTTCCAAGAACCGGATGCGCAGTTGTTCAATCCAAGCGTCGAGGCCGAGATCGCTTGGGGGTTGGAGAACCTGGGCTTGCCCCCCGCCGAGATCGGGGCGCGGGTTGAGGAGATGTTGGGCCTTTTTCACCTGGAGGCGGTCCGCCATCGTCCGCCGGCGTCGCTATCCGGCGGCGAAAAGAAGCGGACGGCCCTGGCCGCCATCTTGGCCATGCGCCCTGCCTTCTTGATCCTTGATGAACCGCTGGGCGGCCTGGACCCCGTGGGCCGTCGGGAGGTCCTCTCTGCCCTGGAAGCCCTGCGCCGCAACCATGACGTGGCGATCCTGATGACCGAAAGCGATCCCGAAGCGGTGGTCGCCTTTGCCGACCGTGTGGCCGTGCTGCACAGAGGCCGCTTGGTGGCCCAGGATTCCCCCCGTGCGTTGTTTCGCCGCGCTGCCGAGATGGCCGCGTGGGGGGTGGCCGTGCCCCAGATCGCCCGGTTGGCCGCCGCCCTCAACCGACGGTTGGGGACCGACTTTGGGTTTCTCACCGTGGAGGAGGCGTTGCCGCAGCTGTCGGCCTTGCCCAGAGGGCAAGATGCATCTGCAAGGGATGGAGAGCCGTCTGTGGAAGCAGAGCCGGATTCTGCCCCGGATGTTCCGGCCTTGCAGGTGCGCGGTTTGGAGTTTCGGTACGACGCCGCACGACCGGTCCTGCGCGGCCTGGACCTGGATGTCCCCCAGGGGCAGTTTGTGGCGATTGTGGGGGCCAACGGTTCGGGCAAGACGACGCTGGCCAAGCAGTTCAACGGCCTGTTGCGACCCCGGCGTGGCGTGGTGCGGGTGGAAGGGCGGGATGTTGCCGATCACTCCATCGGCGAGATGGCCCGGCGGGTGGGCTTTTTGTTTCAGCACCCGGAACAGCAGATCTTCAGCACGACCGTCCGCCGGGAGGTGGCCTTTGGGCCGCGCAACCTGGGCTTGCCCCCTGCGGAGGTGGAGGCCCGCGTCCGGGCGGCCCTGAACCGCTTTGACCTGTCCGCCGTTGCCGAAGAGCCACCGGCCATCCTGAGCTACGGTCTGCGGCGGCGGGTGACGCTGGCTTCTTTGGCCGCGCAGGACCCACCCATTTTGATCCTGGATGAACCGACGGTGGGCCTGGATGCTGCCGGTCGCGCAGAGACCTTTGCTTGGCTGACCGAATTGCACGCCCAGGGCCGGACCATCCTCCTCATCAGCCACGATATGGCCCTGGTCGCCGCCCACGCCCGGCGGGTGATCGTCCTTCACAGAGGGCGGATTCTGGCCGATGGCCCCCCTGCGACCGTTTTTGGGGATTCGGACTTGTTGGCCCGTGCCTCCCTGGAGCCGCCGCCGGTAGCGGTGCTGGCCCGGTTGTTGGGGCTGCCGCCGCATTGCTTGACGGTGGATGCCTTTTGTGCTGCCTTTATCCGGGGCATTGGGGGAAAGGTCCCGCGGTGATGCCGATGAGCCAAACCTTTGACCTTTACCTGCCCGGCGATTCGTGGCTGCACCGCCTTGACCCCCGCGCCAAGCTGTGGATGACGGGCTTGGCCGTGCTGGTGGGCCTGCTGTTCCGGAGCGTTGCCGTGCTGGGAGGGTTGCTCCTGATCGCCCATGTTGCTTTGCTGACGGCGGGAGTGCCCTTCGTCAGGTTGGGGCGGTTGTGGCGAAGGCTTTTTCCCCTGTTGCTCATGATCTTGCTCTTGCAGCCTTTGTTTTCCCCTGGCGGTACGGTGTTGTTTGGTGTGGGGCCTGTAAGGGTTACCGTCGGCGGCATCCTCATCGGGTTGAGTTTCGCCTTGCGCGTGGCGGCTTTGGCCTTTGCCGTTGCCGCCCTGCTGCTGACCACCGAATCGTCGACGCTGGTCCGGGGCTTGGTCAAATTGGGCCTCCCTTACCCTTGGGGGCTGACCGTCGGCCTGGCCATCCGCTACCTGCCGACCACGTATGGCCTTTTCGTTGCCATCAAGGAGGCCCAGCAAGCGCGGGGATGGATCGTGGGGCAGGGTAGCTTGCTCCGACGGGCACGGTCCTATGCGCCGATCTTGGCGGCGACCATCATCGCCGCCCTGCGCCTGAGCGATCAGCTGGGGTTGGCCCTGGCGGCACGGGGGTTGGGCTACCCGGCCCGACGCACCGTCTTGCACGACATCCGTTTTTCCCGCGCCGATTGGTGGGCGGTGGTGCTCAGCAGCCTTGCCTTTGGTGTTCTGTTGTTCTTTCCAAAATAGCGGTTGAGACCGCTCCCGGCGGGCCGTTGGCCCCAGGCCCGCAGGGAGCGACTTGAGTCGCCTTTTGCTTTTTGTGGTCTTTTGTTATACAGTTGTGACTACAAGGAGGAGACCCGACCATGGCCTACACCATTCGGGAACTCAAAACCCGGTTGAGCCGCTATATCCGTCAGGTCAAAGCCGACGACACCGTAATCATCACCGAACGGGGCAAACCCGTAGGACGCCTTATCCCCTTGCCACCCTCGCTGGAGGCCCGGCTGCAAGGGCTGCGCCGTTGCCGACTTTCTGTTGGAGGACCGGGCATGATCCTCTATCTGGATGCCATCGCCCTGGTCGAGCGTTATATGGCCGAAACCTGGGGCACGGTTTGCGCAAGAGACCTCCCGCAGGTTCAAGCGGGCCTTCGGCCCGCCAATGTGCGGGAGGGTACTCCTGATTCGGTTTACGGCTGCGCCCTGACGAAAAAATTCGTCCCCCCGTCGGCGCCGAACCAAAGGGTATTGCCGCCCGGCCCGACGGCGGCGGACCACACATTGTCGCTGAACAGGCCGTCGTCGGTGGTCCAGGTGCGCCATTGGCCTGTGTCGGGATCGTAACGGCTGACCCCGCCGCCATGGGTGCCGAACCAGACGCTCCCATCCGGCCCCACGATGACGGTCCGCACCCGGTTGTTTGCCAGGCCGTCGGCTTCGGTAAAGGTCTGCCACCGCCCCGTGGCCGGGTCGTAGCGGCTGGCCCCGCCGCCGTAGGTGCCGAACCACAGGTCCCCCTCCGGCCCAACGGCCGCGGCCCATACCCGGTTGTCGGCCAGGCCGTCGGCTTGGGTGAAGGTCTGCCACTTCCCTGTGGCCGGATCGTAGCGGCTGACCCCGCCGCCGTAGGTGCCGAACCACATGTCCCCCTCCGGCCCGGCGGCGATGGCCCTCACCCGATCATCGGCCAAGCCGTCGGCCTGGGTGAAGGTCTGCCACTTCCCTGTGGCCGGATCGTAGTGGCTGACCCCACCGATAGTACCGAACCACAGGTCCCCCTCCGGCCCGGTAGCGACGGCCCACACCGAGTTAGCAGCCAGACCGTTGATCTCGGTAAAAGTCTGCCACCGCCCCGTGGCCGGATCGTAACGGCTGACCCCACCGTAGGTGCCGAACCACAGGCCCCCCTCCGGCCCGGCGGCGATGGCCCTCACCCGATTATCGGCCAGGCCGTCGTCCTCGGTAAGGACTTGCCACCGCCCTGTGGCCGGATCGTAACGGCGCACCCCGCTGCCACTGCTGCCGAACCACAGGTCCCCCTTCGGCCCGGCGGCCACTGCCCACACTTGCTCACCGGCCCAGGCGAAGGATTCTACAAGCGGGTCGTGGCGGCTCACCCCGCCGCTCGTACCGAACCACGGATTCCCCTCCGGCCCGACGGCCGCGGCCCATACCCGGTTGTCGGCCAGGCCATCGGCCTGGGTGAAGGTCTGCCACTTCCCTGTGGCCGGATCGTAGCGGCTGACCCCGCCGGTGGTGCCGAACCACAGGTCCCCCTCCGGCCCGAAGGTGATAGCCCGCACCGAGTTGGCGGCCAGGCCGTCGGCTTCGGTGAGAGTCTGCCACCGTCCCGTGGTCGGATCGTAGCGGCTGACCCCGCCGCCGTAGGTGCCGAACCACATGTCCCCCTCCGGTCCGAAGACTATGGCCATCACCCGATCATCGGCCAGGCCGTCGGGCCGGGTAAAGGTCTGCCACTTCCCTGTGGCCGGATCGTAGCGGCTGACCCCGCCGGTGGTGCCGAACCACAGGTCCCCCTCCGGCCCGAAGGCCGCGGTCCACACCCGGTTGTCGGCCAAGCCGTCGGCCTGGGTAAAGGTCTGCCACTTTCCTGTGGCCGGATCGTAGCGGCTGACCCCGCCGCCGTAGGTGCCGAACCACAGGTCCCCCTCCGGCCCGAAGGCGATAGCCCGCACCGAGTTGGCGGCCAGGCCGTCGGCTTCGGTGAGAGTCTGCCACCGTCCCGTGGCCGGATCGTAGCGGCTGACCCCGCCGCCGTAGGTGCCGAACCACAGGTCCCCTTCCGGTCCGGCGACAGCGGCTCGCACGTCGTCGTTGGCCAGGCCGTCGGCCTGGGTAAAGGTCCGCCAGCCGGGGCGGAGCACCCAGGCGGAATCTGCACCGGAGGGGGGCAGGGCACCGGTCATCCCGCCCACGGGGGAGGCGGCCCCGGCGGATTGCGGCGTCGCCGCTGCTCCCGGCGGCGACGGTGTGGCGACGCC
>CAZQKE010000063.1:0-19283 GCA_964593865.1 uncultured Anaerolineaceae bacterium | reverse complement strand
GGGCCGGGCGCATTCGTGCATTCGTGTATTCGCGCCCGCTTCGTGGACGGCCCGCATTACTTTCGAGGAAGCAAAATGGCAGAACGTACCGATACGTCGAAACACCCTCTGACCTGGGACCGATTGCCCCTTGCTGCGGGGGCGGATGCCCACGACCGCGGTGACGGTTGGGTTATCCGCTCCGGCGGAGGGCGCGGTCTCCTGCACGGCCTAGAACGGGTCGCCTTGGCCTTTGAGGACATCATCAATAGGCTAACCGGTCACTTGTGGGCCAATCCCTTTTACCACACCGATCCCCTGGCCTTT
The DNA here is from genome assembly GCA_964593865.1 of uncultured Anaerolineaceae bacterium. GTDB lineage: Bacteria > Chloroflexota > Anaerolineae > JAAYZQ01 > JAAYZQ01 > CAZQKE01. The sequence goes on along the minus strand of CAZQKE010000063.1, from coordinate 18,977 downwards.
TTTCTGCTGATCGTCGTGGCGGCTACCGGCGTCTACCTGCTCATCTTTTACCAGTTTGGCTATTTGGCCTCTTACGAATCCATCGTTCGTATGAACCGCTTTCCCGTCTCGTGGGTGATGCGTGGTGTCCACCGCTACGCCTCCGGTGCATTGCTGCTTGTAACCTTGTTTCATGCCTTGCGCATCCTTTTCCAAGATCGCTTCCGAGGGGCGCGGCGGATGTCCTGGCTGTGGGGCGTTATCCTGACTCTGTCCCTCTGGTTGGTCGGTGTCAGCGGCTATTTGCTGCTCTGGGATGCGCGGGCGCAGCTCATCCTCCGGAGCTTCGTGGGCCTCTTCGGTCCGACCGATGCCTTGCCTTCCTTCCTGACCGATGCTGCCCTGGATCAGAGTTGGTTGACCATGCTCTTGCTCCTGGGGGTGCATCTCGGCGTTTCGGGTCTGGCCGGATTGCTCTTCTGGTATCATATCCGGCGGGTGCAGCGGCCCAAGCTGCTGCCTGCCCGTTTTTGGATGATCGGCATCGTTGCCCTCTTTTTGGCTTTGACGCCGCTTCTGATGGGCCTCTTTTTGCCGGAGGGAGTGGTCAGCCAACCGCCTTCCCACACCGGTCCACCCCGGACCGGCCTTCTCCAAGTCGGGATGCTGCCCCGTGCCGGGGTAGCCCAGTCGTTTGACGCCATGCCTTTGGATCTGTTCTTCCTGTTCTTCCTCCCTCTCCTGGCGGGGGGATCGGTGTGGGGGGCGTGGCCCGGTCTGATCGTCTTGGCAGCACTGACGGCGGTCCTGGTGGCCTTGCCCTGGCTCTTTCGTGGCAAGGGACCTGTGCCTATTGTCGTCAACGGTGAACGGTGTACGGGTTGTGGCCTGTGCGTAGCCGATTGCCCTTACGGTGCGTTGGCAATGCAGCCCCGCACCGACGGTTCCGACCGCCCCATCGTCGTTGTAGATGAGGGACGCTGTGTCGCTTGTGGTGTATGCATCGGGGCCTGTCCTACCCTGGCCCTTAGCTTAGGCGAACGCCCCGTTGAACTGTTGTGGCAGGAAGTGACGACTCGCCTCGCGTTGGCCCATGCCGAAGAAAGGCCCACCCGCCTTGTCTTCACCTGTGGGCGGCACGCGGCCCACGGTGCAAGGCCCTATCTCCGCACTTCCGATGAGCCACCGCCGACCGTCGACGGAGTCCAAATAGAGGTCATTCCCCTTGCCTGTGCAGCGATGGTCCACCCCGACCTGCTGGGGCGGGCGTTGGAAGCCGGGGCTGCCGAGGTGCAGGTGGTCGGGTGTCCCCCGAACGATTGCCCCGACCGGGAAGGCAACCTTTGGTTGGAGGAGCGGCTGCGGCGGGAGCGTCCCCCTAAACTGCGGCGCAGGTTTGCCCGGTCGCCCATTTTCGCCACCTGGTTGCCCCCCGACCGCTTTGAGCAAGCCTTGTATCGGCCTGCTGCGCCGCCCCCTGCTGCGCCCCCTCCGGCAGAGGAGGAGAACAAGAATGCGGCCTGGCAACGGCTCCTTCCGCCGCTGACGGCCCGCCACATGGCCGGAGGGTTGGCCCTTATGGCTTTGCTCATCGTGGTTGCCTTTCTCTTGGCCAGCATTCCTTACACCCCCACGGTTGCCGTTCAAGGTGACGGTTCCGGTGTCGGTCTCTTGCCGACTCCATCGGCTACGGTGGACCTGGGCGCAGTGGATATGGTTCCGATGACTTTGTGTAACAACAGTGGATTGGGGTTTGCCGTCCATGCCGTTGGCGGGGGGGAAGCGGCGCCACGGCGGTGTGAACACCGGCATCTCACCAGTAGCAGCCCTACCTTATTAGGTCGGCCGACGGTGCTGACCGTCACCATCGCCGGAGGTGAGAACCTGGGGTACACCTGGAACTTTGGCGACGGATCGGCTCCGCTCACCGGCCATAGCCTGGTTGTTACCCATACGTATCCCGCCGTCGGAACCTACACAGTTATCCTTACCATTGGCAATGTGCCGCCTCCCCTCACGGCAACGACAACGGTAACGGTCGTTAGTTCTATGGATTGAAAGGAGTGAGCTATGAAACAGAATGAGTCCAAAGTAGATCGCATCATCCGGGTTGTCTTGGGCATCGTGCTCATTGCGTTGGGGTTCCTTTTCATCAAGGGCACGTGGGGCGTTGTCATCGGCGTTGTGGGTTTGATCCCACTGGTCACGGGGCTGATCGGCTTTTGCCCTCTTTACGTGCTGTTCAAAATCAATACCAAAGGGTCTTGAACCAGGGCCAGTGTGTTTACAGGATTTCACACCGCAGACGCGCCGAGGGACGGTTGTTGTGCCCGTTTTGGCATCTCTGCGGTGAAACCGGCGGCGGGATGAAAAGTGCCCTTGTTCGGTCTTGAACCGTGGACCGCGATCCGGGGTGGGCGGTGGGCGCAGGCCTCCGGCTTGCGTTGCTCGGCGTGGGCCGTAGGTCGCGCCCCGTTACGCCCGCCATGCGGTGGTGTCCGAAAAAAAGCCCCTGGGAACACCCCAGGGGCTTTTGATCTCCGTTGGGTTAGCCGTGATCGGGCGGCTCGCCGGTCGGTTCCGGCGTCTCTTCATGGGGCGGTTCCGGCGTATCGTCGGGCGGCTCGTGGGTCGGTTCCGGTTCGTGGGTGGGTTCCGGTTCATGGGTCGGTTCCATTGTCGGTTCGCGGGTCGGTTCCGGTTCATGGGTCGGTTCTATCGTCGGTTCGTGGGTCGGTTCCGGCTCGTGGGTGGGTTCCGGTTCATGGGTCGGTTCTATCGTCGGCTCGTGAGTTGGTTCTGCGGTGTGCGTCGGTGTCTTGGTCGGCTCATGGGTTGGTTCTACGGTGTGCGTCGGCGTTCTGGTCGGCTCATGGGTTGGTTCTACGGTGTGCGTCGGTGTCTTGGTCGGCTCGTGGGTCGGCGTCATGGTGTGTGTCGGCATAGGTGTCTTGGTCGGTTGCATGGTGTTTGTCGGCAAGGGGGATTGGAAAAGATCCTCGGTCGGTTCGGCCGTCGGTGCTCCTTCCACGACCAACCGCCGGGCCACGAGGGTGCCGTCCGCCTGGACGGTGGCTTCTACTTTCACCGTCGCCCCCAAAATGGGCAGGCCCACAATCTCCGTGTTGGCGTCCAGATAGACCGTGAACCCGCCGATGGTCCAGTTGTCCGCCTCAATGGAGGTCAATTCCCCCGAAAAGCGGACATCTACCGTCCTGCCCTCTTCAATGACGGCCCGGACCTCTTGCTGGCGTGTTGCCTGAATTTGCAGTTCCAACTGGGCCTGTTCTGCCGGGTCAAAGGTCAGCAACAGGCGCACCAGTTCAATTGTTGTTTTGAGGGGATACAAGGCATCTCCCGGTAGCGCGCTGGCCGAAGTCGCCGTCGCCCATCCGCCAACTCCCAAAAGCAGCACCATTGCCGCCGCGGCCAATGCGAAGCGATAAATCGGTCTCATGTCCACGTGCTCCTTTCCGGTCAAAAGATTGATGAGTCGCGCTGTATAACCGGCCTGGAGCGGTTTGGATACGGGTTGTGGCCGAAATTTTCGGGCGGCTGCGGCCAGCATCCTCTGCTCGCCGAGGGCAACGGCCTGGGGACGGGGTTGGGGCCAGCGTACCCTTTGTAGGGAAGCGACCGTTTCCAAGAGGGGACGCAGTTCCCGGCTGTGCTCCGGATAGGAAGCCAGGCAGCTTTCTAGGCTTTCCCCGGCCCGCAGGCGGGCTTGGCATTCGTCTAGGATGCGATCCAACTTACGGCTCATAGCAGTTTTCCTTTTCCATCGCCCGGCGCAGTGCGCCCAGGGCACGGTGCTGGAGCGATTTGATCGCCCCTTCCGTCTTGTTCAAGATTTTGGCCACTTCCGCCGTTGAGCGGCCCTCAATGAACTTGCCGATGATGACCTGTCTTTGCACATCGGTCAGGTAGTTGAGGGCCAGTTGCAGGCAATCCACGGTCAGCCGCCGTTCGGCGGCCTGCACGGGGTTGCCATCGGAGGCGACCAGTCGCTCTTCCAGGGGCAGTTTGGGCGCGTTCTCGGCCCGCTGCCGATAGTTGATCAGCAGGTTGCGGGCAATGGTGTATAACCAGGCCAGAATGGGTTTGCCCCGGTAACGATAGCCGTCAATCTTGTCCACCATACGCACAAAGACCTCGGCGGTCAGGTCTTCGGCGGTGGTTTGATCGCCCAGGCGGTAGAAAAAGTAGTTGAAGATGGCCGAATAGTGCTCCCGGTACAGGGTCGCCAGGGCGTCTCGGTCGCCGCGTTGCGCCCGGTGGATAATCTCTTTTTCGTTCGCCAGCATGGAATCCACCTTCGCGTTCTGTATAACAGATGAATCGCCCCAACGGTACGGGCCGATCAGACCTATTTGGAAAAACTGCCCCTTGCGGATGTGGTCCGGTGCGATCCCGGTTAACGTTGCCTCTTTTGTGGTAGGCCTTTGGCCGACCGCTCCCCGAAGGCCCAAAGGGATGGCTTGGGTCGCCTGCTCGCAAGCCGGGGGCTTGCGCATTGCTCGGTGTGGTCACGGCCTTGTAGCGTGGGTCTCCGGCCCTGCGTTTTCTCAATTTTACCACGTCCGGCAGAGATTGTGAAATTCAAAAAGTTCCGGACTCCTTTGACAGGTGGCCCGTTGGCTGCTATAATCGGCATGATGGGGGTGTCACCATGAAATATATTGACGAGTTTCGCAATCCGGCCCTGGCCCGCACTTTGCTGGCCCGCATCAAGGCCCGTTCCACCCGCCCGACACGGCTGATGGAATTCTGCGGCGGTCATACCCACGCCATCTTGCGTTACGGCCTGCGGGAGCTACTGCCCTCCACGATAGACCTGCGCTCCGGCCCCGGTTGCCCCGTGTGCGTGACCGCCAATGCCGATCTGGACCGGGCCATTGCATTGGCCGAGGTCCCCGGTGTGATCTTGACCACCTTTGGCGATATGATCCGCGTGCCGGGCAGCAGCCGCAGTTTGCAGGATGCCAAAGCCGAAGGGGCCGATGTGCGCATGGTCTATTCTACATTGGATGCTTTGCAGATCGCCCGCGACAATCCGCAGCGACCTGTAGTTTTTCTGGGTGTCGGCTTTGAGACGACCGCGCCGACCGTTGCCGCCGCCATCCTGCAGGCCCAGGCCGAGGGCCTGGAGAATTTTTCGGTCCTCAGCCTGCATAAGCTTACCCCCCCTGCGACCCGTGCCATTTTGGATGCCGGGGATGTAGCTCTGCAGGGGATCATCGGTCCGGGCCATGTCACGACCATCATCGGTGCGGATGCTTGGGGCTTTTTGCCTGCCGAGTACGGTGTGCCGGTGGCCGTGGCCGGGTTTGAGCCGTTGGACATCCTCCGCGCCGTGGCCGATCTGGTGGACATGGTTGAGGAGGGGCGCCCCGCCGTGTCCAATGTTTATGCCCGCAGCGTCGCGCCCCAGGGCAACCTCGCCGCGTTGGAGGTGATGGACCGCGTGTTTGAGGTCTCGGCGGCCGACTGGCGGGGTTTGGGGGTCGTCCCCGCCAGCGGATTGCGCATCCGGCCTGCCTTTGCGTCCTTTGACGCTGCGCTCCGCTTTGAGGTGGACCCCGGCCCCACCCGCGAGCACAAAGGTTGTCGTTGCGGCGATGTGTTGCGCGGCACCATTTTGCCCCCCCAATGCCCGCTCTTTGGCAGGGTGTGTACCCCTGCCCGTCCCATCGGTCCTTGCATGGTCTCGGCGGAGGGGGCCTGTGCAGCCTATTATCGGTTCCGGAAGGCAGAGACCGGTGCGGTATAGCCGTGTGATGCTTTCTTCGGGCTGCTTCTTTCCTCAGCCGACGATGGCTTGGTAGATCGCCTGCAATTCCTCTTCCGAGTAAAAGTGGATGACCAGGCGGCCCCGCCCTTTGCGGCTTTTGTGGAGCGTGACTTTGGTTCCCAATGCTTCCCGGAAGCGGGCTTCCAGTGCCTCTGTTTCGGGGTCGGGGGTAGGTTTCGGTTTTGGGGGAGGGGATTCGGCCCGCAGGCGGCGGACCAGTTCTTCCGTCTGGCGGACGCTGAGGGCCTGGGCGATGACGGTTTTCAGGGCTGCGATTTGGGCCTCCGGTGTGGGCAGGGAAAGAAGAGCGCGGGCGTGGCCCTCGCGGATGGTCCCGTCGGCCAACGCTTGTTGGACCTGGGATGGGAGCTTGAGCAGGCGCAGGGTGTTGGTCACGGCGACGCGGCTCTTGCCCACCCGTGCTGCCACCTGCTCCTGTGTGAGACCGAATTCGTCCACCAGCTGGCGGTAGGCGGCGGCTTCTTCCAGGGGGTTCAGGTCGGCCCGTTGGATATTCTCCACCAGGGCCATTTCCAGGATCTGCTGGGGTGTGGCTTCCTTGATGATAACGGGGACGCTATCCAGCCCGGCCAACCGGGCTGCCTGCCATCGCCGTTCCCCGGCGATGAGCTGATAGCGTTCCGGTCCTTGTCTGGTGACGACCAGCGGTTGGATCAATCCGTGCTCCCGGATGGAAGCGGCCAGTTCCTCCAACGCTTCTGCGTCCAGGGCGGCGCGGGGCTGCATGGGGTTGGGTGTAATGGCCGAAACGGGCACATGACGCACGCCGTCGTCCGCCTTTTCCTCAACGGGAATGAGGGCTTCCAGGCCCCTACCGAGTCCACGTCGTTTGCTCACCGTGCTCTCTCCATCAACTCCTGGGCCAGCTTCTGATAGGCGACCGCGCCGGGGGAGTGGGGGGCATAGTTGCGAATCGTCTCGCCGTAACTGGGGGCTTCGCTCAGCCGCACCGTGCGGGGAATAACCGTCTGGAAGACATGGGCCGGGAAGTAGCGGCGTACCTCTTCCACCACCTGGCGGGAAAGGTTCGTCCGGGCGTCGTACATGGTCAGCACCACCCCGGCGATGGTCAGTCGGGGGTTGAGGTTATCCCGCACCAGGTAGATCGTCTTAAGCAGGTGTCCCAACCCTTCCAGGGCCAGGTACTCGCACTGGACGGGGATGATGACCCCGTCCCTGGCTGCCGTCAGGGCGTTGACCGTGAGCAACCCCAGGCTGGGGGGACAATCCATGAGGATAAAGTCGTAACGGGCGATGACCGGCTCCAGGGCACGGCGCAGCCGTTGTTCGCGGGCCAAGAGGCCGACCAGCTCCACCTCGGCCCCGGCCAGGGCCGGTGTGGCGGGCAGCAGGTCAAGGCGCACCTGCCGGGTGAGCAGGATCGCCTCCTGGGCCGGGATGTTTTCCAAAAGCACTTCGTAGGTGGAATGGACCAGTTTCCGGCGTTCTACCCCCAGGCTAGAGGTGGCGTTGGCCTGGGGATCTACATCCACCAGGAGGACGCGCTGCCCGGCGGCGGCCAGATAGGCTCCCAGGTTCACGGCGGTTGTTGTTTTGCCTACCCCGCCTTTTTGGTTGGCAATGGCGTAAACGTGGGACATATCCTCGGCGTCCTCCGCGTCTCCGGTGCTGGGCCGGGATCAGTTGTTCTCAAATTCCTCCGGTTCGTAATAGTCGTATTCGTCGGCGTATTCCTCGTCCTCTGCGGCCCCGACGCTGCCGATGATCAGCACCAAGCCCAGTACCAGCACCAGCAGGGACAACGCACCAACGCAACAGACCGGCCCTTCGGCCAGAAGCATGTAGAGGGCGGGATGTTCGCCCACGATGGTGGTATGCAACCAATCGCCCCACAGCCAGTTAGGCCGGGCCGAGATCCGGAGTAAGGCGGTTACGATTGAATAGATGCTGCTGACCAGGTATGGGGCCAAACAGCAGCTCAACAGAAACCCCAAAGCGGTGATGGTGCATCCCAGACCGCACCCCCGTCGTTCCATACGAGATTCCTCCTACACCGGCTTGGCAAGCGGTTATGGTGATTCCTCACACAATTCGGGCCGTTTTTCTTCTACGTCGGCGTATACGCCGCGGTATTCGGGCGGCAGCATGGCCGCCAGACGGTACATGATCTCCTCGGTCAGGGCGTGGATCTCATCCAAGCTGGCCTTCCCCTCTACCGGTGGCGGCGAAAAGGGGGGGCCAAAGGTCACGTGTATCGTGGCCCGGCGCAGCTTCCGCAGTGCGGCAAAGGTTTTCTCCTGCCCGTAGACTACTACCGGCAGCATGGGGACGTTGGCCCGATAGGCCAAATAGGCCGCTCCGTGCCGACCTTCCTGCAATCCTCCCGTCTTGCTGCGAGTCCCTTCCGGCGCCATGCCCAGGATGCCGCCCCCCCGCAGCACGGCCAAGGCCTGACGCAGGGCTTTGCGGTCCACCTCCCCCCGCTGGACAAAGATCGCATCAAAAGAGCGAAAGAGGGGGCCGAGCAACCAATGCTTCCCCCATTTTTCGGCAGCAAAGACATAGGCCCGCAGAGGGAAAACAACTCCCACTACCGGCGGGTCCAGCCAGTGCAGGTGGTTGACCAACAACAGGTATGGCCCTCGGTCGGGGATGTGCTCCATCCCCTTGATTTCCAGGCGGGCCAGCAGGCGGATCAAAAGGCCCACGACCCACCGTGCCAGCCGATACCATCGGCCCATTTCGGTAGTGATGGGCGGTGAATCGGTTGCTTCGTGGTTCATCCGTCCTCCTCAGTCGCCTGTGTCTGTCTCCTGGTCCGGTTCCGGGACCTTGTAGCCGATCCACCAGCCTTGTACCTGCACGTCGTAACGATCCACCTCATCCAGAGGGGTGAGGATGACGTCAAACGGTGCGGTGGCTCCGGCCAGGAATACCTCGGCGTCGATCCCCACCGTGCGCGAAGCGACCACATGGTTCTCCCGGTTGTACAGAGTCACAACCACTGCGACCCGCTCCGCATCGGCTTTGCCGGTGTTCCGTACCGTGCCTTTGACCCGGTAGACGCGCCCATTCTCTTCATATCCTCCCCATTGTTCCGTCACTTCCAGGTCGGGGTAGCGCGGCCCCAGGTGGGTGTGGGGCACGCCGCTCAGGACGCGGGTTTGGTACTGGGCAAAGCTGCCGGGCGGTGTTGGAAAAAGGATGGCGAACGGTGCCCGCCCGCCCGCAGCCACGATGTCCAGTTGGACAAAAGCCGTCCCCAGGTCCAGCAATGCGCCCCGCTCGTCATGCAAGGAGACCTGCACCTGTACTTCCTCCGCCGGACGGCCCGAAAGATTTTTGACTTCGCCCAAACACCATAGATTGCCGACAGGTGTGCGGTAGAAGCCCAACCCCTGGATGCGCAGGGCGACCGGGGTCGGCGTGGGTACGGCCGTCGGTCCCGGAGCGGCTTTTACCGGGATGATGATCTCCTGGCCGATGCGCAGGCGGCGCGGATCGGTGATCCCGTTGGCCTCCTGGATGGCGGCGACCGTCACGCCGAATTTGCGGGCAATGGGGATGAGCGTATCCCCTTTTTTAATGACATAAATGATCGGCGTCGGCGTGACGGTGGGCGTTGGCGTGTCGGATGGCGTGGCCGGAACGGGTGTGGCCGTTGCCCGTCGCGTGGCCGTGGGGCGGGGCGTTGCCGTATCTGTGGGGGTGATGCCTGCTTCCCGCGTGGGTGTGGGCGGCCCGATGATGCGCCCGCAGCCCCCCATGATCAGGCCGATGAGCAGGATCGTTGCCCATGTGCCCCAACGCTTGCTCAATGCGATTCTTGCCCTCCGGTATTTTGGTCCTCGCAACGGTCCTCTTTCCCAGCCGGCGGTTGCGGGGCAGATTGTAACAGAAGAAAGGGGGAAAGTCAAACGGCGGGCAAATTCTCTCTTTGCGAATTTGATGACGCACCCACTTTGTGTTATGATACCCAGGCCGGATTCCGAGATTTACTTGGGGAGGAGAGTTTATGGGAGAGTGGAAAGGAACGGCGGAGGTTGCCATCATCGGCGGCGGGATCATGGGGGCCAGCACGGCCTACCACTTGGCCCGGCGGGGCTGTACCGATGTTGTCATTTTGGAAAAAGACCTTCTGGCCCAAGCGTCCACCGGTTTGAGCGCGGGCGGCATCCGCCAGCAGTTTTCCCACCCGGCCAACATCCGCCTTTCCCAGGAGGCTGTGCGGGTGTTTGAGCGGTTTGAGGAGATTTTCGGTGTGGACGTTGAGTTCCACCAAGTGGGCTATCTCTTTTTGGCCCAAAGCGATGATGTCTGGCAGGAGTTTTTGGACAACGTCCGGGTGCAACGACGGTACAACGTTCCCGTTGAGGTGCTCTCCCCCGATGAGATCAAGGCCCGCTGGCCCTATCTCTACGTGGACGACCTGCGCGGGGGGACCTTTTGCCCCGAAGATGGTTATGCCGATCCTTACATGGCGGCCATGGGCTTTGCCAATGCAGCCCGACGGTTGGGAGTGCGCATTGAGGAGCAGACGGAGGTGACGGGCATTCGCATTGAAGGGGGGCGGGTGCGCGGCGTGGAGACCACGCGGGGGCCGATCTCCGCTCCGGTTGTGGTCAATGTGGCGGGACCGTGGGGGGGTGTGGTCGCCCGCATGGCCGGGTTTGACCTGCCGGTCAAACCTTACCGCCGCCAGGTGTTCGTCACCAAGCCTTTGGAAAGCATCCCCAAGCCGGTCCCCATGATCCTGGACATAGAACCGGCCTTTTACTTCCGGGGGGAAGGGCCGGGAATCTTGATGGGCATGAGCGATCCCGATGAGCCTTCCTCCTTCAACACCAATTGGGACTATGCGTTTTTGGAAAAGGTGATAGATCAAGCCGTCCATCGTGCTCCTATCCTGGAAGATGCCGAGATCAACCGGGGGTGGGGAGGGTTGTATGCCATCACCCCCGACGACAACCCCATTATCGGCTCCTTACCGGGGGCGGAAGGCTTTTTCTGTGCCATTGGCTTTTCGGGCCACGGTTTCCAACAGGCCCCGACGGTAGGGCGCATCCTCGGCGAGTTGATCTTGGATGGCGAGACCGATTTTGATCTCTCTCCCTTTGCCCACGACCGCTTTGACAAGGTGACGGGCAAGGCCGAAACCAGGGTGGTGTGAGCCGGTTGAACGGACCGGGAATTGGTGGGAGGATGATGAAGCAAGGACAGGGCCAAAAAAGGGATGTGCCGATCCGGGTGGAACTCCAGGCCAGGCGCAAGCGGCAGCCCCTGGGCGAGTCACCGGACCTGGCGGTGCGGATCACCAATGTTTCGGACAAACCGGTGTGGCTGGTGGGCGTCCTGCCCGGCTCCGAGGGGTTGCGCTATCCCCGCTATGAGGTTGAGATAGAGGGGCCGTTGGGCACGACGGTCCGGCCTTTTCCGGAGGGGTTGGATTATGCCAGGGGTTTGCGCCCCGAAGACTTTGTGCGGTTGGATCCCGGCGAGAGCTTTGATCCCCAACAGGGCAAGGGTTTTGTCCCCATCCAGCAGCTGGCCTGGTTCAAACCGGAGCGGCCGGGCAAGTACCGTTTGCGTCTGCGTTTGGATACTTCGGCCCAGGATGCACGCGAGTGGCTGGGCCAAACCTACGTCCGCGACCGGCAACGGCTGGAGGAGCTCCTCCGGCGGGTTCCCAAGATCACCGTTGAATCGGAGCCGGTTGAGATTGAGTTTGAGCCGAACCGTTGATTCGCCAAAAGTTGACGGATGGTGCAGGATGGGGTATCATCCGTATTCAATCTTACCCTGTTGAGCGAGGAAAATGCGATTCCTGTTCACCAACATCTACGGTCTCTTGCGGACGTTGCGGCCCCGGCAGTGGATCAAGAACGGGTTCGTCTTTGCCGCCCTGTTGTTTGATCAGAAACTTTTTGTCTGGCCGTTGCTCCTCAAAACGATTTTGGCTTTTATCCTTTTCTGCATGGTTGCCGGCACGGTGTACATCATCAACGACCTGGCAGACCTGGAGAAGGATAGGCTACACCCCAAGAAGAAGAACCGTGCCCTGCCCAAAGGCCAGCTCAAACCCTGGTTTGCCGTTCTTTCGGCTATCGCCATTCTAGCGGTTTGCCTGCCCTTCTCCTTCTGGCTGGAACCTTTCTTCGGGTTGATCATCCTGGCTTATTTCTTGCTGAACCTGGCCTACTCTTTCTGGCTCAAACATGTGGTCATCATTGACGTAATGGTGGTAGCCGTCGGGTTTGTATTGCGCGTGGCGGCGGGTGTGGTTGTCGTCCAAGCCGAAAGGTTTTCCCCGTGGCTTTACCTATGCACCATCTTTGCCGCCCTGTTTTTGGCCATCGGCAAGCGGCGGCATGAATTGACCTTGTTGGCCGACGGTGCAGAAAGCCATCGCAAGATTCTGAACGAATACAACGTTGCCTTCTTGGACAACATGACCTATCTGGTCACGACCAGCGCGGTCATTTCCTATTCGCTCTACACCTTTTCGGCGGTCAACCTCCCCGATAACCATGCGATGATGCTGACCATTCCCTTTATCCTCTACTTTATGTTCCGGTACATGTACCTGATTCACGTCAAGGGGGACGGCGGATCGCCGGACATGCTCCTCTATACCGATTGGCCTCTCCTGTTGGACACGATCCTGTGGGGGATCAGCGTGATTCTGGTGATATACGTTTTCAACGACTGAGCGGTGGAGCGCAGGTGATGACCGAGCAGACCGCCGAACCGCAACGTCTGGAGCGGCGCATTGGCTTGCTGAACGGCTTACTCATCGGCCTGGCCCTGGCGATTGGAGCCTGGGGGGCCGATGCTTTGTTTTGGGGTTCCGTCGGGGCCTGGTTGGTCTATCCCGGTCTGCTGGTCGGTGGGCTGCTGCTGGTGGCCCTAGGGGGGCTGGCCGGTTGGCTAACGGCCCGCGTCGGTCGTGCTTGGGCCGGGTTGCTGTTTTGGCTCATCGTTGCTTTCCCGATGATGCGCATCATCGGGCATGTGCCCTACGATGGCCGCACCTGGACGGCGTGGCTGGCCGACCGCCGTGCTTGGGGGTTGCCCATCTATCCTTACGATCCGGGGGTGGCGACGGGTGTCTTGATGGCCGGGTTCTTTGCCGTGCTGGCTCTGGCCTTTCTCGGCCTGTTGCAGCCTTATCGCACCGAAACCATCATCGGCGAGACCGATGCCGGGGGGCGGTTGAGTGGACGGGCTTGGTTCCTCTTGCTCCTACCCCTGCCCCTTATCCTGGCCGTAGGCTTGGTCGCCGATTCAATGGTGAGCCGCCCCTTGCGCCGGGCCGCCCAACAGGTCCATGAAGCGATCCGTACCGGGCGTACCTACCCCGGCGATCTTTTTGAACTCAGCCTGCGCGAGGGCCTTAACTACAACGCCGTTGCCCCCGTGCGGGAGCAGATGAGCGAGAACTATCACCTTTCGGTCGGCGCGGTGGACCTGAGCATGGGCGATACGATTTTCATCGTTGCCGATTTTGACAACGGGACCTGGATCGTTTGCCGCGTCCTGGCCGATCACCTCTCCTTTTGCTACGATGCCGCCCCGCCCTACTTGCAGGGCTTCCCGGCTTTGATCGCCTCCGGCGAGACGCCTGCCGATTGTTCCACCTGTGACATCTCTGTTGACGATGAGCTGAAGGCTTGGTTGCAAGAGCGGGCGGCTGCTCTGGGCGATGCCCCTCGCATCACGCGGTTGGCCCGGTGGGGGAGCTACGTTTGGCTGCGGGCCGAATCCGCCGATGGACAATATGCCGTTGAATGCCGCTTCCAGGGGTTTAATCCCGTGCGTCTGGAGGCGTGTTGGGAAGTAGAGCATGGCACAGCACGATGATCTGGTGGACCTTTTCCTCGAAGCGGCAACGCTGAAGCGGATGCCCCGCACCGGCTGGGGGATGCGCGGTGTGGCCCACGTGGAGAGCGTGGCCGAGCATAGTTTTGGCGTGGCCTTTGTGGCCCTGGCCTTGACCGATCTGCTGGAGGAACCGCTGGATCGGGAGAAGGTGCTCATCATGGCCTTGTTGCACGATCTGGCCGAGGTGCGCCTGACCGACCTGCCGCGCTCTGCCGTGCATCTTATCCCCGCCGAGGTCAAAAGCAAAGCCGAGGCTACGGCCCTGGCCGATCTGCTGGCTCCCCTGCCCGGCAGGGAACGACTGCGTGCCCTGTGGCAGGAATTTGAGGACCACGCCAGCCCCGAAGGATGCCTGGTCCGCGACGCAGACAAGTTGGAAATGATGGTGCAATGCCTGCGCTATGAACAGTCCGGTAGTCGGGGATTGGAGGAGTTTTGGGCGGCGATGGATCGGCACGTGTGGCATTACCCTCTCTGTGCGGAGCTGTACACCCGCCTGAAAGCCTTGCGGCCTGCTGCATCCCCTTGATCGCTCTGTCCTTTTGAACCGCCAAGACGCCAAGAGCGCGAAGGTTTTTTCACTTTCTCCCTCCTTCGTGCCCTTTGCGCCTTCGCGGTTCGGGTTTTTGAGCCGCCAAGGTGCCAAGAGCGCGAAGGTTTTTTTACTTTCTCCCTCCTTTGTGCCCTTTGCGTCTTCGCGGTTCGGGTTCTTGAGCCGCCAAGACGCGAAGGGCGCAAAGTCTTTTTGCTCTTTTTCGGCGTTGTCGGCAGCCCGTTCTACAGTTGCATAAAAGTTGCGTTAGTGACATGGCTCTGGATTCTGCCGGAAATGACGAAAGCACTTGCCCTACGAGGGCACTTGGGGTATAATGCGGGCCGACCGCGACTTGGCGGCGAAAAACGGCTTTGGCACTCTCAAGGAGGCGATTATGAAGCTGTTTAGATTTTCTGCGGGCTTTTTGCTGGGCGCGGCGGTGGGATTGGGGGTTGCTTTGCTCTTGGTCCCGCGTAGCGGCGACGAAACGCGCCGCCTGATCCGCGAACGCGTAGAGCTGGTTCTGGAAGAGGGCCGTCGGGCTGCCGAGGAGCGGCGACGGGAACTGACGGCTCAGTTTGAGTCGCTCAAGCAGCCGTTGCCCCGTGACCGGTGATGCTCGCGCAATCGCGTTGTCGCCCCCAAATAGTACTATTGTCCTATGGTCCGTTATGCTACTTTATGCTATACTAGGGGCATCGTGACCGAGGGTACTTGGAGGCCATGATGTCCACGCAGGCAACGGACCCGGCGGAGCGTCGCTCGTTTTTGACTCCGCAAGAGGTGTCCGATCTGTTGCGGGTATCGGTGTACACGGTGCGCCGCTGGATCAAACAAGGCATTTTGCCGGCATACAAGGTAGGGCGGGGCTGGCGGATCCAAGAATCAGACCTGGATGCCTGGTTGGGCGACAACCGGCTCAATGCAGCTACCGGCGATGAAGCTAGAGGTCGCACATAGCATTCATGAGGTAGATCGAGAAGTTTGGGATCGCTTGGGCACCGGGCAGCCCTTTACTACCTGGCGATGGTACCGCTTTGGCGAAGCGGTCTTGGAGGGGGACCGGCCATTCTATCTCATCTTGTCCCGCGGCGGCGAACCCGTGGCTCGGGCGACACTGTGGCTGACCGAACAGGAGCCGTTGCCCATCCCGTCGCGGTGGTTGCGGACCGGGGTGCAGGCATTGTTGCGTTACCGACCTTTGCTGATCTGCCGTTCGCCGTTGGCTGCCACTTCCGGTCTGCTTTTCGCCGATTCGACCCTGCGGGCCGAGGCGTTGGAATCCATCGGCGAGATGGCACGGTTGCTGGCCCGCCAATATCGCGCTTCCTTCTTGCTGTTCGATTACTTGGAGGCAGAGGAAGTGCGCTGGCCGACCTGGCCCGGCGGGTTTCAACCCCTTGCCATCTCGGATCCGGGAACCCGCTTGGTTATCACCTGGCCTGATTTTGAAGGCTACTTGCGCCATTTGAAGAAATCGGTGCGCAAGGACTACCGTCGCCACCGTAACCGGGCGGCGGATCTGGGCATCGTCGTCCGGCGTCACCGTCAACCGGTGCGGACCGAGGAAGCGTTGGCCCTCATCCGCAATGTGGAGAGGCATCACGGCAGCGAACCGAACCCGCGGGCGCGGGCCATTTGGGAACGGGCGGGCATGGTGGATGCCGCTTGGCTGACCGCCGAGATCGGGGATCGGTTGGTGGGCTGCGGTTTGGTCCTAGGGGAGGGAGATACCCGTTTCTTGGCATTGTTGGGCCTGGATTATTCGGTTCGCTATGCCTATTTTCAGCTGGTGTATGCTGCCATCCGCACTGCAATTGAGGATGGGGTGCGGGTACTGCGCGGCGGTGGCGGGGCATATACCATGAAAGAGCGATTGGGCTTTCGGCTGGAAAGCAACAATTATGTGGTCTATGCCGGCGCCGGTTGGCTCTTCCGGCAACTGGGTCGTTGGTTGGCTCCGGCTGCCGGAGCAGAAGAGATCGGCGGGGAGAGGTGATGGATGGACCTCCGGGAGTTTGAATCCCTTCCCACCGAAGAGGTGGCGCGGATCGTGCGGGAGGCAGGCCCCAAGGTCTGCGTCTTTCCCATTAACGGCACTCGTCGCTGGTTTATGCTCGAGTATCCTCCCCAGGAGGGAGTAGACGCCGTGCAGTCTTATCTGGATACGGCGACCGAGCACCACATCAGGGTCTATCGCCTCTTTTTCGACCATGGATTGGACACTCTTCTGACACCGGTATTCGGCCCGGATCTGTTGGAGCGAGGCGATGACTATATCGCCATGGCCGCCGAAGGGTTGAGCCGTTTGGCGACTCACCCGGATTTTCTGCGTTTTTACGATGAATATCGCGTGCGTGTGCGTTTTTACGGTGACTATCGTAAGTACTTTGCTCCAACACCCTATGCTTATCTCTCCGATCTTTTTGATGCGGCGACGGAGCGCACGCTGAATCATGACCGCTACCGGCTCTTTTTTGGCGTCTTTGCCAACGATGCTACCGAGACCGTAGCCGAGCTGGCCGTGCGCTACTACGAAGAGCACGGACGTATCCCCGACCGCCGCACGCTGGTTGCATTGTACTACGGCGAATATGTGGAACCGGTGGATATTTTCATCGGGTTCGACAAATTCGCCGCTTTTGATATGCCCTTGCTGGCCCTGGGGGAAGAGGACCTGTATTTCACCATTTGCCCTTCTCTCTATATCACAGAACGGCAGCTGCGGGCTATTTTGTATGACCATCTCTACGCCCGTCGGGGCGAGCCGGACTATGAGGCTCTGACCGCCGAAGATTGGGCTTTTATGGATGCTTTCTACCGCCTGAATCGGGAGCGGACTTTGGGAATCGGAGTCCAGTGGGCGGAGACGGGAGTTTGGTATCCTTTGCCCCAGGTGCGTTGGCCCGACGGAGGAGGACTTTTGGAGGCGTAGGGTGGAATACCTGCGACGTTGCTGGTCACGTTCCAAAATATACCGCGTCGTTTTGGTCCTGACGGTGATCTATGTAGTGCTGCGGCTGCTGGTGCAAGCGATCTTTTTGGGCGGGATGCTGCTGCCGGGACCGGAAGGAGAGGTGTTTGTACCGGTTGATCTGCGACTGTATTTGGATGCGGCTCGAAATCTCCGCTTGGGCCAGGATCTATATCCACGAGGAGACATCATAGAGGTTTACCAATACTCGCCAGCATATGCGCTGATGTTTGTCCCGCTTCTAGATCTGCCCACATCGTTTATTGTGGTTCTTGACGCAGTTCTGCACATTGTCGTCTATGTCTTGCTGTACATCTGGTGGGGGCGCATATTTTGTCGTCTGCGCCTGGATCGGGCGTGCGAGGCACTGGCTTGGATGTTGCCCCTTTGGTTAGTCTTCTCGGCGTTTTGGAGCGATCTGGGATATTTGAATATTTACATTCCCGTAGCGTTGCTGGCAACCTTGTTGATTGAGGCGATTTTGAACGAACGCTTAGGTTGGGCGTTATTGTGGTTGTCGGTGATTTTGCAGACCAAGCCCCATTGGGCTTTTGCGGCTGCCGTTCCCTTGCTGCTGGGGCGTTATCGTTTCTTCCTCAAACTGGTCGGGGGAGCAGTTGTCATTTATCTAATTGTGGTGGCCATCACCATGTTGGCCGTAGGGCCGGCATACGGAAGTCAACAGTATGTGGATTATGTGCAGTTTCTGCTGAATCTGCGTCATAACTTCCCCTGGCGTGGTCCCGATGCGCCGTTCTTGGGTTATAATCACTCGGTGACCCAGATCGTCGTCTACCTTTTGGGAGTGTCGCCGGATACCTTGTTCCTGGCAACGCTGATCAAGGTTTTGTTGTTGGTTCCTCTGTTGGGAGTATGTTTTATCTATTTGCGCCGACCCGTCCGTCGGGCCGGATACCGAGTCCCGAATCTGGCGCTTGAGCTGGCTTTTGTTCTCTACTTGGGAGCTTTTATCTGGCTGGACATGGTTTGGGAGCTATCCCTAGGCATTGCCGTTTTCACATATCTTTCGGCGACGTTGGTGCGTCGTTGGGAGCAGGCCCTGGTTTGGGTAGTCTTCCTTCCTTATGCTTTGCTGGACCTTTGGCAGGTGCTGAGCTTCATGGTCGGCGGACCGTCTGTCGTGCTGCCTGGGATGTACATTCTAACGGATCCCAGCATCTACGTTCCTTTGATCATGATCGTCTTGTTGACCTTCTATGCTCTTTTGTTGCGGCGGTTGTGGGAAAAAAGGGAGATCTATGCGTTGGCCGGAGTGTCTCCTGTTTCGCTCAGGTAGGCCGGATTTGCCGGTTAACAGAACTTGGATGAGGTGGATTCGTGGACTTGCATCGGAGCATTCACCGATTGTTGAAAGAGATCGGCCCCGGTCGGATGGAGAGTGTGGCCTATGATACGGCCTGGGTCGCGCGGTTGGCCCGGTTGGGCGAACCGATTGGCGAGCAGGCTTTGGAATGGCTGCGGGAGCATCAGCTGCCCGATGGGAGTTGGGGGGCGGCAGAACCGGTTTATTATCATGACCGTCTGGTATCCACTTTGGCAGCAATGATCGCTTTGGCTCGGTATGGGAATGAACGAGATCGCCGCTGCTTGTACAGAGCGCGCGAGTCTTTGGAAACGATCTCCTCTCGTTTGGGGGATGACCCGGCAGGCGAGACGATTGGGTTTGAAATGATTGTTCCCACCTTGTTGGCTGAAGCTCAAGATTTGGGCTTGATCTCGCGCTCGGTAGATGGTAGACTTGAATTGCTGTCTCGTTATCGCGCTGCGAAATTGGCTGCCCTACCTGACGGTGCAATTAACCGATTCGTGACCGT
>CAZQKE010000062.1:0-15946 GCA_964593865.1 uncultured Anaerolineaceae bacterium | reverse complement strand
AATTTTGGCCTCTGCTGCGCCGGTCAAGAGCCGGTGATCTATGAACTAAGCAAACCGGGCCGCACGGCGGCCAGCCTGCCGGCCCTGGACGTACCCGAAGCGGAGCTGCCCCCGGCGGACCTGCTCCGCGATGAGGTGGATTTGCCCGAAGTGGACGAGCTGACCTTAATGCGCCACTATGTCCGCCTCAGCCATCTCAACTGGGGGGTGGACCTGGGCTACTATCCCCTCGGCTCCTGCACCATGAAATACAACCCCAAAGTCAACGAAGCCGCCGCCCGGCTGCCCGGCTTTGCCCTGACCCACCCCTACCAGGACCCCCACACCGTCCAGGGCAACCTGATGCTCATGTACAACCTGCAGGAGATGCTCAAAGAGATCGGCGGCTTTGCCGGGGTGAGCCTCCAACCGGCAGCCGGCGCCCACGGCGAGCTGACCGGAGTCCTCATCATGCGGGCCTACCACCTGGACCGGGGCGACACGGGGCGCACCAAAATCCTCGTGCCCGACAGTGCCCACGGGACCAACCCGGCCAGCTCGGCCATGAGCGGCTTGCAGGTCGTTGAAATCCCTTCCGATGAGCGGGGCAACGTGGACCTGGAGGCTTTGCGCTCGGCCTGCGACGAAACGGTCTGCGGCCTGATGCTGACCAACCCCAACACCCTGGGCCTCTTTGAAGAGCACCTGCTCGCGGTCACCGAGCTGATCCACAGCTGCGGCGGATTGGTCTACGGCGATGGGGCCAACCTCAACGCCATCATGGGCATCGCCCGGCCCGGCGACATGGGCATTGATGTCATGCACTTTAACCTGCACAAGACCTTTTCCACACCCCACGGCGGCGGCGGACCGGGGTCCGGGCCGGTGGGCGTCTCCGCCGAGCTGGTCCCCTTCCTACCCGCGCCCATCGTCGCCCCGTGCCGCTGCACCGAAGAAGAATGCGACTGCGGCTGTGACCATGACCATCATGACCACGACGAAGAAGGAGCCGTTTGCTTCCACCTGGTCACACCGGAAAAGAGCATCGGGCGGGTCAGGAGCTTCTACGGCAACTTTGGCGTCCTGGTACGGGCCTACACCTATATCCGCATGATGGGGGCCGAAGGGCTGCGTCAGGTCAGCGAGATGGCCGTCCTCAACGCCAACTACCTCAAAAGCCGAATCCAAGACATCCTGCCCATTTCCCACGATCGGACTCACATGCACGAATTCGTCGCCAAAGGCATCATCCCCGAAGCACCCGACATCCACGCCCTGGACATCGCCAAGCGGCTCATTGACTACGGCTTCCACCCGCCGACCAACTACTTCCCCCTTATCGTCCCCGAAGCATTGATGATCGAGCCGACGGAGACGGAGAGCAAAGAGACCCTGGACGCCTTCGCCGAGGCGTTACGCCGCATCCGCGAGGAGGCCCTGACCAATCCCGATCTGCTGCACGAGGCCCCGCACACGGCCCCCGTCCGCCGTCTGGACGAGGTACGGGCTGCCCGCCAACCCATTTTGCGCTGGACGCCCTAAAAGCCATAGCGGCCAAGATCGCACCCGGCATCATAGGTCTACAAAGGCAACCTCCATCGCCACAGCCCGCTCTCCCCAGACCGTTGCGGCTCTGGGGCATAGTGCGCCTCCGGTCACAGCCCCTTCGGGAACAAAGGCGACCGGTGGACTGTACAAAGAGTGCTATCCGGAGAACGGAGAAGGAGGGGAAAATGAGAGGCGCGAACAAATGGATCGTAACCCTCCTCATCAACGCCCTGGTCACGGCGACCGTCGCTTTTCTGGTCGTAGGGCTGATGTGTGAGGATTCTTGGCCGGGGCAGATGATCCACGGGGCCGGGGTCATCACCCAGCCTTCCCCCGACCTCTTCCCCAAGGAAGAGATGGTCTCCGCCGCTCCGACGGTCCGCACACCTACGCCGGGCGGACTCGGCAATGCAGAAGTCACATTCCAGGGGCTGTGGGGCGGCTATTGCCCGATCTGGGGGACCGATACCGCCTACCCCGGCGGCGTCCGCTACACCGCCGGAACCCTCAACATCCGCATCGGAGACAGATCGTTCCAGGGCTACAGCGCGGACCTGCGCCACACCATCCGCACGGGAGAGACATACCGGGCCAACCTCCACGCCGGAGCCGAGAAGGGCCTGTGTGAGGCTCAGTGGATCATGACCAACTTTCGCCGCGATACACCCGGCACGGGGCTGCGCACATACGAAGAGGGAGCAGCCATCCAGGCGGCCATCTGGCACTATGTCGAAGGTTTCCAACCGGTGTGGAAGGAGGATGCATGGTGCGGCAAGGAGGCCGTCTACCGCCGTGCCCTGGCCATCATCGACGCCGCCCAGGGCCAGTGCATCCCCATCCCCGCCGAGCTGAGCCTAACCGCCGACGCCGACCTCCTATCGCCGGGAGAAGCAACCGGCCTGACGGCCCAAGTGCTTGACCAGCAAGGTCGTCCCTTTCCGGGCCAAGTGGTAAACTTTGCCGCCACGGCGGGCAGCACCCTCAGCCCGGCCAAAGGCGTGACCGACGCAGCAGGTCAAGCACGCAGCTTCCTGCGCTTCGACGGCGAAGGAACCCACACGGCCACAGCATCCATGGCCGGTACAACCGGCATCACCACCGTAGACCCGGTGAACGCCCCCAAACCGCGCTTGCTGGCGATCAAACCCGTATCCTACAGCGATCAGGCCGCAGTGGACGTGAGCTGGAAAGCGGCCTCGGCAGAGGTCTCCATCGCCGTCTTTGAGGCAAAGATCCAAATGCAAGACGGCGCGGTAGACAAAGGCATCCTGGTCCGTTGGGAAACCACTTCGGAGGTCAACAACCGAGGCTTCAACCTGTACCGCAGCAACGGCGAAAAAGGCCCCTGGACCCCTCTGAACGCGCAAATCATCCCCAGTAAGGTGACGCCGGGGAGCTCCACAGGGGCAAGCTACGAGTTCCTCGACGAACAGGGCGACCCCCGGCGGTCCTTTTACCTGCTGGAAAGCGTGAGCACCGACGGGCAGACCATCCAACACGGCCCCATTCGGCCCACACCGTAAACCCACGATGAAACTCTTGCTCATCCGCCACGGCCAGTCGGTCGCCAACATAGAGAACCGATTGCAGGGCCAGGTCGACTCTCCCCTTTCCGACCGGGGCCGGGAGCAAGCCCATGCCCTGGCCCGACGCCTGGAACGGGAAGAGTGGGAGATAACGACCCTTTACAGCAGCGATCTAAGCCGGGCAGCCGAGACCGCCGAAATCTTGGCCGACCGCCTGGGCCTCCCCGTGGTGTACGATGCCCGCCTGCGCGAGTACGATTACGGCCAATGGAGCGGCCTCACCTGGGATGAGATCGGAGCCGTTCTCCGCCAAACCGGAGCGGTTTCGTCCCCCGACGCCGGTTGGCCCTCCATCCCCGGTGAAGAGGGCCAAGAGTCGTTTCACCGCCGCCTGATCGCGGCCCTGGACGACATCCGTGCCGGGCATCGGGACGGCGAAGTGGTGGGGATCGTTGCCCACGGAGGCAGCCTGGGCGTGCTCCTATCCCACCTGCTGGGCATCCCGCCGCGCCGCTTCCCCCCTTTCATCCTGGAAAACGCATCCCTTAGCATCATTGCGTTCCACCCCCTCGGTCCACGCCTGTTCCGCCTGAACGATACCTGCCACCTGGAACAGAAATAGCCCATACCCACGGCTGCAAACGAAACGGCCCGACTTGGTCGTCGGGCCGCTTTGTGCTATACTTGCGCCGCACGCCCCTGTAGCTCAGAGGATAGAGCAGTGGTTTCCTAAACCATGTGTCGCAGGTTCGAATCCTGCCAGGGGTACTCCTTTAGCGGGGAAACGACGGTCCCCTGTGCTGTACAAGATCCCGCAAAGGTCGGGTAGGGCAAGGGCACCGACAAGATAAAAAGTCGGGAGGCTCTACCCGGTAGCAACCGGCAGCGTCACGGTAAAAGTACTTCCCCGACCTACCTCGCTTTCCAGGCCAATAGTGCCCCCGTGAGCCTCGACGGTCAACTTGCAAAAAGCCAAGCCCAACCCCGTATCGGTCTTGCGCCCCAGGCGACGGCTACCCGCTTGGCCGAACTTCTCAAAAATGGTGTCATGATACTCCGCCGGTATGCCTTCTCCATCATCGCGGACGCCGATCTCCACGGTATCGGCTTTGGCTCCCAACCGAGCCGTGATCCACACATTTCCCCCTTGCTCGGTATGCTTTTCGGCATTGCTCAGGAGATTGCCCATCACGCGGATCAGCAGATTACGGTCAACCCACAACGGCGGCAGGTCCGGAGGTATATCCAGGTGCAGCGTCTTTCCCCCTTCCTCCAACAAAGGGGCGATTTCGGCCACAGGGGGGTCCACGATCTCGTGCACCGGCACCACTTCCCGGTGCAGCTCCAGCTTGCCTTCTTCCAACCTGCCGATGTCCAACATGTTGTTGATCATGCTCAACAGACGTTGGCTGTTCTGTCGGATGCGCTCCAGGAACCGTTCCTGGGTGGAAGTCAACGTTCCGGCGCGGGCCACGAGGTCGGCATAACCGCCGATAGAAGTCAGCGGGTTCTTCATGTCGTGCACGATCATATGGGTTAGATCGGCCTTGAGCTGCTCCAAACGGCGCAGCTCAACGTAGGCCGTCTCCAGCTCGGTAGTTTGGCGGGTGATGATCTGGTCCGCACGGCGGACGATCAAGAGCAACACCACAAACAGAAAGAGGGAGATCACCCCCACCAAGACCACGACGAGCAACTGGGCGGAACGCACTTGCTCCTGGATGCCCGTAGCATCCTGGTAGATCTCAAAGGTGCGGAGAGCACTGTCCATCCCCGCTACCGGCACATAGGTCTCTATCACATCAACCACAAACACCTCGCCGCTTAGATCGGCCACCTCCTCGGCCCGCACCAGCATAGACGAAACCCGGCCGTCCAGAGCAGCTTGGAGATCGGGATTGTGGGAATCCACCTTCCCGATTAGGGAAGGGTCTGTACTGTAAATGATCTGCCCCTGCTCATCAAAGGCTTTGATCTTGATGATCCCCAGTGCCCCGCCGGAGCGGATAAAAGCCTCCGAAAGACGGTTTTGCACCCGGGGGTCCATCCACACGATCTCCATTCCCTCCTCTTTCATGGCCTCCAATTCGGTCTCAAACTCGGCGGCCATAAGCTTGGCGATGGTGACGGCATCCCTTTCGGCCTCCTGGATCAGTGCCCGGCGCATCAACGTACCGAAAGCGAAGGCGGTAAGCACCGCTACACCCACCACCGTCACCAGGCTGGCGAGGACGAAATAACGCATCAGGTTGAATCGCTTGCCGGTGGGCACCTCCAAATGCTTTACCTCGGTCACGGTCCCTCCTGTCGTCGCCGTGCTGGAGCAAGTATACCACACGCCACGCGGGGGGCCAACCCCTCCGCCCCCCAAATACAAAGCCGTTGGTTCGGAAAAAATCCAGAAAGCACAGACAGAAACCATCCAGAAACAAATCATCAGCGACGCCGGGGGCGTGAAAGAAACGATGCAAGACCGACCGTCCCCCGGCGGATCCCACGCCTCTGCGGTGCACAACCCTGCAAATGCACCCGCGCCGGTACCCAATGTTCTGCGGGCTTGTTCCCCCGGCCAATTGGTGATATACTACCCCCATGGACGATACGATCACCATCAAGCCGTTGAAAACGCTAGACGAATTCCGCACCTGCCAACAGGTCCAAAAGGCAGCCTGGCAGTTCCCCGACCTGCTGATCATTCCCTATACCCAGCTGACTTCCGTGCAACACAACGGGGGCTTGGTGTTGGGAGCCTTTGACGGCCCGGAGATGGTGGGCTTTGTCTTCGGCTACTTGGGCCGAGGACTGCTACCCGGGGGCGGCCTGTACCTTTTCTCCCAGCGGATGGGGGTGTTGCCCACCCACCAGGGCCGGGGGATCGGCGAACGACTCAAATGGGCACAACGGGCTTGGGCATTGGAACAAGGGTTGGACCATGTCGTCTGGACCTATGACCCGCTAGAGCCGCCCAACGCCTACCTAAACATCGCCAAGCTAGGCGGCATCGTCCGCCGTTACGAGCGCGATTTTTACGGCCAACACGAAACCCCTCTCCACGACCGCTTGCCCAGCGACCGGTTTGTGGTAGATTGGCAACTTCACAGCCCGCAGGTGCTGGCCCGCCTCAAAGGAGACCGCCCCATGCCCGATCTGCCGGACCGCGCCGGGCCACCCCTCAACTCCGTCACCTGGGATGAAAAAGGGATGCCCCGGTGCGCCCCGCCCGACCTGGCGAGGGCCGATCCGCTCTTGATCGTTGAAGTTCCGGCCCGATGGCAAGCCCTGCGCCGGGCGGACATAGCACTGGCCCTGGATTGGCGGCTTAAAACGCGGACGATCTTTGAACACTATTTCGCACAAGGCTATACCATCGGCGGCTATGTCAGCCGTCGCACCGATGGGACCCGGCGCAACTACTACCTACTGGTGCGAGACCGAAAATGACCATCTGTCACGGAGGAATGGGATGAAACGCGACGAATTGGTTTCCTACCTGGACGACTATTTGCAGATCAAAACTATTCAGGACGATTCCAACAACGGTCTACAGGTTGAAGGGGCCGAGGAGGTGAACCGCTTGGCCTTTGCCGTAGACGCCGGCCTGGCCGCCTTTGCCGAGGCCCGGGCCGCCCATGCCCAAATGTTGATCGTCCACCACGGCCTCTTCTGGAGCAAGCCTTTACCGGTGACGGGCATCCACCGCCGCCGCCTGAAAACCCTGTTGGATGCCAACATCTCCCTCTACGCTGCCCATTTGCCCCTGGACCTCCACAAAACGGTGGGCAACAGTGCGGCCCTGGCCCGCCGGTTGGCCCTAGAAGAGATCACGCCCTTCGGCGAGTACAAAGGGCAATCCATCGGCGTTGCCGGACGGCTGCCCCAACCTCTCTCCCTGGACGACCTGGCGTTGGAAGTGGAAGAACTGCTGGGCCAGCCGATCACCGGTCTTTGGCGGTTCGGGCCGGACACGGTGCGGCGGGTGGGCATCATCTCCGGCGGAGGGGCTTCTTTGGTGGAGCAGGCCGCCCAGGCAGGGGTGGATGTCTACATCACCGGCGAAGTCGGTCATAACTACTACCACCATGCCCGCGAGCTGGAGCTGAACGTCATCTTTGGCGGCCACTATGCCACCGAAACGGTAGGACTCAAAGCCCTGGCCGAGCACTTGGCCGAACGCTTTGGGGTAGAGACCCTTTTCCTGACCCTGCCCACCGGCGCATGAACCTTACAACCCTGCACGACGTTGGGGACGGACACCCGCCCGCCTGTAATGGTGCGGGCTACGGGGGTGTGATTCTTTAGGAGGGAACTATGGAGGTCATCATCTTGGGTAGTGGGGATGCCCATGGCGTGCCCCGCATCGGTTGCGATTGCGAAGTCTGCCGCAATGTGCTCTCTCCCGGCAGCCGCAACTACCGCACCAGTGCGTCGTTGGCCCTGCGCTACGGCCCATCCTATGCCCGACGTCTGGTGCTCATTGACGCCGCACCGGAGTTGCGGCTCCAGGCAACCGGCCTAAACCTGAGTCACTTTGACGCCCTGCTGCTCACCCATGCCCATACCCCCCACTTCCTGGGCCTCAGCGCATTGGTCCGCTCCCAGCGGGAGTTGCAACATCCCTTCACCCTTTACGCCCCCGCCCCGGTCCTGGACGATGTGCGGCAAACCTTTGGCTTCTTGTGGACCGACAAGACCTACCGACGGGTGATCCGTTTCCAACCCACGGAGGAGGCGGACCTGTGGGAGCTGCACATTCAGGCGTTGCGGGTGGACCACGGCATCGGCGGCACGGCCTACGGCTACCTCCTGAGCCAGGAACGGCTGCGCATTGCCTACATCCCCGACATGTTGCGCCCTACCGCCAAGCTCCGCCAAGCCCTGACCGACCTTGACCTGCTGATCCTGGGTGCAGCCCACTACTACGAGGGCATCGAGACCTGGAAACGATCCATCATGGACATCATGGCCGCCCAAGAGCTGATCCGAGAGGTGGCCCCCAAGCAAGCCCTGCTCACCCACCTTTCCCACACCGTCAATTATGACGAAATCTCCCCCCGCCTGCCGCAGGGTGTTCGCCTGGCCTACGACGGTTTGGTTGTGGAGGTGGAAGAATGACACAATTGCTGGATTACTTTGCCGCCCGCCGGGAGGAGATGGTGCAGACCCTGGCCGACCTGGTCATGCTGGAATCGCCGAGCAATGAGCGGGAAGCGGTCAATGCCGTCGGCGACTACCTGGCCGAAGCCTTTGCCGCCCAGGGAGCACAGGTCCGGCGGCTTCCCCAAACCGCCTTTGCCGACCACTTGCGCGTCGAATGGGGCAGCGGCGAGGACCAGGTTCTGCTCCTGGGGCACATGGATACCGTTTGGCCGTTGGGAGAGGTCGAAACCCGCCCCTTCCAGGTCTCTGCCGATGGGAAACGGGCCGTCGGCCCCGGCGTGTTTGACATGAAAGGTGGACTCGTCATCGGCCTGTATGTCGTCCAGGCCCTACGGGAGCTGGGGTTGCAACCGTCCCATCGCCTGGTCTTTCTTTTCAACTCCGATGAAGAAGTCGGCAGCCTGACCTCCCGCCCTTTCATTGAAGAAGAGGCCCGGCGCAGCAAGGCATCGCTCATTCTGGAGCCTTCCCGCGACGGCGCACTGGTCACATGGCGCAAGGGGGTAGGCCGCTTTGAAATGGAGATCCACGGCTTGGCATCCCATGCCGGCGCGGCCCACGAGCGGGGCGTCAGCGCAGTGGAGGAACTGGCCCGCCAAGTCTTGCGCTTGGAGGCGATGACCGACTACGAACGGGGGACGACGGTCAACGTCGGCGTGGTGCAAGGTGGCTCCAAAGTCAACGTCCGGCCGGCCAACGCCTGGGCCGAGATAGACTTGCGCGTCACCTCTGCCGAGGAAGGCGAGCGCATGGTCCGGGCCATCCGCAACCTGCAACCGATCAACCCCAAGGCGACCCTCATCATCACCGGCGGCCTCAACCGCCCGCCCTGGGAAGAATCCCCCGCCGGGCGGGACCTATTTGAACGGGCGCGACGGCTGGGCGCACCGTTGGGATTGAACCTGTGGGCCTCCGGCAGCGGCGGTGGTTCCGACGGCAATTTTACGGCGGCATTGGGCATCCCCACCCTGGACGGCATGGGCATTGAAGGAAACGACGCCCACGCTACAACCGAGTGGGTGGACCTGACCTCTCTGCCGCGCAAAGCGGCCCTGCTGGCCGCCCTACTTTTGGAACTGGATTAGGGCGGAAGCATCTGCCGTTCCCACCCACGGCTCACTCCTCAAAAGGTTCGCCGCAGCGGGGGCAAACCTCTGCATCTGCCCCGACCTCTGCACCGCAGAGGGGGCAATAGAAGGCCAACTCCACCCCGCAGGCGGCGCACACCTCATCCTCCTCCCCCACAACCGCTCCGCATTCGGGGCAAAGGGCCTGCCCACAGGCTGCACAACGCCCCTGGGAAAAATCGGCCTCTGCACCGCAAGCAGGACAATGGTAGCCGAACGGCAAACCGCATTCAGGGCAGCGATCCGCCTCCGGCGTCAGCTCCGAACCGCAGCGGGGACAATACAGGCTCAGCTCCAGGCCGCATTCAGGGCAGAAGGTATCGTTTTCCCCCACCGCCGCACCACATTCGGGGCAAAGGGCCTGCCCACAGGACGGGCACTCACCCATCCCCAACCCCACATCGGCTCGGCACGTCGGGCAAGGGCGGGCAGCATGGAACCCGCAGTAAGGGCAATCCATCTCCTCATCTTTGAGCAACAAATAACACTGGGGGCACACCCGCCTACCACAAGAGGGACACGCCCCCAATAAACTGACGAAATGCTCCTGACAGATGGGACATCGGAGCAAAACGATCCCCCCTTCGGAGGCAAAGACGGTCGCCGCAACGCGCCGTTCTAGCTCAATCGCCCGCCCGCATTGGGGGCAAGATTCGGGTGCATCCAAAATACGCATCCCACAGGCAGGACACCGCCGCACAAAGAGGACACCGCATTCGGGGCATATCCCCGCCCCGGCTGCAACGGCAAAGCCACACCCCGGACAGGTGAAAGTCAACGCCAACCCACAGTGGGGACAGACCTCCGCCTCGTCGTCATCTAGAGCTGCGCCGCAGCCGGGGCAGAAAACCTGCCCACAGGCAGAGCAGATACCGTCATTGTATGCCACACCGGTCCCGCAAGCAGGGCACCGCATGTAATCGGGGTGCTCGGCCACGGGATCGGGTTCAGGGCGGAGTAACACCGGCTTGACAGAAACATCACCGGACATCTTGAAAATCGCCGCCTCCCACGATTGGGCGCGAGAACCGCAAGCCGGAGACTCGCGCCATGGGCCGGATGGCGTCCGCGTAGGCGGTCGGTCGCAGGCCCAAGAAGCCTGCCCGCCGGAGTCGCCACTTTGCGGTCCAAATCTTGGAACCGCCAAGACGCAAAGGGCGCGAAGGTTTCCTTACTTTTTCCTTTGCGGCCTTTGCGCCTTTGCGGTTCAAATCCCCGGAACCGCCAAAACGGGCCGTCCACGGAGCGGGCGCGAATACGCGAATGCACGAATACGCCCGGCCCCAGGCCCGAAAGGGGCGACCGGAGTCGCCACCGTCCTCGGTGCGAGCCGCCGGGGATTTTCATCCTTGGCGGTGCGCCGGGGATCGGTCCGCTTCCTCTTCAAAAACGTACCCGCAGTAAGGGCAAACGGGAGCATCGACGGGGATCTCGCGGTCGCACCGGGGACAGGCGAACACGAACTCGGTCCCACAGGAAGGACAGACCGCCTCCTCCTCCCCCAGAGCATGACCGCATTCGGGGCAAAGGTCCGCGCCGCAGGAAGGACATTCCTCATCCCCTTTGCCGATGGGTGCCCCACAACTGCTGCACAAGGCAGGCCACTCTGAGCTCTCTTCTTGCTCGGCCTCCTCGTCCTCGAACCCCTCGTCCAGCTCGGCCCCGCAATGGGGGCAAACCGTCGCATCCGCCGGGACCTCTTGATCACAGACGGGACAGTAGAAACCAAACTCTGCGCCACAGTGCGGGCAGACGGTCGCCTCCGGCGCCATCTCCCCACCGCATTCGGGACAGCGATTTTCTGCATCGGTCGTCATTTTCGCCCTCGGTCTGCAAATCTCCAGGGCCGGTGCACCGATTTTTCAAAGACGCCGAGGGCCGGGAGAAAACGGTCGCCGTCCGGCACACCCTGTGCCCTGCGGCGCGAGTCGGAGACGCACCTGCCCTGTTTCAATCTCAAAGAAAAAGGCTGCCCCTCGCGGCGGCAGCCCTGGTTGGGGACGATCTTGACCTATTCCGGCTGGACGGCGGCAAAAATGGCCCCACCGACGGCCCCCAAAATGGCCGCCAAGATCAAGCCCGAGCCGCAGCAAACGCTTCCACCCAGCAAACCAAAAGCCGGTCCCATATTCGCTACGTCCACACCGGCATCCCGCAATTGTTGCAGCACCTCAGGGGGCATTTGGGAGAGCATCGCCGCCGAGTCGGTCACGGCCATCCGAACCGTAGCAATGACCATGTTGACCAAGCCACCGACCAGAGCAGCGATCACAGCCGCCAACGCCCCCTGCCAACCGGCCGTCCCGGCCTCACGGACGGGAGGCAGGAAATACGCAGCCAACGCACCGATCCCGACATAGGCCAGGAACCCCAAAAGCAGCGTCAAGCACCCAATGCAAGGGATGACGCCCAACACATTTAGCACGAACAAGATCGCCGCACCGATCAATCCGGCCTTGAGCCAGGGAGACATGGTAGACATGGTCCACTCCTTTCACAAAACGCCCCAACCGCCCTGTTTATACCACGATTCGGTGGAAAACGCAACTCTGCTCGGCGACGCCTCTGGGACAAAAACTCCTTTGCGGGATTCCGCGCCGGAGCCGCCGAGAAGCGTTGCCCTCCCGCAGGCGTTCCTGCACCGAACGCGATAAAGCACTCCCCCTACCCCCGGCCGAAATTTGCATTCCAGACCAGGTATGCTACAATACAGCCGGTCCCAAAGACCGGATACCCCGTACCGCGGCATTCTGTGTGTAGACACCTTTACAAAACCCGCAGGGAGGGAACAAACATGGACTCAATGCCGGACCGCAACCTGGCTTTAGAACTGGCCCGCGTGACCGAAGCGGCGGCCATGGCTGCCGGCCGCTGGATGGGGCGCGGCCGACCGGAAGCCGGTGACCGGGCCGCCGCCGATGCCATGCGCCTGGTCCTCAACAGCGTGGATATGGACGGCGTCGTCGTCATCGGCGAAGGGGAGCAAGGGCAGGTCCCCATGCTCTACACGGGGGAATCGCTGGGCAGCGGTCGCCCGCCCCAGGTAGACATCGCAGCCGATCCCATCGACGGCACGGCCCTGTTGGCCCTGGGGCGTTCGGGGGCGTTGGCCGTCGTCGCCGTTTCGGAACGGGGGAGCCTGTACGAACCCCGCCACATCCACTACATGGACAAGATCGCCGTCGGGCCGGAGGCAGCAGGTGTCATTGACATTGAAGCTCCCGTAGATGTCAACCTGCGCCGCATCGCCCAGGCCAAACACAAAGACCTGGACGATCTAACCGTCATCATCTTGGACCGCCCCCGCCATGCCGACCTGATCCACCAAGTGCGGGAAGTAGGTTCCCGCATCCGCCTCATCCGCGACGGCGACATCGCCGGAGCACTGATGACGGCCATCCCCGAAACCGGCATTGACGTCCTGATGGGCATCGGTGGAGCCGCAGAAGCGGTGATCGGGGCATGTGCCCTCAAATGTGCCGGCGGCGACATGCAGTGCAAACCGTGGCCGCGCGACGATGAGGAACGCCAAAAGGCCCTTGAAGCCGGCCTGGACCTGGACCGGGTCCTGACCATTGACGACCTGGTGAAAGGGAATAACGTCTTTTTCTCCGCCACGGGTATCACCGACGGCGAACTACTCCAGGGAGTACGCTACTTTGGCGGCGGGGCCAAGACCCATACCCTTGTCATGCGCTCCAAGTCGGGCACGGTGCGCTTTATCGAAGCATCCCACCGTTGGGATAAACTCATGCGCTACAGCCAGATCCGCTTCGACTGACGCCCAAAACAAACCACGGTTCACACCCGGTCCGCCGGGACCAAAATGTTGAAAATGTTGCAATTCCGTCACAAATTTGACGGCGAGCAAGGTTTATGCTATAATGTTTTGGCCTGTGGGATGTCTGTATCCTCACACCTTCATCAGAGAGCCGATCTTGCAACCCAAGCACGGCCGAACCCATGGTTGCCAAGATCTTCCTGATGCATACAAACTAGAGGTTGAATCCCTTTTGTACGGAGAGAAAAAGTGAATATCACCGAACTTGAATCCAAAACCCTGAGCGAGCTGCAAGAAATGGCCCGGCAAATGAACATCACCGGGTACAGCCGCCTCAAGAAATTTGACCTGATCATGCGTCTCTTGCAAGCTCACGCCGAAAGCCAGGGGCTGCTCTTCGGCGGCGGCATCCTGGACATCATCCCCGACGGCATCGGCTTTCTCCGTTCCGGGGACCTGTTGCCAAGCCCCGACGACATCTATGTCTCCCAATCCCAGATCCGCCGTTTCGGCCTACGGGCCGGGGACACGGTCATCGGTCAGGTGCGTCCTCCCAAAGAAAATGAAAAGTACTACGGCCTGCTGCGGGTGGAAGCGGTCAACGGGATGGATCCGGAGCTGGCCAAACGGCGGCCCTGGTTCGATTCGCTGACGCCCATCTTCCCCCGCGAGCAACTCAAGCTGGAATCGGGGCAGTTTCCCCTGGCCACCCGCCTGCTGGACATGCTGGCCCCTATCGGCCGCGGGCAACGCGGGTTGATCGTCTCGCCGCCCAAAGCGGGCAAGACCACCATCCTCAAGCAGATCGCCAACGGGATCACCTACAACTACAACGATCTGCATCTGATGGTCGTCCTCATCGGCGAGAGGCCGGAAGAGGTGACCGACATGGCCCGCTCCGTCCAAGCCGAGGTAATGGCCGCCACCTTTGATGAGCCGGTGCAACACCACGTGCGCGTGGCCGAGATGGCCCTGGCGCGGGCCAAGCGACTGGTTGAAGCAGGACGCGATGTCGTCATCCTGGCCGACTCCATCACCCGCCTGGCACGGGCCTACAACCTGGTCGTCCCGCCCAGCGGTCGGACTCTATCGGGCGGCATTGACCCGGCGGCCCTTTACCCGCCCAAGCGGTTCTTTGGCGCGGCACGGAACATTGAGGAGGGAGGCAGCCTGACCATCATCGCCACCTGCCTGGTCGACACCGGCAGCCGCATGGACGATGTGATCTATGAGGAATTCAAAGGGACCGGCAATATGGAGATGCACCTCAACCGTAAGCTGGCCGAACGCCGTCTCTTCCCGGCCATTGACATTGAGCGGTCCAGCACGCGGCGGGAGGAGCTCTTGCTGGACAAGGACACCCTGGCACGGGTGTGGACCTTGCGGCGCATGATCGACGCCCTGGGCGGCGGAGCCGACGCCGTTGAGCCGGTCTTGGAGCGGCTGCGCAAAACTCGCAGCAACGCCGAATTCCTGGCCACCCTCAACCGGGACATCTAGCCCAAGGCCCATTCCGAAAAGGGGAATCCGCCGGAGCAGAAATCGCAGGCCGGGGCCTGCGATCTTGTGCTATTCCTTCGGCTCTCCCAACTCCTCCACGGGCGTATCCCGATACTTGTCGCCGATCTCTATCAACATGCGGGGGATGTCATCAATGATGGGGTACTTGCGCCCACAATCCGGCTCCTGGCAGACCAACCACACACCGTTGATCAGCTCCAGTCGGCCCGGATCGTCACCTTCCTTGCGAGTCGGCCCACTGACGCAGGCCGGGCAACGCAAAATCTCCAACAATTCCTGGCTGACCATTGGGTCCCTCCCTGCCGAGATGATGACTGCCGCGCTATTATAGCACAACTCACGCTTGGAACCAAAGATGTCGGGCTACCGTCTCCAAGGCAAGGGCGTTCACGCAATCCCGCGCCGGAACCGCCGAAAAGCGGGTGATTCCCTCCGCTCCTTCGGCTCTTCGCAAAGCCGACGCCGGGATAAAGCACAGGCCCTACAGCAGGGGTGAAGAGATGAACCGGCCATACCACCCACAACCCGGCGAGCGTTTCTACGTCCCGCCGCCCCCCGCGCCGCCGGAAAGGCGACGGGAGATAGGCTGTGTGGCCCAAGCACTGATCGCCCTCCTCGCCGTGGTCCTGCTCCTCCTCCTGCTGGCCTGCGGCGCATTGGCCGCCTACGCCACCATCGCCGCCGACCTGCCTTCCCCCGATGCCCTGCGGGGCCGCTCGGCCACCTTTGTCAGCACCCGCATCTATGACCGCAACGGCCACCTGCTCTACGAAATCTTTGACCCCGGCGGCGGGCGACGCACCCTGGTCCCCTACGACGAAATTTCGCCCTACCTGATCAACGCCACCGTCGCCACGGAAGACGCACGCTTCTGGCAGCACGGCGGCGTGGACCCCATCGGCATCCTCCGCGCCCTGGTCTACAACCTCCGGGAAGGGCGCGTCGTTTCCGGCGGGAGCACCATCACCCAGCAACTGGTACGCCTGGTCCTCCTTTCCCCCGAAGAGCGCACAGAACAGAGCCTAAAGCGCAAAGTGCGCGAAGCGGTGCTGGCGGCGGAGATCAGCCGCCGCTACTCCAAAGAGGACATCCTGGAGATCTATCTCAACGAGATCAATTACGGCAACCTGGCCTACGGCATCGGTGCGGCGGCGGACACCTATTTCGGCAAAAAGGCCCGCGACCTGACCCTGGCCGAAGCGGCCCTGCTGGCCGGGCTGCCCCAGGCCCCCGCCTACTGGGACCCCTACGCCGACCTGGAACGGGCCAAACGTCGCCAGGCCGTCGTCCTGGACCTGATGGTGGAG
>CAZQKE010000061.1:0-11847 GCA_964593865.1 uncultured Anaerolineaceae bacterium | reverse complement strand
GCTTGACCTTGATGCCGAGGGGGGTTGCCACGCGGAAGCGGACCAGCCGCGGGGTGACGGTCCCGCCGACGACGCGGGCGGGGACCTTGTGGCTGGCAAAGACCTGTTCAATCCGGTCGGCCTGAAAGTGCAAGTACCGGTCCATCGCCTACCTCCGTTTGCTTGAAAATAGTGCGGGCCGTCCACGAAGCGGGCGCGAATGCACGAATACACCCGGCCCCAGGCCCGAAAAGAGCGACTTGAGTCGCTACCGCCCCCGGCGGCTCCCGCCCGCGATTTTCATCCTTGGCGGTGGGCCGGGGATCGGTGAACTTTCTAGGGCAAGGGCGCGGAGCGTCCCCGTTCCTTGCCTCACCACAGAGACGCGGAGTGCGGAGGCTGTTGGCCTGTTGAGTGGTTCTCCGTTCTCCGCGCCCCCGTGGCCGGGAACAAGATCAACCTGCTGCTGCCCGCCGCAAGGGGAAGGGCACGATTTTGGCCCCTTCCGCCACCGGCGGGGTTTGCGCCGTCGCAGGGGTGGACAGGGGCCGGCGCAAGGCGCAACGGGCGCAATCCGCGGGGTGTTCAACGGGCATCACCTTGACCGCACAGGCTGCTTGGGCAAAGCGCAGCTCCGGTGGGCCGTTATCCCATATCTCCTGGCGACCGTTGAAGCGAACGATGATGGGGTTGGGAGAGGTTTGCTCCAGAGAAAAGCGTAGATGGGCACAATTGACCCGGCGGAAAGGGCACCGGCGGCATTCGTTAGGTGTGACCCGATTTTCCCCTGCGACGATCTTGGCGCATACAATCCGCCCGTCGTTTGAGACTTTGCGGTGTTCGCACAGGATCGCACCGGCTTGGCTTTTCCTGCCCGACCGTTGCTTGCGTTTGGCCGTGAGATCGTGGATCATCGTTTCCTCTCTCTTTTCCGAACAAATGTTCTCCTACATTGTATCAGAACATTTGTTCTGTGTCAAATCGGCGATGCCCGGCGGCAAACTCTACAGCCATTTCTCTGTTTGCCGTCTGCTGGCTTTTCTAGTATAATGCCGGAATGAAGTTGACGCGCCCCCGGCCTGTCGTCGGGGAAAGATCGCCGTTGCGGTCCGGCGAGGGTGGAGGCTGCCTCTTTTATGTTCCTGGCCGACGCCGCGGGTGCTCGGTCAAAGGCACGAAAGGCGCGGTTTCAACCGCGTATTTTTCATAATCATTGGGCTGCTGCCTCGGTGGCGGCCAACAGGAGAAATGTCTGTGTTTAGTCCTTTGAACTTTATCCTGGGCCTCTTTTCGCAGGATATTGGCATTGACCTGGGGACGGCCAATACGCTGGTCAACGTCCGCAACAAGGGGATCGTCATCAACGAACCTTCGGTTGTGGCCATTGAGAAAAAGACGAAAAAGGTCTTGGCCATCGGCTTTGATGCCAAAGAGATGGTGGGGCGCACCCCGGCCAACATCGTCGCCATCCGTCCCTTGCGTGACGGGGTCATCAGCGATTTTGATGTAACCGAGCGGATGCTCCATTATTTTATCCAAAAAGTCCACGATCAGTCGCTGCTGCCGGTGGCCCGTCCTCGCGTCGTCGTCGGCATTCCTTCGGGCGTGACCGAGGTGGAAAAGCGGGCCGTCCATGATGCCACCCTCTCTGCCGGCGCCCGTGCTGCCTATCTGATTGAGGAGCCGATGGCGGCTGCCATCGGGGCCGGTTTGCCCATCACCGATTCGCTGGGGAGCATGATCATAGACATCGGCGGCGGTACGACCGAAGTGGCCGTCATCTCCCTGGGTGGCATTGTTGTCAGCCGCAGCCTGCGCGTCGCCGGGGATGAGATGGATGAAGACATCATCCAGTATGTCCGGCAGAAATACAACCTGCTCATCGGCGAGCGCATGGCCGAGCGGGTCAAAATGACCATCGGCTCCGCCTACCCCCTACCCCAAGAGCAAACCATGACGGTCAAAGGCCGCAACCTGATCACCGGCCTGCCCGAATCCATTGAGATCAGCAGTGTTGAAGTCCGTGAAGCGTTGGCCAACTCGGTCAATATCATTGTGGAGACGGTGCGTGATGCCCTGGACGACACACCGCCGGAGCTAATCGCCGACTTGATGGAACAGGGGATCGCCCTGGCCGGAGGAGGCGCCCTGCTGCAGGGCCTGGATGAACGGCTTTCCGAAGAGACCAAGATGCGCGTCTATGTGGCCGACGATCCCATGACCTGCGTAGCCCGTGGCGCGGGCAAAGTACTGGAAGACCTGGATCGCCTGCATACGGTCCTGGCCAGCCTGCAGCGGGGCAGCACCGTCCATTAGGCGGAGGGATGGACCGGGAGCGTTTTCAAAACCTGATCCCAGCCCTGCTGCTGACGGTTGCCCTGTTGGGATTCATTCTACACCAGGTCGGTTGGTTGCAGCCCATTGAGAATGTGCTGTTGCGATTGAGTGCGCCGTTGCAGGAGGGCTTGAGCACGGCGGCAAACCGCTTGGGTGATCTGACCCAGGCGGCCCGCGACCTGCGCAACCTGCGTCGGCGCAACGAAGAGCTGGAAGCGCAAAACGCCCGTCTCCTGTTGGAAAACATCCGCCTCAAAGAGATTGAACACGAAACCGTCCTGTTGCGTGAACTGCTCAACTTTGCCCTGGACAACCCCACCCTGGAGGTGCAAGGGGCGCGGGTGGTAGGTCGCGTTATCGGTCGTGAACCGGATAACCTGCAGCGTTATATCACCCTGGATGTTGGGCGGGAGGCGGGCATTGAGCGCAACATGCCGGTCGTCACCGAGCGGGGCCTGGTGGGCCGCATTGACGCCGTGGGGGATCGTTGGTCGCGGGTTCTGCTGATCATTGACCCCAGCAGCGCGGTCAACGCCCTGACCCAGAGCACCAGGGCCAGCGGTTTGATCCAGGGGTTGCCCGATGGCTCCCTGGAGATGCGCAAAATCCCCCAGGGTGATACCGTGAGTGTGGGTGATACGGTGTTCACCTCCGGGCTGGGGGGGAACCTGCCCCGTCAAATCCTGATCGGGCAGATCACCGGCGTAGAACGCAAGGATTATGAACTGTACCAAACCGCCCGCGTCCGGCCCACGGTGGATTTTGACCACTTGGAAATGGTGCTGGTTGTCGTGGGCTTTGAACCCATTGAACCCACCGCCGAAGAAACCGTGCCCGATGAGCAATGACCATCTACCTGGTGATACCGCTGCTGGCAGCCGTCGTCTTGGTGCAGACCACCATCATGCCGCACCTGACGGTTTGGGGCATCTTTGCCAACTTGCCCTTGCTATTTGTGGTCAGTTGGGGGTTGCTCCAGGGCAAAAAGGAGGGAGCGGTTTGGGGATTTGTAGCCGGTGTGGCTATGGACCTCTTTTCGGGCGCGCCCTTTGGTGCGGCGACGCTGGCCTTGATGGCCGCCGGGTTTTTGGCCGGACTGGGGGAAGCCAGCGTCATCCGCGCCCATTTCGCCCTGCCTTTGGCCGTTGCCTTTTGGGCAACGATTGTTTACGGCCTGTGCTTTATGGCCGTGGTGCAGATCGCCGGGCAGCCGGTCATCTGGTGGGAAAGCCTCTGGCGCATTGTCCTGCCGGAGGCCGTTTTCAACGCGGCGTTGATGCCTTTGATCCTGCTGCCCATGCGTTCTTTGTATATCCGCTTCCGCCGCGACGAGATGGAGTGGTAAAGTGACCGATTCGCCGGATCGCCGGGTCCACAAGCGGGTGATCGCCTTCCGCGCCCTGGTCGTCGTCGCCTTTGCCGTGTTGATCGGGCAGCTGTGGCGGCTGCAGATGGTCAAAGGGGACTATTACCGCCGGGCCGCCGATGTCAACCGCTTCCGCCTGGAACGGGACCCGGCTCCCAGGGGTGTCATTTATGACCGGCGGGGCTATCTCTTGGCCCGCAACATGCCCCAGAACGTGGTTGCCATCGTGCCTGCCTATCTGCCCGAAGACAAATCGGCCCGGCGGGAAATGCTTGCCGCCCTGGCCGACCTGATTGACATGCCCCTGGTCGCCGCTCCGCCCACCCGTCTGACGGGCAAAGAGGTCGCTCCGGCGATAGAACCGGAACCGGAGCCGGAACCGGGCATCCTGGACATTCTGGAGGAGGCGCAGCTGGCCCCTTACCGTCCTGCCATCCTGAAACGGGGCATCCCCCGCGAAACGGCCATGATCCTGGAGGAGGAGCACCAGGATTGGCCCGGTGTGCTGATCCTGACCGAGCCGGTCCGTGAGTACCTTTATGGCCCTCTCCTATCCCACATCCTGGGTTACATCGGCCCCATCCCCCAGGAGCAGGCAGAGGCGTACAAAGCCAAAGGTTACGACCCCAACCGCCACCAGGTCGGCTTGACCGGTCTGGAATACACCTTTGAGGATGAACTGCACGGTCAGGATGGACAAAAGTTGGTCGAAGTGGATGTCACCGGGCGCGAAGTGCGCACCGTTGGCGAACCCCACCCGGCGGTCCCGGGCTACAACCTGCGCCTGACCCTGGACCTGGAGCTGCAACAGGCCATGGAAGACATCCTGAGCCGTCAGCTCAAAGCCCTCTACAAAAAACAGGGGGTAGCCATCGCCATGAACCCCCAGACCGGCGAAATCCTGGGCATGGTCTCTTTGCCCAGCTACGATAACAACAAATTCACCGGCGGCATCTCGCGGGATGAACTGCAAGCCTTGCAAGATGATCCCAATCGCCCTCTGGTCAACCATGCCATTTCGGGCATGTTTCCGCCCGGCTCTACCTTCAAGATCGTCGTTGCTGCGGGAGGGTTGGAAGAAGAGGTTGTGGACATCCATACCCACTATTACTGCGGCGGCATTCTGTGGTTGCCCAACCGCTTCTACCCCGATGACCCCAGCCTGGCCCAGCCCTTTTACTGCTGGATTCACCACAACTATCACGGCCATCACGGCTCGTTGAACATCATCTCCGCCTTGGGGCAGTCGTGTGACATCTTTTTCTATCAGCTAGGCGGCGGCTACCGCGACCAGAAAGGGCTTGGCCCGGAAAAGATCGCCTACTATGCCGAACTGTTCGGCATGGGGGCAAAAAGCGGCATTGACCTGCCCGGTGAGGCCCCCGGCCTCATCCCCACCGCCAAGTGGAAACGGATCAACTACAGCGAATCGTGGGTGACGGGCGATACCTACAACATGTCTATCGGCCAGGGGTTCGTGTTGGCCACACCGCTCCAGGTGCTGAATGCGGCGGCTACCATCGCCAACGGCGGGACCCTCTATCGGCCCCAACTGGTCCGGGAAGTGGTGGACGGCGAAGGCAACATCATCCGCGCCTTTGCCCCCGATGTGATCCGCCATTTACCCGTTTCGCCGGAGAACATTGACATCGTGCGCCGGGGGATGCGGGCCGCCGTTGCCGGACCGGGTGCTACCGCCTGGGCCATCAACGTCCCCGGCGTCGCCGTAGCGGGCAAGACCGGTACCGCCGAATTCTTCATAGACCGTAACAAAGACGGCCTTCCCGACCGAGACCGGCATGGACACCTGCCCACCCATGCTTGGTTTGTGGCCTTTGCACCTTATGAGGACCCCGAGATCGCCGTGGTGGTCTTTGTCTACGGCGGTGGTGAAGGATCGGCGGCGGCGGTTCCCGTTGCCAACGAAATTCTGAACTATTACTTTAGCCGGGAATAGATCCCCGGCCCGCAAGTCTAGACCATGGACGAGTCGCTGCGCCGCCGGAGGGTGATCGCCGTCGGCGTGGGAATCGTTGCCCTGCTGGCCCTGGTCTGGCTGACCTGGCAGCAGGGGCGGCGGATTGAGTCGCTGGAAACCCAAATCGCCGCCCGGCAGGAAACGGAGCAGGCGTGGTCGGCCCAGGCGATGGCCCTGCGGAGCACGGTTGTTGCCCTGGAAATTCGCCTGGCAGCCCTGGAAACGGCCCAAGCGGCGGCGGCAGATGCTGCCGCCGAGCAGGCCCATCGTACTGCCGGGTTGGATGCTGCCGTGCGTGAGCTTCGGGAGCGGATGGATGCGCTCCAAACCGGCCAACCGGCGACGGCGGCGGTTGCGGAGGAAAGGGTGACCCTGCCCGCCGAATGGCGGTTGGCGGTAACCCCTCAGCGGCAGGGCCACAACCTGAGCTGCGAATCGTCCGCCGCCTCCATGGCCGCCCGCTACCACGGCGTGGACCTGAGTGAGGCAGAAGTGTTGGCCGCCCTGCCGCGCAACGACAACCCACACCTGGGCTTTCGGGGCAATGTGGATGGGCCGACCGGCGGCCTGGAGGATTACGGCGTCTATGCCGGCCCCGTCATGGAGGTTCTGCGCCGGTATGGCTTGCAGGTCCGCCGTGTAGAGGGGGGCTTGAAGGGCATCAAAGCGGCCATCGCCCGTGGCAACCCGGTCATCGCCTGGGTGACGTACAACTGCATCGTCTCCACACCCGTGGAACGGGAGATCGCCGGACAGAAGGTGACGCTGGTTCCCTACCAGCACGCCGTCGTCATCACCGGCTACAACGAACAGGGGGTGTGGGCCAACGACCCGTGGGACGGCGAGGAGGATTTTTACACCAACGCCGATTTTGAGCGGGCGTGGGGCTATTTCGGCAACATGGCCATTGAGGTCGCCGCACCGTAAGGCGCGAACCGCGGCGGCCGTGGTAGCATGGCGCGGGCCGGAGGCTTGGCGATTTTCTTTGCGCAAGTCTCCAGATTTGCGCTACGGGGCAGGGC
This sequence comes from uncultured Anaerolineaceae bacterium, assembly GCA_964593865.1. GTDB lineage: Bacteria > Chloroflexota > Anaerolineae > JAAYZQ01 > JAAYZQ01 > CAZQKE01. Next base: position 5,165 of record CAZQKE010000061.1, on the reverse strand, counting down.
CGGGTACAATCCGGCGCAACAAATGGCGTAGTGCGAGAGGGCGCAGGTCTGCGCAAAGATCGCTTGAGCAGTAGGCAAATGCAAAACCGTCAGGATAGGGAGATCACCATCAAGGGGACGGGCGAAGGGCTGCTGATCGCGTTGGGCGAGGGAGCCTGGGCCGACCTGCTGGCCGAGCTGGAAGAACGGCTTTCGGCCCGCTCCTCCTTTTTCATCGGCGGGCGGGTTGCGTTGCGGGTGGGCGACCGTGCCCTTTCTGCCGGGCAGTTGGAGCAGGTGGGCAACTTGCTGGAACGCTTTGGCGTGACCCTGTGGGCCGTCGAGGGAACCCACCCTGCCACCCAAACGGCGGCCCGCGACCTGGGGTTGGAGGTCCGGCTGCGGCAGACTGCGACGGCCCCCGCCGCCCCTGTGGAGCAGATCCCTTTGGAGGAGATGAGCGGCATCGTCGTGCGGGGTACACTCCGCTCCGGCCAGGCGATCCGGCACGCCGGGCACGTCACCCTCATCGGCGACGTGAACCCCGGCGCAGAGGTGGTCGCCGGGGGACACATCATCGTCTGGGGCAAACTGCGGGGCACGGTCCACGCCGGAGCGATGGGCGATGAACGGGCCATAGTCTGCGCTTTGGAACTTTCCCCCAGCCAGATCCGCATCGGCGCCCATATCGCCCGCCCGCCGGAACGGGGCCGTCGGGCCAAAACGCCCGAAATCGCCCGTGTAGAAGGGGAAAACATCGTCGTTGAAGGCTGGGAGAAAAAGAAACGGTGGCGGGTGTTCTAGCACCAGGAGGACGTTATGGGTCAAGTCATCACCATCACTTCAGGCAAAGGCGGCGTCGGCAAGACGACGACCACGGCCAACGTCGGCGTCGGGCTGGCGTTGTTGGGCCAGCGCGTCGTCGCCATTGACGCCGACATCGGGTTGCGGAATCTGGACGTGGTCATGGGGTTGGAAAACCGCATCGTCTACGACCTGGTGGACGCGGTGGAGGGGCATTGCCGCTTGAAACAAGCATTGATCCGGGATAAACGCCTGCCGGACCTGTATCTGCTGCCGGCGGCCCAAACCCGCGACAAGACGGCGGTCAACCCGGAGCAGATGGTTGCCCTGTGCGACAAACTGCGCCCCGATTTTGACTTTATCCTCATCGATTCCCCCGCGGGCATTGAACAGGGCTATCGCAACGCCGTTGCCCCTGCCGACCGGGTTCTCATCGTCACCACACCCGACGTTTCGGCGGTGCGCGATGCCGACCGCATCGTGGGTCTCATTGAAGCGGCGGAAAAAGGCCCGCCGACGCTGATCATCAACCGCCTGAACCCCGCTATGGTCCGGCGGGGGCAGATGCTCAGCACCGATGACGTGGTGGAAATTTTGGCCATTGACCTGATCGGCATCGTGCCCGAAGACCGACAGATCATCGTCTCTACCAACCAGGGGACGCCGGTCGCCCTGGACGGCAAAACACCTTCCGGACAGGCTTTCCGCAACATTGCCGGGCGGTTGCTGGGCCAAGAGATTCCGTTTGCTGCGCTGCAAGAGACGACCGGCGTGCTGGACCGCCTGACCCGCTTCTTCCGGGGCTGAGGAGGGAGACGATGAACCGCCGGGGCGCCGGGATTTGGTGGCCTTTGCCTTCGCGGTTCCGATTTTTGAGAGAGTTTACCGATCCCCGGCGCGAGCCGGGGGCGGTGGCGACTCAAGTCGCTCCTTTCGGACCAAAGGTCGGGTGTATTCGTGCATTCGTGTATTCGCGCCCGCTTCGTGGACGGCCCAACTTATTTTCGAGGGAGGGAACATGGGATTTCTAGATCGCCTGTTGGGACGACAGGAACCGACCAGCCGGGAGATTGCCAAAGAACGGCTCCAACTGGTTCTGGTCCACGACCGGATCAAAATCTCGCCGGGGATGCTGGACAAAATGAAGGATGAGTTGATCACCGTCATCTCTCGTTATGTGGAGATTGACGCCGACAACGTAGAAGTGACCTTCACCCAAAGCCGCCGCGAGAGCCGCCTGGTGGCCGACATCCCGGTTGTGGGGCCGGTGCGCCACCGGCGCAAGGCTGCTGCCGGAGCGGGGGGCAATGGTTAAGCGTTCCTGGCGCAACTTTGATTATGCCCTCCTGGGCATATTGCTGATCCTGGCCTCTTTTGGCGTGGTCATGGTCTACAGCGCGACCATCAACACCGCCGGGATCGAGGATGCTGCGCGTCGCCAAGCCACTTTCCTGCTGGCCGGCGTGGCCGTCTTACTGATCACCGCCTCGGTAGATTATCACCTCCTGGACCTGATCCAGCATCCCTTTCCCCTCCTCGCGCCCCTGGTGCTGGGTGCGGGAGCGGTAGGTCTGGTCATCACCTGGCGGGCCGGGCAGCTGCCTACGGGGTTGGAGGAAATTGCCCCCTCTCTCTTTTTGGCCGATGGCCCGGCCATGCTGTTGGGCCTGGGCCTGATCCTGGCCGTCTATGCCGCCGATAGGCTCTGGGTGCAAAAGATTGACCTGCCCATGACGCGGGCGGTAGCCGTGATCGCCTTGCTCCTCCTGGCCGGAGCGGGGTTGTTCTTCTTGCGACGGGGTGGGCCGGAGCGGATGGCCGCCCTGGCCCCTTATTTGCTGGTCGGTGGGTTGGCCTTGCTCTACCTTTTGGATTGCCTTACCTTGCGCTTTACCGAAACCCTGCACAACCCTCTCTACGTCTTGGCCCTGGGCCTGTTGGGCATCATCTTTGTCGTGGGCCAAGTTTCGGGCGGCTCGCAACGCTGGCTGGGGGCCGGCAAAGTGCAGCCTTCCGAGATCGCCAAAATCCTGGTCATCCTGATCCTGGCCAAGTTCCTGGCCGACCGGGAAGATCAAATGGAAAAGTTCAGCACCGTCTTCAAATCGCTCCTTTTGGTGGGCTTGCCCATGTTACTGATCTACCTCCAACCGGACCTGGGGACGGCCTTGACCCTCATTGCCATCTGGGCGGCGGTGGTGTGGATGGCGGGTATCCGCTTCCGCCACCTGTTGGTCCTGGTCGGAATGGGAGTGGCGGCTTTGCCTCTGCTGTGGTTCAGCATGGAAGACTATATGAAGCAACGCATCACCCTGTTCCTCAACCCGGCCAGTGACCCCGATTCTTACTTCAACGTCCACCAAGCCCTGGTCAGCATCGGTTCGGGGGGGTGGACCGGCAAAGGGCTGACCAAAGGGACTCAGAGCCAGCTCCACTTTTTGCGGGTGCGCCATACCGATTTCATCTTTGCCGTTACCGCCGAGGAGTTGGGCCTTTTGGGTGCGGCGGCCATGATGATTCTGATCGTGCTCATCCTGTGGCGGACCTTGCGCGTGGCAGAACGTTCGCGGGATACCTTTGGGCGATTGATCTGCGCCGGGGTTGCCGCCGTGATCCTGTTCCAAAGCGTGGTCAATATCGGTATGAACCTGGGCCTGATGCCGGTCACGGGCATCCCCTTGCCCTTTGTCAGCTACGGCGGCAGCTCCCTCCTGACCCTGATGCTGGGTATCGGCTTGGTAGAAAGCGTCGCCATGCGCCACAAAAAACTGGAGTTTGATTGAGAACCGGCAGGCTGCAGCCCCGCGAAGGGCGACTTGTTGCCCCTACAAGGCAGGCCGGGTACTTTCACCTTCGGCGGTGTGCCGGGGATCGGCAAACCTCTACAGAACATAGACGTCCTGCGGTGACATGCGTGAACGCCCATTTGACCCGCCTCTGCTTTTAGGGTATAATGCGCGGGCAAAGAAGCAGGACCTGGTGAACGACAGGTCTTCCGGTGTTTTCCAGGGACAACCAAGGAGGAGCAGAGATTAGCAGGAAAAGAACTCGTGTCAATGAGGCCATTCGGGCGCCGCAGCTGCGGGTGATCGACTCCGATGGCAAGCAGCTAGGCATTCTGCCGCGCCGCGAAGCGCTCCGGTTGGCGGAGGAGCGGGACTTGGACTTGGTGGAGGTCGCACCCCATGCGGACCCGCCTGTCGCCCGGTTGATGGACTTTGGCAAGTACCAGTACGAAAAGGCCAAGCGTGAACGGGAAGCCCGAAAGGCCAGGAAGGAGATTGAGGTCAAAGAGATCCGTCTTCGGCCCAAGACGGGGGAAAACGATCTGGCCGTCAAGATCCGCCGGGCGCGGGAATTTCTGGAATCGGGGGCTAAGGTCAAGGTGCGCATTCGCTTCCGGGGGCGGGAGATCACCCACCCGGAGGTGGCCCGCAAACAGTTGGCCCGCATCGCCGAAGCCCTGGCCGATGTGAGTGTGATCGAGCAAAAACCCGGTTTTGAAGGGCGCACGATCTTGATGATCCTCGCGCCAAAAACGGGAAAATAGATCAAGGGGGAAGCCCAGGCACGGACTTTTAGCCTAAGGACAGTGCGATTATGCCGTAAGCGTTGCCCCTCGTGCTAGGGGCAATCTCTTTGTTGGGAGGATACGATGCCGAAGATCAAGACATACAAGGCGGCGGCCAAACGGTTCAAGTACACCGGCTCCGGTAAGCTGATGCGTACCAAGATCGGCAAGAGCCACCTGCGCCGCAAAAAATCCAAACGTGTGCGCCGCATGTTCGACGAAATGCACCAAGTGACACACCGAGGAACCCGCAAGCGGGTGCAGAAACTGGCCCCCTATCTGGGCAAAAAGTAAGGACTTGAGGAGCAGAGATGAGAGTAAAAGGTGGTCCCCGGACTCGACGACGACACAAAAAGGTCCTGAAACTGACCAAAGGCCAATATGGAGGCAAACACCGTCTCTGGCGGCGCGGCCACGAAGCGATGATGAAATCGCTGTGGTACTCCTACCGCGACCGACGCAACCGCAAGCGCGATTTTCGCCGCCTGTGGATCGCCCGCATCAACGCCGCCGCCCGCCAAAACAACATGTCCTATAACCGCTTCATCCACGGCCTCAAGGAGGCCAACGTGGAGCTGGATCGCAAAATCCTGGCCGATCTGGCCGTCCATGATGCGGATACCTTTGCCCAACTGGTCCAGGTAGCCCAGGGGTAGATGATCCGCAGCACCCATAACGAACGGGTCAAATATGTGCGGTCCCTCGCCCGGCGGCGCGTCCGTTGGCGAGAGGGCCGCTTTGTTGTGGAAGGCAGCCGCCTCATCGAGGAGGTTGTCCGGGCGGGCGTCCGTCCCGTGCTCGTGTTCTACAC
>CAZQKE010000060.1:0-20187 GCA_964593865.1 uncultured Anaerolineaceae bacterium | reverse complement strand
TGAACCGCGAAGGCGCAAAGGCCGCAAAGGAGAGGAAAAAAGCAAGAAAACCTTCGCGCTCTTGGCGTCTTGGCGGTTCCAACCGCGATTTTCTCTGTAAGTTGGAACCTTGCGCCGCCGGGCCGGGCGCATTCGTGCATTCGTGCATTCGCGTCCTATTCGTGGACGGCCCGCTCTGGCGGTTCCGGGGATGTGAACCGCGAAGGCGCAAAGGCCGCAAAGGAGAGGAGAAAAAGCACGAAAACCTTCGCGCTCTTAGCGTCTTGGCGGTTCCAACCGCGATTTTCTCTGCGCAAGTCGGAACCTTGCGCCGCCGGGCCGGGCGTATTCGCGCATTCGTGCATTCGCGTCCTATTCGTGGACGGCCCGCTTTGGCGGTTTCGGAGATTTGAACCGCAAAGGCGCAAAGGCCGCAAAGGAAAGGAGAAAAAGAAGACCTTCGCGCTCTTGGCGTCTTGGCGGTTCCAAGATTCGAACCGCAAAGGCGAAGAAAAGAAGAGAAACTGGGAGTTTATTTTCGAGGAAGCAATATGACGAACGAAACAGAACGTCAATCGGTAAACGATGACATCATCATCTGCCGTAACGTGGAAAAGTGGTTCGACGATTTCCACGTCCTGCGGGGCATTAGCATCACCGTCAAACGGGGCGAAGTAGTTGTCATCTGCGGGCCGTCCGGTTCGGGCAAGTCCACCTTCATCCGCACCATCAACCGCCTGGAAGAACACCAAAAGGGCCAAATTATCGTGGACGGCATTGAACTGACCAACGACATCCGCAACATTGCCGCCATCCGCAGCGAGATCGGCATGGTTTTCCAATCGTTCAACCTATTCCCACACCTAACGGTCATGCAAAACATCACCCTGGCCCCCATGCGGGTCCGCAAGTGGCCCAAAGCCAAGGCGGAGGAGACGGCCATGCGCCTTCTGGAGCGGGTAGGCATCCCCGAACAGGCCCACAAATATCCCGGCCAACTTTCCGGCGGGCAGCAGCAGCGGGTGGCCATCGCCCGTGCTTTGGCCATGGAACCCAAGATCATGCTCTTTGACGAACCGACGTCGGCCCTGGACCCGGAGATGATCAAAGAGGTACTGGACGTGATGCGTGAGCTGGCCCGCTCCGGGATGACCATGATCGTCGTCACCCACGAGATGGGCTTCGCCCGCGAGGTGGCAGATCGCATCGTCTTTTTCGATGCAGGCCAAATCGTAGAGGAGGCTCCGCCGGAGGAATTCTTTGCAAACCCCAAAGAAGAGCGGACCAAGCTCTTCCTGAGCCAAATCCTGACCCACTGAGCCGTTGGGGCAAGTTTCGCACCGCCGAGTGCGCCGAGGAGCGGTTGACCGGACGCGGTCTCTCTCGGCATCTCCGGTGAAATCGGCAATGAGGACGACAGACGCACTTGCCTTGTGACGTGATCACGCACGCGCAAAGGGGATAGCCCCTTTGCGCGTTTCCGTTGACGCCTGAGGGAAAACCCCTAAAGGATCCCAGAGGCGGGGCGACTCAAACCGCTCCTTTCGGGCCTGTGACCGGGCGTCCTCCTGCACCCTTGGCGGTTCCGGAGGTCACGGCTTTAGTCAACGCGGAGTAGCACCTTGCGTGCTCCCCGGCGGGCGGCGTGCTCCAAGGCGGCCAATGCCTCATCCAAAGGATACTCGGCTTCGATGAGCGGCAGGACATCCACCAGTTGCTGCTTCAGCAGGCGCAGTGCAGCCGGAAAAGGGCCGCAGCGAGAGCCGACGACGGTGATCTCGTCCACCACCAGAGCGGAAAGGTTGACGGTTGGCTGCCCGACATAAGTGCTTTTGAGCACCAACGTTCCCCGCGGTCGGACCAGTCGCCGGGCTTCTTCAAACCCTCCGGCGCGGCCGGTGCATTCAACGACCAGATCGGCATCGGGGCCTAGCCCCTCGCTGCCGATCCGCGTGGCAATGCCCCTGGCTGCCAGGATGTCCAGATTCTCACGATGATGGCCCACGACCAAAAGGTCGCAGCCGGTCAGGGCCAATACCCGGGCGATCAATAAGCCCAGCTTCCCATCCCCTATGACGATAACCCGGTCGGTAGGCTGCACGTGAACCTGATCCAAGATTTGACAGGCAGCGGCCAGCGGTTCGACGAACACCGCTGCCTCATCGGGAACGTTTTCCGGGACCAAGTGCAGGTTGCGGACAGGCAGGCGGAGGTATTCGGCCATGGCCCCATCGTGCCCGTGGATTCCCAAAACGGTGCGATAGGGACAGTGGGTAGGGCGTCCGGCGCGGCAAGTGGGGCATTCGCCGCAGGAGATGTTGATCTCGCCGACGACGCGACGGCCTACCAGATCGGCATCCTTTGCTTCGGCGACGACGCCGACGAATTCATGGCCGGGAACGCCACGAAAGGCGGCGTAACCCCGCCCGATTTCCAGATCGGTGTTGCAAATGCCGATCAGACGGGGGCGGATCAAAGCTTCGTCGGGTCCCGGCTCCGGCATGGGGTAATCGTGGACCAGGCGAAATTCTCCATCAAAGACGACGGCCTTCATTTATCGTTCCTCCATCGGCCCTGTGCTTTATGTAAGGAACATCGGGTCTTTTGTGGGCCGCTTCTCAACAGATTTCCCGGTGATCCCACCTGGCGAATTATAACACACCCACTGCCGGGAAGCAATTGCGTGAGGCTCCGCCGACCGTCCAATGCGTCCCGATCTTGGCCGTCGGGCGGAGGATTGACAAAGTGGTGAGGGTGGGGTAGAATGTCCGCGCGCACCGATGAACAAGATGGTTCGCCGCCTGCCGGTGCAAATATGTGTGAGGAGCAAAGGCTATGAGACGTAGCTTCTGGTTGATCGTCCTGCTCGTCATCCCGACGATGGTGATCGCGGCGACGGCTTTGGCAACGGAGCCGCTGCCCCCCGCGCCGCAAGAACCCCCTCCGGCCCGCCCTCTGAACGGCCGGTACCCACAACTGCCCTATGTCACCGCGGCCCGGACGGGGGCTTTGCAGGCCAAAGGCGTATCTCTGTCGCCGGGGTCTCCATCGCCGGCTGCCATCTTGCCGGAAGGCGTTCTCCTGGGCGAGGGGTTTGAGGATGGGATCATGCCCCCGCCCGGCGGCTGGTCGGTGGTCAGCAACAACACCGGCTCCACTTGGACAATCGTAGACGTTTCGGCCTCTTCCGATGCCGTCCGCACAGGCCGCTATGCGGCTTGGATCAATTATGATGGCGAGCGCGCATCCGATGAGTGGTTGTACACCCCGGCTCTGGACCTGAGCGGTGTGCCGGATGCCATGCTGTGGTTCTGGGCGGTCAGCGATACCAACTGGTGTCCCAACGGCGGGGGAGGCGCGACGGTGCGCCTGCATGTGACCGACGGCAGCGGCACATCCATCGCCACGCTCTGGGATATGTGCGCCGACGAGAACTGGCCGGATTGGGGGTATCGTCACGTGGTTGTGGATCTGTCGGCATACGACGGTCAGACGATCAAACTGGCCTGGCAGTACGTAGGCATCGACGGACAGAGTTTTGGCCTGGACGATGTATGGGTGCTGGGCAGCGGAGGAACCCCCTTGGTCTTGCTGGAACCGGAGTACCAGAAACGCGCAAGTTGGGGCGGCACGACCTTGATCTACGATGTGACTCTCTGGAACTTTACCGATCAAGCCGACTCCTTTGACCTCCGCTACTCCGGCAACGCGTGGGACGTGGACGGACCGGCTACCGTCGGCCCGGTGGCCAACAACGCCGGCGTCACTTTTCAGGTTCACGTTGCGATCCCCTCCGATGCCGGATGCTCCGCGTGCGACACATTGCTCGTGACCGCCCAAGCCCAAGCCTCCGCCACCCTCACCGATTCTGTGACCCTTGAGACATGCCTGGGTGAGCAATGGCAAACCAAATCGAACGGCGACGCCGTGGCGACTCATTGGATGGCCTACACCTGCACCGACGAGGTAGGCGCACAGGGAACCTGCTTTTACTTTGGTGGGCTTGGTACAGGCAACACCGTCACGGCCTATTCCCAAAAATACGACATTGCCACCGACACTTGGACGCGCATTGCCGATATGCCCGTTCCGGCCTTTGCCGCCGTCGCGGGATACACCAACGGCAAGATTTACGTGGTCGGGGGATTCACCTCCACCGACGTTTCTCCCTGGCCCGTGACAGGGGCGTTGCGCATTTACGACGTAGCCACCAACTCCTGGTCCGCAGGGGCGGATCTACCCATCCCACGGGGCGGGGCGGCGGGCGGCGTGGTGAACGGCAAATTGTATGTGGCCGGTGGGCAAGACGATCTCTACGAGTACCGCTATCTGCACGAATACGATCCCGCGGGTGGTAGCTGGAAAGAAAAGAGCGCCATGCCCGATTTTGTCACCTTCGGCGCAGGCACAGGCTCCGCCGACCGGCTTTATGTGGGCGGCGGCTACTTTGGCGAAAGCGGCTTTTTTGAATACAACCCGACGACCGATGAATGGACCGAAAAAGCGTCTTTGCCCGGCGGGGCGGGCAAAAAATCGCCGGTCATGGTCGCCGTTCCCTCTTGCGGCGGCGTCTTTCTCTACGGCGGCGATCTGGGCGCATGGAACGGCTACCAGAATAGCACTTGGTACTGGCATCCGGGGGACGACTTGTGGATGCGCTACGGGATGGACCTGAACACGCCTACTACCGGTGCGGGCGGCGGCTTGGCCCACGGGCAGCTATGGTCCTTCGGCGGCAGCCTGGGCGCAGGACCGCTCCCCTCTCCCCCCCACGAATCGCTGGTCTATTGTTGCCCGGCGGCTCCCCCCACGGGGACGATCTCCGGCGTGGTGACGGATGCCAACACCGGTCAGCCCCTGGCAAACGCGAGCCTTTACCTTTCCAAACCCGATGATCCCGACTTTGAAAGGGCGACCTGGACCAACACCGGCGGTGCTTACTCCTTTGATTCCCTCTTGCCCGCTCAATACGAATTGCGGGCGGCGGCATACGGCTATGCCGGGCGGTCGGTCCGGTTGGACGTTATAGGGGGCAAAGACCAACGGCAGGACTTTGCCCTGGATGCTGCCCTGCCCGTCCTCTCGCCCGTGGCCGTGGGCGCCGGTGCGGCTGCGGGCAACGTTGTGACCTGGACCCTACACCTGGAAAATCAGGGCAGTGGGGAGCTGCACTATCACATCTCCGAGTTGCCCGCCGACGGGATCTATTCCTTTGCCCGCACCATGCCGACCGGCCTGGACCCTCGGCTTTCGACCCGGCTCGCCCAAGCGGCGGACGGAACCGCCGAGTTCATCGTTTACATGGCCGAACAAGCAGACCTTTCGGAAGCCTTTGCCATCAAAGATCGGTCGGCGCGGGGTTGGTACGTGTTCAACGCCCTCAAGGCCGCTGCCGAACGCAGCCAAGCCGACTTGCGGGCGCAGTTGGAACGCAAGGGCATCCCGTATCGCTCCCATTACATCATCAACGCCATCTCGGTTCGGGGCGACCTGACCCTGGCCCGGAGCCTGGCCGCGCGACCCGATGTGGCCTACGTCGGCGTCAACAACTCCTTCAAACCACCCAAGCCGGTCGTCGCCGATGGGATCAAGCCCGCAGCCCCCCAAACGGTGGAGTGGAACGTCGGTCGGATCGGGGCGGACCGGGTGTGGAGCGACTTTGGGGATGACGGAACGGGCATCGTCGTCGCCAACATTGACACCGGTGTCCAATGGGACCACCCGGCTCTGGTCGACCACTATCGCGGCGGCACGGGCGGCGATCACAACTACAACTGGTGGGACCCCTACAACGCCCATCCCACGGCCCCTTACGACTTTCACGGCCACGGGACGCACACCATGGGCACCATAGTCGGCAACGACGGCGGCACGAACCAGATCGGCGTCGCTCCCGGCGCGACCTGGTTCGCCTGCAACGGCTTCGACCCGTCTACCGGTTTCGGCTATGAAGCCGAGCTTTTGGAATGTGCCGAGTTCGTCTTGGCCCCCTGGGACCTGAACGGCGCCAACCCCGATCCCGACAAACGGGCCGATGTGGTCAACAACTCCTGGGGTGGTGGACAGGCCCAGTGGTGGTACAACCAGATCGTCTATGCTTGGCAGGCAGCGGGCATCTTTCCCGTCTTTTCCGCCGGAAACGACGGCCCCGGTTGTGGCACGGTGGGCGATCCAAGCGACATGGCCAACGCCCTATCCGTAGGAGCCGTCGATGCCGCCGACAGCAACGCAACCTCCACGGCGGCCAGCTTCTCCAGCCGGGGGCCGGCCCAGATCACCGGCTTGACCAAGCCCAACGTCTCTGCACCGGGGGCCAACATCCGTTCCAGCACACCGGGCAACACCTACCAGAGCTGGAACGGAACCTCCATGGCCGCTCCCCACGTGGCGGGGGAAGTGGCCCTCATCTGGGCTGCCCAGCCGGACCTGCGGGGCAACGTGCAGCTCACCCGGCAGATCATTGAACGGACGGCTAAACCGTTGACGGTAGACCAGGGGTACTATTGCGGCAGCGACACGGCGACCTCCATCCCCAACAACCAATATGGGTGGGGCCGCATTGACGCCTACGCCGCGGTCAGCACCGCCGTCAACGCCAATTGGGACATCGGTTGGCTTCAGGTCATTTCGCCCAACGGATCCGTACCCTCCGGCGGGGCCGTGGACCTACCCTTGCGCTTTGATAGCAACGGCCTGACCGGTGGTCGGTGTTACAACGGCCACCTCAAGATAGAGTACAACGACCCTTACGTCGTCGAGCAATCTATCCCCGTAGCCCTGTGTGTGGATATGTGCCTGGGGTTGGACGACCTCAGCATCGGCGGGCCATCCTGGACCTTTGTCAACCACGATGCGGCCTACACCGCCGCCGCCACCCCTCTGACGGCCACATTGCCCATCACCTTTGAGTGGAGCAACGGCCAAACGGGAAGCACGGCCACCTACAGCTGGACGGTCACCGGTACGCATACCATCCTCGTCACCGGGACCAACTGCAGCGGGGCCAATATCGTGACCCACACCCTGGAGGTGGAGGTGCGGGAGGTGTACCCCGTCTATCTGCCCATCGCTTACAAGCAATACTGAGGACGTTGGAAACTCTAACGAAACTCTAACGATCCTCACACGTTGCTCTAACGTCCGTCCGGTACACTCCATGCTGGATCGGCGGGTAACCGACCCGCAAATCGGATATTGGAGGAGTTATTGAGATGGACTTGAATCGCTATACCGAAAAAGCACAGGAAGCCATCCTCCAGGCCCAGAGCCTGGCAAAAGAATACAGTCACGGGCAGATTGAAGGCGAGCACCTGCTTTTGGCCCTGCTGAGCCAAAGTGACGGCGTGGTTCCCCAGATAGTGCAAAAGTTGGGGCTGCAACCGACCGACCTGCGCCAGCAGCTCCAGGGCGAACTGGGCCGCAAACCCAAAGTCTACGGCGGGGCGGCCCAGGTGGGCCTTTCGCGGGAGTTGGCCGGGGCGTTGGACCGAGCCGAAAAGATCGCCAAAGAGATGCGCGACGATTTCGTCTCCACAGAGCACCTGCTCCTGGCCATGACCGACGAGCGGACGGGAAACGTCGCCCAGCTGCTCCGTGCCTACGGCCTGACAGAAGACGCCATCAAACGCGCCCTGTTGAGCATCCGGGGCAGCCAGCGCGTCACCTCCCAGACGCCGGAGGGGACCTATCAGGCGTTGGAAAAGTACGGCCGCGACCTGACCGAGCTGGCCCGCCAGGGCAAATTGGACCCGGTCATCGGCCGCGATGAGGAGATTCGGCGCGTCATCCAGATTCTCAGTCGCCGCACCAAAAACAACCCGGTCCTCATCGGCGATCCGGGCGTGGGCAAGACGGCCATCGTTGAAGGGCTGGCCCAACGCATCGTGCGCGGCGACGTGCCCGAAGGGTTGAAGGACAAGCGGCTGGTGCAGCTGGACCTGGGCGCCATGATCGCCGGGGCCAAGTTCCGGGGCGAGTTTGAGGAACGGCTCAAGGCGACCCTCAAAGAGATCACCGATGCCCAGGGCCAGATCATCGTCTTTATTGACGAGCTGCACACCGTCGTCGGCGCGGGGGCGGCCCAAGGGGCCATGGATGCCAGCAACATGCTCAAGCCAATGCTGGCCCGCGGCGAGCTGCACATGATCGGCGCCACTACCCTGGACGAGTACCGGGAGTACATTGAAAAAGACGCCGCCCTGGAACGCCGCTTCCAGCCGGTGTTCGTCGGCGAGCCGAGCGTGGAAGAGACGATCAGCATCCTGCGCGGCCTGAAGGACCGCTACGAGGTCCACCACGGCGTCCGCATCCAGGATTCGGCGGTCATCGCCGCCGCGACCATGAGCGACCGCTACATCAGCGACCGCTTCCTGCCCGACAAGGCCATTGACCTGATCGACGAGGCGGCTTCGCGGCTGCGCATGGAGATCACCTCCAAGCCGGAGGAGCTGGACAAGGTGGACCGCCAGATCATGCAGCTGGAAATAGAGCGGGAAGCCTTGAAAAAGGAACGGGATAAGGCCAGCAAGGAACGCCTCAAGAAGCTGGAAAAGGAACTGGCCGATCTCCGGGAGCGAAGCCGCGCCCTGGCCGCCCGCTGGGAACAGGAACGGGCAGCCATCCAAAACCTGCGCGATACCAAGCGCGAAATTGAACGGGTGCGCCACGAGATTGAAGAAGCACAGCGGGCCTACGATTTCCAACGGGCTTCGGAGCTGCAATACGGTGAGCTGGTGCGCCTGGAACAGCAAGTGGCCCAGCAAGAAGCGCAGCTGGAGGCACTGCAGAAAGACGGCCATCAGCTCCTCAAAGAAGAAGTGGACGCCGAGGACGTGGCCGAGGTCGTCTCCAACTGGACCGGCATCCCGGTCAACAAACTGCTGGAAGGCGAAGTGGAAAAATTGCTCAAGATGGAGGAGCGGCTGCACCGGCGCGTCGTCGGCCAGGATGAGGCCATCCGCGTCGTCTCCAACGCCGTGCGCCGCAGCCGGGCCGGGTTGCAGGACCCCAACCGGCCCATCGGCAGCTTCCTCTTCCTGGGGCCGACGGGGGTGGGCAAGACGGAGCTGGCCCGCGCTCTGGCCGAGTTCCTGTTCGACGACGAAAACGCCATGATCCGTATTGACATGAGCGAGTACCAGGAACGGCACACCGTCTCCCGCCTTATCGGTGCGCCGCCCGGCTATGTGGGCTATGAGGAAGGCGGCCAGCTGACCGAAGCGGTCCGGCGGCGGCCCTACAGCGTCGTCCTGTTCGACGAGATCGAAAAGGCCCACCCGGAGGTGTTCAACGTCCTGTTGCAGCTGCTGGACGATGGCCGCCTGACCGACGGCCACGGGCGAACGGTGGATTTCAAAAACACCGTGGTCATCATGACCAGCAACGTGGGCACCGAATTCCTGGATGGCCGCCAGACCGAGACCGACGCCCAGCGGCGGGAGTTGGTGATGCAGGCGTTGCGTCGGCACTTCCGCCCCGAATTCCTGAACCGCATTGACGAGATCATCATCTTCCACGGCCTGACCAAAGAACACCTGAAGCAGATCGTGGACATCCAGATTGAGCGGTTGAAGAAGCTGCTGGCCGACCGCCGCCTGGAGATTGAGCTGACCGACGCAGCCAAAGAGCTGCTGGCCGAAGAGGGCTATGACCCGGCCTACGGCGCGCGGCCTCTGAAGCGCGTCATCCAGCGGCGGGTGCAGGACCCCTTGGCCTTGAAGCTCCTGCAGGGCGAGTTCCACGACGGCGATACGATCCGCGTGGATGCCCGTGACGGTCAACTGATCTTTGAGCGGGTGGCCGGGGCCTCGGAGGAATAGAAAAAACCCTGCAAAGCATACGCTTTGCAGGGTTTTGCTTTCTCCACGGCCAACCGTTCCCCGGCGAACTCCGAAACCCTAGATGCATTTGCCCCGGCAATGCCGATCACCGTCCCCGCCGATGAGCCGGGGGCGCATCCACATCCGAGGCGAGCACGGTGCAGACTACCAAACGGATCGTTTGGGCAACGGCGTTGATCACGACCGTTGCCCTCCTTGTCAAAGGGTTGGGATTTGCCGAGAAACTGCTGCTGGCCTACTTTTTCGGGACCGGCATCCAGGTGGATGCCTACCTGGTAGCCTATAGCTTGCCGTTCAGCGCGTACATCGTCCTGCGCGAAGTGGTCAAACCGGCCTTCCTTCCCGTTTTTTTGCGTCTGCGCCGGACCGATGAGAAGGACGCCTGGCGGTTGTTCGGCACGGTGGGTACGTTGCTCTTTTTGCTGCTGGGGCCGGCGACGGTGGCAGCCATCTTCTTGGCCGAACCGCTCATCGCCCTGGCCGCGCCCGGTTTCGGCGGGGAACAACGGCTTCTGGCCGTGCGTCTGACACGCCTGATCATGCCCGCCTTGCTCCTGTTGGGCCTTTCCACGCTGACGACGGCAGCCCTCCACGCCGACAAACGGTTTCTCCCACCGGCGGTGGGTGACATGAGCTTCCGTGCCGGACCGCTGCTCCTGTTGATGGCCCTGGGCGGCGTCCCGGCCCTGGCCCTGGGGGCGGTTCTCGGCGCACTGGGCAAACTGCTCATTGAGGCCGGATCTTTGGGCAAAGGGTTGCGTCGGGTGCGCCCCGCCCTGGACCCGGCCTTTGCGCCGGTGCGCACCGTGGGGAAATTGGCCGCCCCGCTGCTGGCCGCCCTCTTTCTCTCCCTCTTTATCGGCCCTCTGGTGGAAAACGCCTTTGCCAGCAAGGCAGGGGTGGGCGGCGTTTCCGCCCTGGCCTACGCCCGCAAGATCGCCGAGACGCTGACGGCAATCTTGCCTTACACCCTGGGCTTGGTGCTGTTCCCCTTTTCCGCAGAGATGGCTGCCCGGCGGGATGGAAAAGCCCTGGCCCGCACGCTGGACGGCGCGGTACGGGCCTTGACCCTCCTCTTCCTGCCGACGACGGTGGGCCTGTTGCTCCTCCACCAACCCTTCATCCGGCTCCTTTTTGAGCGAGGGGCTTTTGATGCCGCTTCCACGCAGCTGACCGCCGGACCGCTGGCTTTTTACGCCCTGGCCCTTTTGCCCTTCGCCCTGGAAGTGGTCGTCATCCAATTCTTTTTCGCCCGCCAGGATACGCTGACGCCGGTGCTGACCGACGCCGCGGCCTTTGCCCTCAATGTGGTCCTCATCCCGCCGCTGATGGCCGCCTTGGGGTTGGGAGGCATCGCCCTGGCCGCCGCCATCGCCAAAGGGTTGAAGGTGTTTGCCTTGCTGTTCCTCTTTGAGCGACGGGTCCCCGCCTTCCGTCTGAAGGCACTGCGGCCCTTTGCAGGCCGGATGGCCCTGGCCTGCCTGGCGACGGCAGCGGTTCTGGCGGCGTTGCAGGCTATGGTCGCTCGGTCCGAAATAGAGGGCTTGGGGCCGCTGGCCGCCTACCTTTCCCTGGCCGGGCTGCTGGGGGGCGTTACGTTTTTCGGAGCATCTTTCTTGCTCGGCGTGGAGGAGGTCCGCAACTTGGCAAAGCAGGGAACAGATTGGATACGGGCACGGCAGGGGTAGAGGGCAGAAAAGGAGCGACCTGAGTCGCCACCGCCCCCGGCGCGGGCAACCGGGATTTTCATCTTCGGCGGTAAGCCGGGGATCGGTCCGTTTCCCCCCGTTTGGCATTTTCGCAAAGCCGATACCGTAGACGCCTTCGCCCCGGCATTAAGGAACGCTCCTGCGCAGCAAGGGCAGGTAATGCTTGTACGGCCCACCCGGCGTCGCCCCGACGCTCACCTCATCCAGGTATACCGTCGTCGTGGTGACGCCCCCGGCCCGCAGCAGCCAAAAGCCCAGGGTCAGCGTGCCCGTCAGGTAACGGTCCGACCAGGCCGGGGCGTACCCCAGGTGCGTCCACCCTTCCGCATCCAGGCCGGGGGTGTAGGTGCGGGTCAAGGTCAGCGTCGGCGTAGCCTGGGCCGTCCCCGAAACGACGGTAACGGACACCTGTAGCCGGTCGCCCGGCGCAACGGAGGCGGGCAGGTACCAGAAGGAGACCACCGGTTCCCAGGCGCGGGTCAGGCGCACCGTCTGGCTCAAGCCCAGGGTGAGGTCGGTCGCCGCGCCGCTGCGGAGCTGCACCGCCCCTTGCCCGCTGTGAACCGGCGTTGTGACCGCCGTCGGCGTCACGCCCCCCGCACCGACCAGGGACCAGCCCGCCAGGTCGCCTTCGAAATCGCCGTTGACCACCTTGTCGTCCGGCGGGCGGAGGGTCCAGGTCAAGGCGACCGTTTCGGTCAGGCCAAAGGTCAGGCCGTAAACCGGCGGCGGCGATAGCCAATAGGGATGGCTCACGATGGCGGTGTAGGTTCCGGTCAGCGGCTCCAGATCAAGGCTGTAGAGGCCGCCCGGCCCGCTGGCGGCGGCGTAGGCCGTACCGGAAAGGGAAACGGTGGCCCCAACCAGGGGGACGCCTTCCGCACTCAGGACCTGACCGACCAGGCGAGGGCCGCCCACATAGGTTCGGGTATCGCCGTCGGGCCGGTAGGGGCCGTAAAGGTGCGCCCCGTTGGGGTAGCGCTGCCAGGCCCGCGCCCGAAAGCGGTAGGTGTGGCCCCGCCGTCCGGTAAAGGTCGCTTCCGTGTCCGCCGTCCGGCTGAACCAATCGTGCCACACGCCCTCCTTTTCGTCCAGCCACTGTACATCGAACCAGCGAATCTGCCCTTCGGGCGAGGCGCGGAAATCTTCCCAACGAACCTGGAAGGTGGGCGATTGGCTGACCGCCGGGGAAGAGGCCGTCACCACCGCCGTTTCGGCCAGGATGGCCGAATCGAGGAAGCTGAGGTTGAGCAGCGACGAATCGCCGGAAGGGTACAGGCTGCGGACGCGGATAAAAACGGTCATGGTCGGCGATTGGGCGTAGGCGGCGGTGCGGAGGTCAATGGACCACGGCCCCTGGTCGTGGGCGTCCGGTTCGCTCCAGATGACGGTAGGGGCCTGGGGATCGGTCCCGCCGGTGGGGTCCATGCCCACGTCTTTGATCATGGTGTTGTGAACCGGCTCTTGGGCCGAGGTCTGAAAGATGGTCAGCATGGCGGCGTGAAAGCCATAGCCCACGCCGGGCGTCAGGCCCGTTGCCTGCTGGTAGATGCCCGCCGAGTAGGGTTCGGTGGAGAGGAGGAGTTGGGAGGTGTCGCCTTCAATCCGTTCGACCCAGCCGCCCCCCAGGTGGCTGTTGGCAAAGACGCGGGTATCCATCCAGGCCGGTTCCGAGCCGCCGTACCAGAAGCGCTGCCAACCGCTGGCCACCTGACAGTCCACACCGTCAAATTGGCGATAAGGTGAATCGTAGACCTCAACACCGGCGTTGGTCAGCAACTGATAGCCCGCCGGGGCGGCAGGGGCCTTCCCCCCACGCAGGAGCAGAAAAGCGGGCAACAAAAGCAGAAACCAGACCGGCAAAGTGTAGTGTGAGCGGTTCATCATCCCTCCCCGGAGATACCCCCTGCTCGGCGCAAGCCACAGCCCGTGCCCCTTGCGCCGGACCGTAAGCCGTCCACGAATCGGGCACGAATGCGCGCCTCGGCCCGGTCGGTGGCAAATCTCAGGTCGCGGCTGAAAACACAGTCGGCAAGCGAAAGCATCCGCTTCCGCGGGCGCAAGTCCCACCAAAGGGGCGACTTTCAGAACCAATCCTTCTTCAAAAAGATGAGGACGACAATGAAAGAGAGCACAAAAGAGATCAGCAAAGTGATCAAGAAAGCGTACGGCGAATCTTGCAAGGGCAAGGCAACGTTCATGCCGTAGAAGCTGGCCACCAGCGTCGGGAGCATCAGGACAATCGTGACCGAAGTGAGGAATTTCATCACAATGTTCATGTTGTTGGAAATGATAGACGCAAAAGCATCCATCATCTGGCTGAGGATGTCGTTGGAGATGCCGACCATCTCGATTGCCTGGCGGTTCTCAATGAGCACATCGTCCAGCAATTCGCCGTCATCGGGATATTTGGCGAAAAGCTGAGACCTTTGCAGCCGTTCCATCATCAGCTCATTGGATCGCAAGGCGGTGGTAAAGTAAACCAAGCTCTTTTGGTATTTCAGCAACCCCAGGAGCTCCTCGTTTCGCATGGACATCTGGAGCTTATCTTCCAGAGCATCCACCTCGCGGTTGATCCGTCGGAGATACCGCAAATAGAGGTTTGCCGTGTGCAACAAGAGGCGCAGGATAAAGCGATTTCTTTTGGCCGTGGAGAAATCGGCCACCCGACCGGCGGCGAACTCGCGGATGATGTCGTTTTCGGCCCGGCAGACGGTCACGATCATTTCACCGATCAGGATGATCCCCAGGGGGATGGTGCTGAAGGGAATGTCCGACTCGGCCCCCCGAAAATGGGGGATGCGGAACAGGATCAGCATGGCCCCTGCTTCCCTATCGGTTCTGGCCCGTTCATCAATGTCCAAAGAGGCGGCAATAAAGCCCTGGGGAATGCCCAGATCCCGATGGAGGTAAGCGATCTCGTTGGCATCGGGGTTCACGGCATTGACCCAGCAGTTGCGGATTGCCGCCTTGCGCCGTTCAAGGCCCTGTTCCGTGCTCAGCAGGATCGTAATCATTGCGCTCCCCTTCACAGTTCCACAGGGCGCGGCACGGCGCGGCAATGCTCTGCCCGAAGGATGGCCGCTATATCGTCCACTGCGCCGTCTAGGTCGTCGCGGCGGTTGACGACCACATAGTCAAATTCGGGGATGCGTGCCATCTCCTGGTGCGCCGTCTGTAGGCGGCGTCGGAGCTGTTCCTCCGACTCGGTGCGGCGGGCACGCAGACGGGCGATCAACTCTTCTTCCGATTCGCAGGTGAGAAAGATGGTGATGGCCGCCGGGACCATGCTTTTGACCGTAGCCGCACCCTGGACATCAAGGCGCATCACCACGTCCAGCCCCGAATCAAGGGCTTGGCGCACTTGGGATTTGAGAACCCCTTTGTACTGACCGTAGACGCGGGCATGTTCTAGGAACTCCCCCTGGGCGATCATCCGCTCAAAGTCGGCGGTGGAATAGAAAAAGTAATCCCGCCCGTGGACTTCATGGGCACGGGGCTGCCGGTCGGTGGCGGTAACGACAAAATGCATCGGCAAGCCCCGTTCTTGCATCCGCCGGACGACCGAATCTTTGCCCACACCCGAAGGACCGGAAATGACGATGAGCAAAGGGGTAGATTGACGTTGAAAAGGATCTGTTTTGTTCATGGGCCTTTTCCGTTCTCAGATTTGATCTGGAACCCGTTTGCGCTATAATCGAAGCGGGTCCGAGAATTTAGGATTGCGAGGTGAAGATCATGCCGATCTACGAATACCGCTGCCATGATTGCCACCGCCGGGTGAGCCTTTTTTTCCGCTCCTTTTCCGAGGTGAAAGACAACCCCGCCTGTCCTCACTGCGGTGGGCACAATCTCACGCGACTGATCTCGCGGGTGGCCGTGGTCCGCTCCGAAGAGAGCCGCTTGGACGATCTGACCGATCCTTCCTTCTTGGACGGCCTGGATGAAAACGATCCCAAGAGCATGGCCCGTTGGATGCGCAAGATGAGTGCAGAGATCGGCGAAGAGATGCCGCCCGAATTTGATGAAGTCATAGACCGGCTTGAATCGGGCCAAAGCCCCGAAGAGATCGAGAAGGAGATGCCCGATTTGGGCACGGATACGGGCATGGACACAGGCGGCGGCGACGACCTGCTTTAGGCAGCCGCGCTGCGCGCAGGAACCGGAGTTCACACCTGCTCAAAGTGGAGGACATCCAGAACAAAGATGGTCGCGCCGCCTACTTGGACCTCTACCGGCAGTGGGGCGCACACTTCCCCGGGTTCCATCGCCGGTGGTATCGGGCTGACCAACTGGGTCCGGGTATGACAGTTCTCCCGGATCAGCCGGATCACGCGGGATACATCCTGATCGGCCACGCCGATCAGGATCGTTGTATTCCCCTGGCGCAAAAAGCCACCGCTGGTCCCGGCAGTGGTCGCCCGAAAACCCTCTGCGGTTAGCGCATCTATCAACCGTTCGGCGTCATCGCGGTTGACGATGGCCATGACCAGTTTCATCATCCCCCCTTCCGAAACGAAACTTTGCCCCTCGGCGTAGACCACAGCGGCTGAAGCCGCACCCGGCGGGCCGCCGGCTATGGCATCCCTTTCTGCTCCATCCAGCGGGCGGCCAGGGCGGAACGGATGGCCGCCTGGACCTGTTCCTCATCCGGCCGGGCATCCACCACGACCCACCGCTCCGGTTCCTGGGCCGCCAAGGCCAGATACCCGGCCCGCACCCGTTCGTGAAACTCCACCTCTTTTTGCTCCATCCGATTCCAAGCATCCCCCGCCCCCCCCGCCTTGCGCTCCAGCCCCAAACGTACCGGCACATCCAAGTAAAAAGTGAGATCGGGCATCAATCCCCCTGTGGCAAAGCGGGTGATGGCCCGGAGCATATCCAGGTCTAGGCGATGGCCGTAGCCCTGGTAGGCCAGGCTGGAATCGGCATAGCGGTCGCAAAGGACGATCCCCCCTTGCTCCAGGTAGGGGCGAATGACCTGGGCCACGTGCTGGGCGCGGGCAGCCGAAAAGAGCAAGAACTCGGTCTCGGCCCTCATTTCGGTATGGGCGGGGTCCAGAAGGACGGCCCGCACCCGCTCGCCGATGGGGGTGCTGCCCGGTTCGCGGGTTGTCAGCACCCGGAAGCCCTGCCGCCGTAGATACTCTGCCAGAGCGTGCATCTGGGTCGTTTTGCCGCAGCCTTCCGGCCCTTCAAAGGTGATGAACAAGCTCAACGCTTTTCCTCGAAAATAACGGTTGAAACCGCCCCCGGCGGGCCGTTGGCCGACCGCCCGCCTGTGCGTGCGCGCCTGCCATGCAGACGGAAGCGGGGGCGTCCGCGTAGGCGGACGCCCGGCCGCAGGCCCGAAAGGAGCGACTTGAGTCGCCACTTCTTTTCGGTTCAATGGAACCGCCAAGACGCCAAGAGCGCGAAGGTTTCCTTGCTTTTTCTCCTTTCCTTTGCGCCCTTCGCGCCTTTGCGGTTCAAATCCCCGGAACCGCCAAAGCAGGCCGTCCGCGAATCGGGTGCGAATACGCGAATGCACGAATACGCCCGGCCCGGTGGCGCAAGGTTCCAACTTACAGAGAAAATCGCGGTTGGAACTGCCAAGAGCGCGAAGGTTTTCCTGCTTTTTCTCCTTCTCTTTGCGCCCTTCGCGCCTTTGCGGTTCAAATCCCCGGAACCGCCAAAGCGGGCCGTCCACGAATTGAGCGCGAATACACGAATGCACGAATACGCCCGGCCCGGTGGCGCAAGGTTCCAACTTACAGAGAAAATCGCGGTTGGAACTGCCAAGACGCCAAGAGCGCGAAGGTTTTCCTGCTTTTTCTCCTTCCCTTTGCGCCCTTCGCGCCTTTGCGGTTCAAATCCCCGGAACCGCCAGAGCGGGCCGTCCACGAATTGAGCGCGAATACACGAATGCACGAATACGCCCGGCCCGGTGGCGCAAGGTTCCAACTTACAGAGAAAATCGCGGTTGGAACCGCCAAGACGCCAAGAGCGCGAAGGTTTTCCTGCTTTTTCTCCTTCCCTTTGCGCCCTTCGCGCCTTTGCGGTTCAAATCCCCGGAACCGCCAAAGCAGGCCGTCCGCGAAGGTGTGCCGGGATCGGTAAACTCTTCAGAACAAGCGATCCACGATCTGTTGGGGCAACGTTTCCCGATTCGCCGGGTTCAGATGGAACACCGACGGAACAACTCCCCGGAGCCTTGTTTGCAGATCGGCCAAGAGCGAGCGGCGGACCACAACCAAGATGCGGGAAACCCGTTCGGCGATCAGGTGTGGCAGGATGGGAGCCAAACCGGTCCCTTGCCACAGCTCCAGCTTGCCGATCTCGTCCACCAACACCAGATCGCAACGGCCCAGGGCCGATTCAATCACCCCGACGGCCCATTCCAACGCCGCCCGGTCAAAAGAGTACGGCCCCACGGTGGGACCGCCCAGCTCGCGGTCGGTGCGGGCCAAGATACGCCGCTCACCGGCGGACACATCCATCCCCCAAATACCGACTTTGTAGCCACA
Source organism: uncultured Anaerolineaceae bacterium (assembly GCA_964593865.1). Lineage (GTDB taxonomy): Bacteria > Chloroflexota > Anaerolineae > JAAYZQ01 > JAAYZQ01 > CAZQKE01. The sequence continues at coordinate 2,154 of CAZQKE010000060.1, read as the reverse complement.
AGCATTACGCATGGCAGGGGCCAAAAGACCACCACAGGTCAGCCCCCGACGCGACGCCAACCCCGCCACCCGCTCGGCAGCCGTCGTCTTGCCCGCGCCGACCGGCCCCGTGAGCAAGGCCAACCGTGCCGGATTGGGCACGTCGCTCATGCGGCGGGCGGCTCGACTGCGCTCAGCCATTCTTGGGGAACCAGGCAAAGGAAACGCAATACGCCTTCGCCTCGGTTCTGGAATTGGTGCAGTTCCCCGCCGGGCACAAAGACGGCGCAACCGGGCGCAATGGGGAGATCACCTTGCTCCGTTACAACGACCCCCTGGCCCTCCAGGACAAAGACCTCGTGCTCCCACCAGTGGCTATGATGGGGGGTACTGTGCCCCGGCTGCACCTCAAAGAGCCGCATGTTGAACAAAGGCGCGCCCTCCTGAGGGCCGATGAGCACACGCATCGTTACCCCCTCCAGGGCAGGCCGGGCCTCAACTTCTCGAAAATCACGGACTTGAACTGCCATGGCTCGCTCCGAAAATCACAAGATGGTTCGTCTGTCGCGGTACACCTGCCAAAAGGACACACACCCGCAGCATGGGGGCGTTCCTTGCCTGGTCACAGGCCGGATGCTCCCGATTATACCACACGGTCCGTGGAGGGGCAAAGACTCGCCCGGAGCGGGGGGGCGAGGCAAAAGCACTTTCGGGATTCTGCCCGCCGAGGCAAAGTGCACCGGGAAATGTCGCATTTCGCGCGATGTCGGCATAGCCGCCGGGTCGCGTGGTGCGTCCATCCGCAAGGATTACACCACATTGGGATTGATCGCGCTATTCCGGTACAACGCCCCTCAAGGTGCCCGGTGCCCAGGCGATCTTGTCCAACCTTGACATCCGGGCAAGCCGATGTTACAATACATCCCGCCGACGTTCTCCCGTCCAAGAGGTCATTGTGGCTCACACGATTCGCACCGTTCTTTTTGATTTTGACGGCACGTTGGTCTTCCACGAGCCGGACAGTTTTGACATCATCGGCGACTTTTGCGCCGACATCGGTCAGCCCCTCAGCGCCGAAGCCGAGTGGCGTGGCCGGAGGATGCGCCACGAATATTTCGTGGATCCCATCATCCGCGAGCAATGGCGCAATCTCTCCGCCGACGAATTCTGGCTGCATTTCAATCGCTATTTGCTGGAAGCAATCGGCATTGAAGGCGATCTGGATCGCCTGGCCGCCGAAGTGACGGATCGTTTTGCCCTCACCGAGCTGACCTACGAGTGCCCCCCTGTCGGTCGAAAGACCCTGACCACGTTGCGCAAACGGGGATACCGGCTGGGTTTGATCACGAACCGCAGCGACGTAGAGCATTTTTACGAGCTGCTGGCGGAGGTGGGGATCGGGCCGCTGTTTGACCTGACGCTGGCCTCCGGCGAGGTGGGTGTTCGCAAGCCGGACCCGGCCATCTTTGCCGTTGCTTTGGAGAGACTGGGTACTACGGCCCAAGAGTCGATCTATGTGGGCGATAACTACTGGGCCGACGTGATCGGCGCCCAGAACGCCGGTGTCACCCCTGTTCTGCTGGATCCCCGTCGGCTTTTCCCCGAAGCGGAGTGCCTGGTGCTGGATCGCTTGGACCAGTTGCTGGAAGCGTTGCCTTGAGAGGACGGCGGGGTTCCATCCCCCGCTCCATCAACAAGGCGTACAGGTCTTGGGCATTGCCGATTGCACGCACGGCCAAGCGTTGCCCGGCAGGATAGGCCAAAAAGGGCCATTCCTGGGGGCCGCCCAGCCCGCCGTGGGTGGCGACCTGCTCCTCAAAGGCGACCACCCGTTCCCCATCCCATGCGCCCAGGAGGATCAGGTCTCCGGCGTGGGGAAAGCGGGCCAGCCGGGCGATCTGCCCCACCGCCCAGTCCCGCTCCGCCGGAGGCAGTTCTTGCGCCGCGGCGAGGAACGCGGCCACCGGGTCCCGGCCCTCCACCCGTTCCCCCCGGCGACCGAGGCGCAGCGTGCCGCCGCGCCCGACGATGACGACCTCCTCCCCCTGGCGGCCCACCAGCAGGCCGATCCCCTCGTGGGCGACCAGCGACTCCAACAGGCCGGGGTATAGCAGGGCGATCTCGCTCAGGCTCAGGGGTTGGGCGGTGACGTTGAAATAGATGTGCGCCAGCGAA
>CAZQKE010000059.1:0-13680 GCA_964593865.1 uncultured Anaerolineaceae bacterium | reverse complement strand
CTCTCGTCGGCACTATGGGCCCGTGGCCTAGTGGGAAGGCGTCTGCTTTGCACGCAGAAGATCGCCGGTTCGAATCCGGCCGGGTCCACCAGAAAAACAAGGTTCCGGGAAGGGCAGCGTCTGGGTTTGCGCTGCCCTTCTCCCTACAGAGGAGGTGCCCATGGCTCATACGACGTCGCGTTCGGCCCTTTTCGCCGGGTTGATCCGTGATGAGGAAGACAAACCGGTGGATGTCGTCATGGTGGGAGGAACACCCCACTATGTCGTGAATGACGACGGCTTTTTGCGCCATGTCGAATCGGAGGCGGTGGACCGGCAGGTGATTGACATGCTGCGCGCCCAGTTCATGGCCCACAAAGAGATCGCCATCGAAGCCATGCTCCAGTTCATGGGCAAGGATGACCTGTTTACCAAAGCGATGATTGATGCCTCTATCAAGAACATGGACCGCATCATCGAGCAGGGGATGCCCGATGATGCCCGCATGTGGCTGGGGATGTTGGGCTTTCGGGTGATCATCAACCGCCACGGCGAAGTGGTGCGTCTGGACATGCCGGAGGCACCAGAGGATCTTTTGGGGGGTATGTGAATGATCCGAGACGTTCCCTCCCGTGGCAACGAAGAGATTGAATTGTACATGCGCACCTACTATTCGCTGTTGCGTTCCAGCAGCGACATCCGTGTGCGCTCCCTGGAAGAAACCCACTCGGCCATGAATTCCAGCCTGCACGTCGGGGCGGATGACCCCACGCCCGACATTTCGGCCTTTGTCTACAGCGTCATGCGATTGCCCCAATGTATGCCCCAGGTGCGCCTGGTGCTCATGGGGCAGTCGGATGAGGTGTTCAAACGGCGGGGGTACCCCCATGTGGAGAAATGGCAGCCGGTGACGGCCCATTCGCGCCGCCGCAAGATGTTCTTTGATGGCGAAAGCACCCTGGCTGCCTTTATCGCCAGCGTCTCGGACATTGACGACCTGATCCCCATGCTGACCGCCTACCAGATTGAGTGGAACAAGCTCCATGCGCGGTTGGTCGGCACACCGATCTTGGCCCGCATCGAGACCCATGTCTCCGGAGGACAGCCCCTTTCGCCGGAAGAAGTGGGGCGGGTGACCGAGACGTTGGGGATTTCCGCCGATGACTTTGTCAAGTTACAGGCGGCATGGGGGATGTCCCTCTGGGATAATCTGCTTCAGGTGGGGCGGAAGCGCAAGGACATGGCCCTCCGCCTGCTGGCCGGTTCCCTGACCGACTATCGCCGCGCCACCGACGGCTGGTGGTACACCATCTCCCAAGAGGTGAACCGCTATTTGCAAAGCGATCTCTTTTACCGGCCCGTCTATTTCGTCTCCTCCAACACCCACAGCCTGGTGAACCTGTTGAGCGGCTATGCGCAAGCCATTGAGCCGGAACTGGCCGCTTTCTTGGAGGCAGCCAACCCGGAGAACCTGTGGTATCGCTATCGGCGCATCAAATCGGGGCAGAGCGACGAGCGGTTGGAAAATTTGCTCTATTATGCCCTGGGCAAGTATCTGCGTTATGGCGACGCCGAGGCGCAAACGGCCAAACAGGCTGCCATGCAGGAATTCCACCGCCGCTGCGGACTGTTCCAGGTGGAAAACCCTCTCTACCTGGATGTGGTGGCCCAGGTTATTGAAATCAAATCTCTCTGCCCTGACCGGTTCGATCGACGGGTGCACGTGGACGGCATGGAGCTGCTGCAGGAAAGCAACGCCGTTATTTTCAACGTAGACTATCCGTTGGGTATGGCTGCCTATCAAATTTTCAGCCAGGTGGCGGCCAACCTGGGTGAACTGCAGGGGGTCTATTTCATGGGCAAGGCGGCCACCCTCAACGGGCAGGTCGGCGATGTGATGATCCCCAACGTGGTCTATGACGAGCACTCCCAAAACACTTTTCTGTTCAAGAATTGCTTTGTGGCCAGTGATGTCGCTCCTTATCTCTCCCAGGGCAGTGTCTTTGACAACCAAAAGGCGGTGACGGTACGGGGCACATTCTTGCAAAACAAAGACTTTGTGAGCGTCTTTTACAAAGAAGGCTACACCGATATTGAGATGGAGGCCGGGCCGTACCTCAGCGGTGTGTACGAAAACATCTATCCCAAGCGTTATCCGGTCAACGAGATCGTCAACCTGTTCATCAACGCTCCCTATGACATCGGCATCATCCACTATGCTTCCGACACGCCCTACAGTCGGCGGCAGAGCTTACTCTCCAAAAGCCTGTCCTACTTTGGTGTGGACGCCACCTACGCCGTCTCTATCGCCATCCTGCGCCGCATCTTTCAGCAAGAGATCGCCATCCTGCGGGACCGCCGACCGACCGGGTAGTGGGTGCGCAGTTTTGGGAACCACCTTTGCCTATGTCATTTTGTGGGGTTCTTTGAAAGTTGCGCGGCTAGGGCGCGGTACACCATGTCCGGCGCGTCCCGGCCCAGCAAGACCACCAGGTAGGCCCTGGCCCGCGACGTGCCGACGTAAAGCAGCCTTTCGGCCTCCTGGGGCGGTACCCCGCCGTCTACTTCGCAGAGGACGATGGCCGGGCGCTCCAACCCTTTGAAGCGCCGGACGGTGGTGGCAAAGACCTCCCCCGGTTCCAGGGGCAACCGGTCGGTCAGCTGAACGTTGCCCAGACGCCGGCCCAGGATGCGGCTGGACCGGGTCCCCCTGGCCGTGAGTACGGCGATTTCGTCGGGGGCAAAACGGTTTTCGTTCAGCAGGCGGTGCAGCACCTTGCGGAGCCGGGTTAGGCCCTCCTGCTCACCGGCGTATTCAATGATCTCAACCGGCAGGCCCTCCGGACCGAGCACGATGGGCGGTTCCTCCCCCCGGTAGAAGCAGCTCACCACGTCAAACACACGCTTGGTGTTGCGGCAGTTCTCGTTCAGCACATAGGGCGCGGTTTCGATGGGGATCGCGCCCCGGTCACGATACAGCCGCTGATTGTCGTCGTAAAAGATGTACAAGATGCCGTCGACAGGGTCGTGCAGCAACCAGGGCAACACCTCCCACCACTCGGCCCGAAAGTCCTGCCCTTCGTCTACAACGATGGCGTCGTATTGCGGCCCCAGTTCCGCGACCGCTTCCAACAGGGCGTTGGGCAGCTCGTGGGTGAAATAATCGGGTGGTGGGTTCTCCCGGTACGAGATCGGTTTCCCCGCCCGCCTGGCCCAATGGAAACAGAGCTGATGAAAGTTTAGGACATCAAACTGCTGCCGGTAGCCCAGTGCGTCGCCCAGGTGATCGGCCAGGGCACGGTTGTAGCAGGTCAGGAGCACCTTCAGCCCTTCGTCGGCCAGTTGACGGGCCTTGGCTACGGCCAGAAAGGTCTTGCCCGACCCGGCGCACCCGGCAATGGCCGCCCGTCTTTGCCCGCTGAGGAAGCGCAGGTAGCGATATTGCCGCTCGGTCAGGCGGACGATGGCCTGTTGATCGGCGCGGGCTTGCTCCGAGAGCAAGGGGTGGCGGATGTGACGCGATTGGCCCAGCAAGCGCGCCAGCACCTCGACGCCGTCGCGGCCGGGCGGTGTATCGCCGGGATACCGGCCCCGCCAGAAGGCCAATGCCCCCCGCAACCGCTCCTCCAACGACATCAGGTCCAGGGCGTCTATGATGATCGCACGGGGGGCGTTGGGCCGCAGCCAATCGGCTTCGATGACGGCGTCGGGAAAGGCCACCGCATGGCCGAACACCACCCGTCGCCGGGGCCAGCCGGGCATGGAGCGCAGCTTGGCGATAAGGGTGTGTTTGTCCCCGGTGGCCTTTTCGAACGGATCGCCGATGTCGTGATCCACGCCGTGGCGGTCGGTGCTGATATAACGACCGCCGGTTTCGTCGAAACGGATACGCCCTCCCTTTGCTTCGATGACCAGGACGCCCAGGTGGGGATGGGCGACAACAAAGTCGGTCTCGCCGTCGCGGGGGCGGCCCCGGTCGTCATTGCCGATCCACTTGACGTGGTGGAAGACGGTCCACTCATCGTCCAATTCGCGGGCAAAAATTTCGTAAAGCCTCCGCTCGGCGGCCGATTGGGTATCGGGGTCCAAAGCCGCAGGAAACATCCGAGCCATGACTTCACACCTCCCGTACCTTTTCTCCTGACCGGCGTCTGATGAGCAGTACTCCCCGCGCAGTCGGTCGTGGGGAAAACGCGGACGCCGGCCGTGTCGCCATGGCACGATAGATCCGGTCCACGCATTCCGAACCGACCTGCTTACCCCTCATGCGCGGTTGAGCCGGGAGCATTTGGCCGAACCGGTCGGCACCGGGTCGGAAGGCGGCAAGGCGGGACACGTCCCTCCCTCCTTCGCTGCGTGGTCGAAGCGTTGGGCGGAAGCCGGAGGTCCGCATCGTCCTATCGGAAGAGGTTGCAACGGCAGAGACGGGCCGTTAGCCTGTTTCCACCGCCTGCCGTGCTGCCCGCAGGTTGGCCCAGGGTGCAGTGATAGGTGTCACGCAACCCGTCCCCAGGATGAACCGCCGCCCGCCGGTCTGGGCAAAGGCATCTTGGGCCTCGTGGCGCACGTCGGCAGGCGTGCCGCGCAACATTGTCTCCCAACGGCTCAGGCCGCCCAGAACTGCCCCGCCGAACCGTTCCTGCCCTTCCCGCAGGCTTGGCGGGGTCTCCCTGTCGTGCCAATTGACCACCTGCACCGGATAGTCGGCCAGCAGACCGAACATGATGTGGCTGCCGTGGATGTGTAGCACGTTGAGCCACAACCCCTCGGCAGCGGCCAGGAGACGGCGGTCAAAAGGCACGCCGAACCGTCGGTACTCTTCTTCGCCGAGAATCTCCACCGTGGCGTGTTGCACCGCCAAAAAGATGCCGCTGATGCCCCGCTTGCGGGCGGCGGCGATGAATCGTTCCGTCGTCACGGCGATGGTCTCCAGCCCGGCCAGAACCGCCTCCGGGTAGTAGCGCAGGTGGACGATCAGTCGCTCCGGGCCGGCAAGGTTTTTAGCCTGGGAGAGGGGATTGAAGATGGTGTGGATGAAGGGTGTCTCTTCGCCCACTGCTCTGCGGATCAGTTCCAGGCAGCGGAGTTGGTCGCCCAACGCTCCCCGCTCCGGGTCAAGGGGCCGGAGGGTCAGCCAATCCTCCGGCTCGCACACGGGGCGGTGGATGTAGCGACGTGTTCCTTCCTGGTTGCCTTCCCAGACGTCCTCTACTCCCCAATCGCGGATGCAGGAACTGCTGGCGGGCATGACCTTGATGAAATCAAAATCGTACTGCCGCTGGAAGGCCAGCGTCGAAGCGGCTAACGCCTCCGGGTCCTGGTCGTCGCCGGGAAAATGTCGCCACAGGGCCACCGGCGGGCGGTCGGTTGCCTCGCCGTGGATCGTTGCTTCCAGTCGTTCCCGCTTGGTCATTGCGGTCATCGTCTCACCTCCCGACTCCATTGTGCCACAGAGGGAGGATTCGCGCAAAAAGATCGCTCTCCTCTGCTGCACATGATCGGCGAATCCACATGGGAGGGGTGCAGTGTTTTGTGAGGGTTTTCATGGCAGGGCCTTGGGGATGCGGAGAGCGGCAATTGACAGCCTGCCGGGTCACAGGTATAATGGGCGCATCAAACAAGGTGCAGACCGTGGCAAGAAAACGACCATGACCGAGCAACGCAGGACAACATCCTGGCCGGTGCGGCTGGCCCCCTGGCTGCTGATCGGGGGGCTGGTTCTCTTTTATACCGTCAATAACTGGGTTTGGCTCAAGACAAACGTTACTTCCACCGGCTGGGATAAGCCTCGCCATTTGGCCCAGAGCCTGAATTATGCCCAAATGCTCCGCACGCCGGGCCTCCGTTCTCTGTTCAATGTGATGACCGGCGATCCGGTGCGTCCTCCCTTCTTCCCCGCTTCGGCTTCAATCATGTACGCTCTGTTCGGTCGGTCGGCGGATGTGGCCACGATGGTCAACATCGTCTATCTGGTCGTCGCCCTGATCTCTACCTACGGCATCGGTCGCCGCTGGGGAGGACGGACGCTGGGGTTGGTAGGGGTGGTTCTTCTCTCTATCTTTCCCATGTTTTATGCCATGTCGCGCTACTTTTACCTGGAATTTGCGCTGACGGGCATGGTCTCCTTGACCGTTTATCTGCTTCTGACCACCGACGGGTTTCGGCGAAAGGGAGCGTCTTTGGCCTTTGGTGTGAGTTTGGGGTTGGGCTTGCTTACCAAGCGGACCTTTGTCGTTTTTGCTGCGGGGCCGATCTTGGCAATTGTGCTCTCTGCGGGGCTGTTGCCTATGTTGTGGCGGCGGTTGAGGCGACGTCCTCGTCTTCACGGGAAGCCGCTGCTGATCGCACTGCTGGGGGGCCTGGCCCTGACCGCGCTTTGGTATCTGCCCAACCGCGAAGCGATCCGCGGCCTGGTGCTGGGCGATGCCCTCTTTCCCCTGTGGTGGGCGTTGGCCTCACTGGCCCTGTATTTTGCTCTTTTGCCTTCTGCGCCTCTGTCCAACGCTTTGGCTGCTTTTTTCCTGGCCGCCACCCTGGCTTCCACCTGGTATTTGGCCCGCATTGAATTCTTGGAGCGGGTAGCCCTTTACGGCTACGGCATAGACGATCCGCGGGGACGGCAGCTGCGCCTGGACCGTTTGAACACCTACCTCTACTACATTCGCAAGCTGGGCAACGAACACATGTCTTTCTTCCTCTTCGCCCTGTTCTTCTTCGTTCTGGTACTTGCCGCCATCCTGTTTGTGCGACGCCGGGGTGGAATAGGACCGGCCTTGCGGCGCATCCGGCCTGAGGGGTGGGCGGTGCTGGCTTGGATCGGAGGGGGATACGTCCTGCTCACCCTATCCATCTATCAGGAGACGCGGGCCTTTACGCCGGTGTTGCCTGCCGTGGCTTTGCTTTGCGGTGCAGCTTTGCTCAAACTCCCGTGGCGATGGGTGCGCCGGGGGGTGTTGGCCCTTGTCCTGGCTTTTGGATTGGTGCAATTCTTTGTCCTGTCCTACGAATCGGTGTACCGCCTGTTGCCGCCCTTGACGATTGATCTGCCGGGTTGGGGACCGACCACCACTTTTGCCCAGGGTGTCTACATTCAGCTCCCCGATGAGGGCGAAACCGATAGCGGCTATGCCATTTATCACGATCTGCTGGACCGCATGGAATCCTACCGCCGGGAACGGGGGTTGGACCGGGCCAGCGTAGGTCTGTTGGTCAACACCAGCCAGATCAACGCCGGACCGATCAACTACCTCATCTTGACGGAGTACCCCCATCTGCGCGTAGAAAGCCTCATCAACCGCTTTGATGAACGTTCGCCGTATCGTCGCATCTTTGCTCATGACTATATCGCCGTCAAGAAAGTGAACGGTGGGGCCGGTCCGACACAGCAGGAGGTCATTGATGCCATTTTGGAGGATCCGCCACCTCTTTTTGCCCAAACTTTTGAGCTGGAGACAACCTACCCCCTGCCCGACGGTGACACGGTCTATCTCTACCGGCAGCGGTATCGCTTGCCTGCCGACTATCCGGTAGAGTATGTGATCGGCTTGGCCGGGGATCTGACCGGGCAAACGCAAGCGGGCGATGCCGTTCTTCTGACGCCGCCGGAACTGGTGGGGCCGTTTGTCGGCCATTACGAAGGTCCGGCAGAGGTGTTCCTGATCCCGGAGTCGGAAGAAGCCCTGGCCGGGATCGCCGCCGACTACGACCGCATCTTTCTGGTAATGGGCGACCCGGCCGCCGGGACGGTGCAGGATTGGGCCGAAAGATGGCTGGATCGTCATGCCTTTCGGGCGAGCCATACGTGGTCCGGTAGTCTGCAGCTAATCCTCTACGGTACGGCGCAGGGACCTTTGCCCGAAACACCGACGACGACGGCAGGCACGACGTTCGGAGGGAGGGTGGAGTTGACGGGCTACGATCTACCGGAGGGGACTTGGCAGCCGGGTGATGTGGTCCGGCTGAGCCTTTTTTGGCGAAAGATCGGCCCTCTCCGGCAGGGGGAAACGGCCTTCACCCATTTGCTGGATGGGACCGGTCGGTTGGTAACACAAAACGACGTGGCGCCGGGGGGCCATGTGCCTCCGGCGGGCGGCTGGAGTGAAGGAGAGATCGTCGCCGAGCGGCGCGGCCTTTTCCTGCCCGATGACTTGCCTCCGGGGGAGTACACCTTGCGCCTGGGTGTCTACCTTCCCGAAACGGGCGAACGACTGCCCGCAACCGGCCCCCACGGCGAAGACCTGGGCGACGGTGTCACCCTGGGGACGATAACCGTCGGTCCCTAGCGGATTTCCTTGAAAATAATGCGGGCCGTCCACGAAGCGGGCGCGAATACACGAATGCACGAATACGCCCGGCTGCAGGCCCGAAAGGAGCGACTTGAGTCGCCACCGCCCCCGGCGCGAGCCGCCGGGGATCGGTCCGCTTCTAGAGATCTTCTAGCTGCTTGCGTAGTTCCAAGATCTGATCGCGGAGCAACGCCGCCTTCTCAAACTCCAGGTTGGCGGCGGCTTCTTTCATCTGCTTTTCCAACTCGGTGATGAGGTAGCGGACTTCGGCCTGGGGCAGCGGTCCCAGGCGGTGTTCGGCCTGCTCCTCGGCTGCTGCGCGCACCCGGTCGGTCAGATCGTGCACCTCTTTGACGATACTTTGTGGCTCTATGCCGTGTTCCTCGTTGTATCGTTGCTGGATTGCGCGGCGGCGGTTGGTTTCGTCAATGGCCCGGCGCATTGAATCGGTGATCGTATCGGCATACATGATCACCCGGCCGTTGACGTGGCGGGCGGCACGGCCGATGGTCTGAATGAGGGCCGTCTCGGAACGCAGGAACCCTTCCTTATCGGCGTCCAGGATGGCTACCAGCGAGACTTCCGGCAGATCCAGCCCTTCGCGTAGCAGGTTGATGCCTACCACGACATCGTAGGCCCCCAGGCGCAAGTCGCGCAAAATCTCCACCCGTTCCAGGGTGTGGACCTCGCTGTGCAAATAGTGGACCTTGATGCCCAACTCGGCCAAGTAATCGGCCAGGTCCTCTGCCATACGCTTGGTCAGGGTCGTCACCAACGCCCGTTCCCCCCGTCGGACACGCTTGCGTATTTCGGCGATAAGGTCGTCAATCTGGCCTTTGGTGGGCCGGACGATCACTTCCGGGTCCAACAGGCCGGTAGGGCGGATGATCTGTTCCACGATCTGGGCCGAGTGTTCGCGCTCATAAGGGCCGGGCGTAGCCGAAGTGTAGATCACCTGGTTGATCCGTTCCTCAAATTCGTGGAACATGAGGGGCCTGTTATCCAGGGCGGAGGGCAGGCGAAAGCCGTATTCCACCAACACCTCCTTACGGGAGCGGTCGCCTTTGTACATGCCGCGCACTTGGGGGATGGTCATGTGGCTCTCATCTACGACCAGCAAATAGTCGTCGGGGAAGTAATCCATCAAGGTCCAGGGGGGATCGCCCGGCTTGCGGCGGCCCAGGTGTCGGGAATAGTTCTCAATGCCGGAGCAATAACCGATTTCGCGCATCATCTCAATATCGTACAGTGTGCGCTGTTCCAGACGCTGGGCTTCCACCAGCTTACCTTGCGCCCGCAACTCGGCCAGCCGTTCTTCCAACTCCTTTTCAATGTCCTTGATCCCTTCCACCATTTGCTCGGCCGGGGTGATGAAATGCCTGGCAGGGTAGATGGTCAACTCCTGTCGCTCTGCCAGGACCTCTCCGGTGAGGGGGTTGATCTCGGTAATGCGATCCACCGTATCGCCCCAAAACTCAACGCGCAGGGCGGTGTCCTTGTAGGCGGGAAAGATGTCCACCGTATCGCCCCGCACGCGGAAGGTTCCCCGCTTGAATGCAACATCGTTGCGTTCGTAAAAGATGGCGACCAGATGACGCAGGACCGAGGCGCGTCGGCGCGTTTCGCCGACGCGCAGCTGCACGATGTCCCGGCCGTACTCTTCGGGCGAACCCAAGCTGTAGATGCAGGAGACGCTGGCGACGATGACCACGTCGCGGCGGGTCAGCACCGCTTCTGTGGCCGCCAGCCGCAGTTTTTGGATCTCTTCGTTGATGTCGGCATCCTTTTCTATGTAGGTGTCGGTCCGAGGGATGTACGCTTCGGGCTGGTAATAGTCATAGTAGGAAACGAAATATTCAACGGCGTTGTGGGGAAAGAATTCGCGGAACTCGGCATAAAGCTGAGCTGCCAGCGTCTTGTTGTGGGCCATCACCAGCGTCGGACGCTGGACGCGTTCAATGACTTTGGCAATGGTGTAGGTCTTGCCCGTTCCCGTCGCGCCTAGCAGCGTCTGATGTTTGTATCCTTTGCGCAGCCCTTCCACCAGCTTCTCAATGGCTTGGGGCTGATCCCCCGTCGGTTGAAAATCGGAGACAACTTTGAATGCAGGCATCGTTCCTTCCCCGTAACCTATTGTACCAACAAACGACCGGTCTTGCAACATCCGTTTGAGCCGTTCGGCAGAGGGCGTCACACCCCTAGGTTATGCTGTGCCCTCTCATCTTAAAGGTCGTGAGTCTTTCACAGGTTGGGCACGAAGCGCGAATGTGCCCGGCCGCAGGTCCCGGAGACGCGATCCGAGTCGCCGCTCCCTTTTGTGCGGGCCTCCGGCTTGGTGCTGCGCTGCTCGGCGCGGAGGTGAGGTGCGTCTGCGCGGGCGGACGCCCGCTCCCAGATCCCAACCCTGGGGGAGCAACTATGATCATTTGACGGATGGAACCGCCTGTGCTATACTGAGCGCACATTGGGTCAATGCTCTGGTAAGGGACAAGACACCCCCACCTGGCGCGTTTTGCGCCGTGTCTGGTCTCAGAATTGGCGGCGACCGTCTGCAAAAGGGAATTGAGGAGGAAACATGTCATCTCAGGCGAAACAGGTGATCGAAGCGTTGCCCGGTGCGTTCTTGCCGGAAAAGGCCGGCAATGCCAAAGCCCTCATCCAGCTTGATCTGACAGGCGAGGGGGGCGGCAAATGGGCACTGGACATCGCCGAGGGCAAGTGTAACGTGGTGGAGGGCCAAGTTCCCAAGCCTGATGTCACGCTGACCATGTCTGCCGATGACTTTGTAGCCATGTACCGGGGGACTTTGAACCCGATCCAGGCTTTCATGGGGGGCAAGATCAAGGTCTCCGGCAATGTGGGTCAGGTGATGAACCTGATGTACTGGTTCAAACGATGAGCGGAGGGAAAACAATGAGAGCTAAGGGCGGCCCAACCCTTAGCTCTCATACAAAAGGAGGAGAAGAGTTTGATACTGCGGCATGGCTCACGAATGACCTGTCGGCTCCGTACCCGCCCTCGCGGGCCTGCCGCTCAGGATGACGCTCGCCCGCCATGAACCATGCCGGTTGCTCACCCTTATCCTACCACAAATGAGGTGATTGTGCTGGACGCAAACTATACGTTTACCCTACGGTAGAAAGGAGTTGTGATGGCTGAATCGATTCAGGTGATCCGCCTGACCCGGAATTTGCGGTACAAATTAACCTATATTCACATTTTTGAAACCTACATGCAGGAAGAAACCGATCCCCGCGTTGTGGACCTGCTCAAAGTGTTGATTGAGGCCCAGCAGACGGCCATCCAGCCCCTTTCCCGCTACTTGCGGAAGCTGGAGGTCAACGTGCAGGACCTGGAGCTCAATCAGAAACTCCTGGAGCACGCCCAAGAACGCACCAGCCTGCGTTCTCGGCTGCAGTTCATCTACGATGGCCTGAAGCGGGCCGTGGGTTGGTACAAGATGCAGCTGCTGGATCGGCAGATGACCAGCGACCCCGAACTGTACGATTTGCTCATTGAGTTGGGCGAGATAGATGCGGCCAAACTGTGGCGTACCAAAGTTATCATGGGCATCCTGCGCATCCCTACCAAACCCAAACCCAAAGAATGGGAAGAGCAATACTCCCGCCGCGATCAAAGCCCAGATCGGGGCTGGCGGCCTCACCTGATCGAAGAAGTCAGGCGGCCCTCTTGGGGTGGGGTGCAGGAGACCTATTGGCCCCGCCCCGGTCGCTATCGTCGCAAATAGAGGAGGTGTTTCTATGGAGATCAAACAGGTTGGCGTCGTCGGTTGTGGGCTGATGGGGTCCGGCATTGCCGAAGTGTGCGCCCGCGCCGGCTACCGGGTCGTTGTCGGCGAGGTGAACGACGACCTGCTGCAAAAGGGCCTGGACCGGATTCGGAAATCGCTCTCGCGGGCGGTGGAACGGGGCAAGGTGACCCAAGCGGAGATGGACGCGGCGTTGGCCCGCCTGCACGGCACGGTGAGCCTGGCGGACATGGCCGACTGCGACCTGGTCATCGAAGCTGCCGTGGAAAAAATGGAGGTCAAAAAGGCGATCTTTGCCGAACTGGACGGCATCCTCCCTCCCCATGCCGTTTTGGCCAGCAACACATCCTCCCTGTGCGTGACCGAAATGGCCGCCGTAACCCGGCGCGGCGACAAAGTCTTGGGCATCCACTTTTTCAACCCCGTCCCGGTCATGCCCCTCATTGAATTCGTGCGAACCATCCTCACCAGCGACGAAACCATGGAGATCGCCCGCCGCTTTGGGGAATCCCTGGGCAAGACCATGGTGACGGCCAAAGACACCCCCGGCTTTATCGTCAACCGTTTGCTCATCCCCTACCTGTTGGATGCCGTGCGGCTTTATGAGAACGGCTTGGCCTCCCGCGAGGACATTGACACCGCCATCAAACTGGGCCTTCATCATCCTATGGGGCCGTTGACCCTCCTGGATTTCATCGGCTTGGACACCTGTCTCTTTATCGCCGATGCCATGTATGAAGAATACAAAGACCCTCGCTTTGCTGCGCCGCCGTTGCTGCGACGCATGGTCTTGGCCGGGCATCTGGGCCGCAAGAGTGGCAAGGGGTTCTACGACTATGGCTAGATTTGCCGATCGGGATGGGCGGGAGCCTTCTTCCGCCCATCCCAAAGTGGAGGTGCTCTGTGGACGACCTCGCTTGGGGTGAGGACAAATATATAGAAGAACTGGCCGCCCTGACCGAGGAATTGGCCGATCTCTTTTTCATCAGCGAGAACACGGCCAGCTTCGTGGATAGAGAGCGGTATGACCTGGGGTTGCTCTCCCCTCCTGTCTGGTGGAGCCTGGTCCTGCAACTGGATGAGATAGCCCTGTTGGACCAGATTGTTGATCTATGTCATGAGCTGGATGACCTCCTCGGCCTGGACGGTCTTCCCGTTGAGGTCTTGGAATATCCCTTTGCCTTTCTGGACAAGTGCCTACAGGGTCTCTTGCCCCCCGAGCCTTCGGGGCGGCGGGTAAGCAGCCGCAAACTGGTCAAGATCGCCCGCATCATGGTCTCACTGTTGCAGCTGTGGCCTCCGGAGGCCCAGGCGGCGGTCCGAGCATGGGCCAATATCCACCGCCAGGTCTTGTTCTCGTTGGCGAGAGAGAAACAGGAAAAGGCAGATCTGGCCGAGCGGCTCTTTTCGCCCGACCTGCCCCCGGCCCTGACCGGCCTGAGCATGGTCCTCGCCCTGACCCTTGTCCGCTGGCCTGAACGGGCCGAAGAGATGCCCATCCCCCAAATCATCGCCCCGGAGATGTACGATCAGGTGCTGCAAGAGTGGGAGGATCTGCCCGATACCCCCGCCGTCACCGAGGAGGGCGAAGGCGAGGCCGAATCCCTCTTTGCCCAGGCCCAACTGGCCCACCTTCTGGCCCAGATG
>CAZQKE010000058.1:0-17871 GCA_964593865.1 uncultured Anaerolineaceae bacterium | reverse complement strand
AAACGGGCCGATCTGCCCGACGGCCTCTCCTTTGAGATGCTGCGCTGGACCTGCGCCGTCCGCGATTATCGGGCGCAGATGGACCCGGATCGGCTGCGGCGCAAGTTAGGGCTTTCCCAAATGCGCTGGGAGGAGGTCCTGTCCAAGATCGTGCAGCTGGCCGAACCGCCGTTGTAAACTTTTGGCATAACTGTTGACAATTTCGTTGAAACAAGGCATAATAGGACAAGCCGAGTTGGGAGCGAGGGGAGGAGAGCAGATGCCAGACATCCGGTTGCGCGATTACATCGCCAAGATCAAAGACATAATCGAAGAGGGCCGTTACGACGAAGCGATCGAGCACTGCAAGCATATCCTCAAGGAGTACCCCAAATTCATCCAAGTATACCGCCTCTTGGGCGAAGCATGTCTGGAAAAGGGGGACTACCGAGAGGCGATTGAATTTTTCCAACGAACCCTCAGTGCCGATCCGGAAAACTTTATCGCCCGCGTCGGTTTGGGCATCATCTACGGCGAACAAGGCGCGATCCCGGAAGCGATCTGGCAGATGGAGCGGGCTTTTGAGTTGGAACCGGGCAACACCGAGGTTCGCCGCGAGTTGCAACGCCTTTACGCTCAGCGCGACGGCTCGGAACTGCCCCGCCTCAAACTCTCACGGGGAGCATTGGGGCGGTTGTACGCCCGGAACGGCCTGTATGAGCGGGCCATTGCCGAATTTCGCGCCGTACTCCGCCAAGACTCCAACCTGCCCGACATCCGGGTTGCCCTCCTCGAAGCTCTGTGGCACGAAAAACGCCAGCGATTGGAAGCGGTGGACCATGCCATCGCCTTGCTCGATGACCTACCCTATTGCCTCAAGGCCAACCTGATCCTCGGTGAAATATGGCTCCGAGGCGGCAACGAAGACGCTGCCGAGGAGAAGCTCAAATTGGCCAATGCACTGGACCCCGAAAACCTGGTAGCCCAGGAAATGATGGGGCAGGATTCCCCCTTGCCGCCCCAAGAGGTCTACATCGCCGAGCTAGAATACGCTCCCCCGGCTCCGCCGGAACCCGACCTGGCTGCCGGTGCAGCCATCGGTGCCGGGGCGGCGGTGGCCGCGTGGGATGAGATCGCCGGCGAATTGGCCGAAACGGCAGCCCTTCAACCGGTCGCAGAAGGCGTGGAGTGGGAAGAGCAGGAGGACCTTCCCGACTGGCTCCTGGCAATGGAGATTGAGAAGCAGACCGAATCCGGTGTTGAGGAAGGGGAACTTGAAGCCGCCGCGGCCGAAATGCCCGACTGGTTGCAGGAATTGGTAGGGGAAGAGCAACCGACCGCCGAGGCCGAAGGCATCGCTGCCCCCACGGAACCTGCCGAGACTCCCGATTGGCTCAAGGAGTTGGTCCCTGAAGCAGAGGCCCCGGCTCCGCCCGCGGAAGAGGCCGCGCCCGCCGAGGAGGTCCCCGATTGGCTCAAGGAGTTGGCTCCCGAAGCGGAGGTCCCGGCTCCACCTGCGGAGGAGGCCCCGCCCGCCGAGGAGGTCCCCGATTGGCTCAAGGAGCTGGCTCCCGAAGCAGAGGCCCCGGCTCCACCTGCGGAAGAGGCCCCGCCCGCCGAGGAGGTCCCCGATTGGCTCAAGGAACCGGCCCCCGCCCCCGAAGCGGAGGCCCCGGCCCCACCTGCCGCAGAGGCTCCCACACCGCCCACGGAGGAGGCCCCGCCGGAGGCGGAGATCCCGGAGAGCCTGCGGGCGTTGGTCGCCGCCGGGCTGATGGATGAGGCCGACGTGGCCGCAGCCATGGCCGAGATGACGCCGGAAGAGTTGGAGGCGCAAAAGAAGGAAGCGGTCCCCCATTGGCTCAAAGAACTGACGGGCGAGGAAGAGGCCCCCGCCGCAGAGGCTCCCACGCCGCCCGCCGTCGCCGAGGCCCCGGCCCCACCTGCGGAAGAGGCCGCACCCGCCGAGGAGGTCCCCGATTGGCTCAAGGAACCGGCCCCTGAAGCGGAGGCCCCGGCCCCGCCCGCGGAAGAGGCCACACCCGCCGAGGAGGTCCCCGATTGGCTCAAGGAACCGGCCCCCGCCCCCGAAGCGGAGGCCCCGGCCCCGCCTGCGGAGGAGGCCCCGCCCGCCGAGGAGGTCCCCGATTGGCTCAAGGAGTTGGCTCCCGCCCCCGAAGCAGAGGCCCCGGCTCCACCCGCGGAAGAGGCTCCCGCGCCGCCCGCCGTCGCCGAGGCCCCGGCTCCGCCTGCCGAAGCGTTGGACCTTGCCGCCTGGCTCGACGAGTTTGTAACCGTCGAAGAGCCGTCCGAAGAGGAGGAGGCTCCGACACCGCCCGCGGCGGAAGCCGCCGAAGAGGCGCGGGGAGAGCTCCCTCCCTGGTTGCGCGAACCCGTTGCAGCAGAGGCACCGGAGGAAGCCGAAGGGCCGTCTGTATTGCCCCCCTGGTTGCGCGAGTTTGCGGCGGAGGAAGAAGAGCCGAGCCGGGAGATGCCCGACTGGTTGCGGGACCTGGGGGTGGACGAGTTAGAAGCCCAACCACCGGTCCGTGAAGTGGAACCGTTCCCCTTGCCTGCCGCCCCGGCGGAGGATATGCCCGACTGGCTGCGGGAGTTTGAGGCTGCCGAAGAAGAGGCCATCCCCGAAGCAGCCGACATTGCCGAGGGTGCACTGCCGACGGAGTTGCCCGTGGAAGCACCCGCTGCCGAAGAGGAGATCACACCGGCGGAGCCGGAACCTGAGAGAGCTGCTCCGCCGGAGGAAGCGGAGCCGGTGATGGTTGCTCCCTTTGACCGCGTGGAGGTAGAGGAAGCCCCACCTCCGCCTTCCAGACTGGATGAATTGTTGGAGCACTTGGCGACCAAGCCCCGCGACTATCGTGCCCATTTGGAGGTGGCACGCCTTTACCGGGATGCAGGCGAGCACGGCCAAGCCTTCAAACACTACGAACGGCTGATCTCGGCCCGCAAGCACCTACCCGCCGTGATCCAAGACCTACGGGCACTGATAGACCAGGGAGAGGAACAAGCGCAGTTGTACCAGCTGCTGGGCGATGCCTACATGCAACACGACCGGTTGGACGATGCTTTAGAGATGTACCGCCTGGCGCGCCGGGCGTTGCTCAAAAAATAGAGGACAGAGGAGCATATGGAACGAACACTGGTCATTATCAAACCGGACGGTGTGCAGCGGGGCTTGATCGGCCCCATCTTGACCCGTTTGGAACGGCGTGGGTTACGCTTCGCCGCCCTCAAGATGATGCAGATCACACCGGAATTGGCAGCGCGGCACTATGCCGTCCACAAAGGCAAGCCTTTCTACGAGCCGCTGATCCAATACATCACCAGCGGCCCGGTGGTCGTTGCCGTCATCGAAGGCCACAATGCCATTGAGATCGTGCGCAAGACCCTGGGCGCGACGAACCCGGCGCAGGCAGAGCCGGGGACCATCCGCGCCGACTTTGGCCTAGAGATCGGGCGCAACCTGGTCCACGGCTCCGATGGACCGGATACGGCGGCCTACGAGATCCCCCTCTTTTTCAATGAGGATGAAATTCTGAGCTACGAACGGGCCATAGATGCCTGGATCCATGAATGAGAAAGCCGGGCCACGCGGCCCGGCTTTTTTCCACTTCCCGGCGGACGGTTGATCGCCTCCGGCACGGCGTCAGGCCGCTGCCGGGGCCGTTTGCTTCCAATATTCCAGGAAAAACACCACCCCCACCCCCAGCATTCCGCCGACGAGACCGGCCAGGAATGTGTTCTGCAAGGTTTGCGGACCGCTGGGACGGCCGGGCGGGTAGGCGTAACTAATCACGTGGAGGATGCCGTTCTCCTCCTGGGCGGCGACACGTGCTTCGGCCAGCTTGCGGGTCAACACCAGATGGGCCTCACTCGCCAAGTCACGGGCGCCGTCCAAGCGGAGCTTTTCCGCCTTGATCTCCTCTATCTGCTTTTGCAAAGCCAGAATCTGCGGCTCCAGCTCGGCCAAATGGGTATCAATCTCGGACGATTTCTCCTCCAGGGTGTCCACCAGGTCGTCCAGGAAGGCAACCTGCTCTTCGGTGCTCAGGTCGGAGAGCGCGCTGCCGTCATCAACCTGCAGTTGAATGGGAACTGCATTATGCACGTTGTAGGCTTTGATCTGCAAAAATAGGGCGGTCAGGCTATCGGCCAGGGAGACCGGCTCGTTGGCCGGGCGGGCGGCCAGCTGCTCACGCAAGCCTTGAATATCCTGGGTGAGGTAGGCGATATTGCGTTGCGTGTTCAAATAGTCGGTCTGAGCACGTTTATACGAGTCCAACTCCGCCTGCAAGATGGCAGCCTGGTTCTGCGCCTCAAAGTCAATGACGGCGGCATTCGCCTCTTCCACTTCTTTCTCTGCCTGGGAGACCTGCTCTTCCAGGAAGGCAACGTCCCGTGAGGACTGTCCATAGACTTCGTTGGTCTTCTGCACAAGGGCGTCGGCCCAGGCATTGGCAATGGCCGCGGCGTCGGCTGCAGAGTGGGAGGTCACGGTCAGGATGACCACCCCTAGTTGAGGACGGTACTGGCCCCCTTTGGATTTGGCGCTGACCATTCGGGAAAGGGTGTCAATATCCCAATTCTCAATCTCGGCAGCGGGGGAAGGGGTGTACGCATCCACGACCATCTGTAGAATCTGATCCGATGTTGCCAGGGCAGGCAACGATTGCAAGTCCGGAAGGCTTTCTTCCGTAGCAAAGCGAGGATCAAGCTGCAGGTCATAGCGGGGGTTTGCCAACACGACGAGGGATGACGCTTCATAGGTAGGTGGCATGAGCTGGCTGACGGCAAAGGCGGCAACGGCTGCCAACAAGGCAGGTCCCACGATCAGATACCAGCGGCGCAGGGCGACCTCAATGTAAAGGCGTAGGTTGACCTCGTTCTCCATTGCTCCTCCCGATTTCGTTTGATTCTAACCGGCGTATCCCCAACCCCGGAGCCTTTCCTGTACTTCCTCCATCTCTTCGGCCAGGGAAGAGGATATGCCGGAGTCGTCTTTGTAGATGTTGGCCACGCCGTACACCGCAGGGCGTGCCGCCGGCGACCCAGGAATGAAGGCTTCTTCCAACACTCTTCCATCCAACTCCTGGGGGATCGGCACACCCATCACGTGCAGAATGGTCGGCGTCAGGTCCATGATGCTGGCGTTTTCCAAGCGGAGATCGGGTTTTACGCCCGCTCCGGCCAGGATCACGATCCCTTCCGGGCGATGGTGGCCGGAAAGACCGACGATGGGGTCCACCAGTTTGTTGGAGCCGAAATCGGCGTGTCCAAAAGCCATGTATTCCCAGTTGCGCGGCTGGATGAGCAGGTCGGGCGTGCGGTCGGTGTACGGCCCGCTGTAGAGTTCTTCGCGCCGGTAGACGCGCTCCACCAGCAGCTCGCCGCTGAGAGGGTCCCGCAGGGCCAAAGCCTTGTGGATGATGCGCTCCCGCAGTTCCTCATACTCCCGCCCCGGCGTAACGATCCCCTGAGGCCGCAGGCCGACGACGTTGATGTAGATCTGTCCAAAGCTGCCGATGCTGAACGCCTGGGTGCGTGACCAATCCACATCGTCAAAGGACAAGAAGATGCGGTTCAGCAGTTTGGCCTGCTGCTGAAACCGGGCCTTTTTGCGCAATCGGGCCAATCCCAGGGCCTTGGCGATGCGGAACATGCGCAGCGGCGTAAAGCCCCCTTTGAACAAAGCACGCTTGAAAGCGGTCCACGGCCCTTTTTTGAATTGCAACCAGCCTTCGCCCGCCAGCCAATTGTTGGTCAAAAAGAAGCTATGGACCGCCCCAAAGCCGTGATCGGACATGACCACTACCAGGGATTCGGCAGGAACGGCATCCAGCAAACGCCCCACATCGGCATCCACTTTGCGGTGGAAGGCCAAAATCGCGTCGCGGTATCTTTGCGCCTCGGCGGCGTCGTAGCGGGGGTGGTTGGGGTCCAGGAGCCGCCAGGTTTCATGCTGCACCATGTCGGTATCCCAGTACACCACGGCGAACAGATCCCACGGCTTGGTGCGCATTAGGTACAGGGCGGCTTGGGTGCGGTTTTCAACGCTGGCCGTCAGATCGGCCAAGAATCGGTCCAGGTGGGGGGTGGAGCGGTATCGCTCGTCGGGCGAAAGGAGGAACCGCCCCAGCCGGGCCTGCAGTTCCTCTTTCAACTGCGGGGGATAAGCCCAGTCGCTGTTAGGACCGGGGGCCAAGAAGCCGCTGATCATAAAGCCATCCACCGGCTCCGGCGGATAGGTGGTAGGGATACCCAACAGCCCCACCTGATACCCGGCATCGTTGAGCCAGTGCCACAACGCCCGCGTGCGACGGCTTGTCGCATTGATGATTGAGACTTTGTAGCTATCCTCGCTGGGGTAGACGAAATCTACCAGGCCGTGCTTGCCCGGATTGACACCGGTGAGGAAGGAGCTCCAAGAGGAGGAGCTGATAGGCGGCAGAGTCGTCCTCAGCCGCCCCCAAGCCCCCTGGCGCATCAGCCGCCGCAGGTTGGGCAATTCACCCGATTCGATCCAGGGACCGAGCAGGTCAAAGGTGACGCCGTCCAGCCCGATGACCAGTACTTTCATCCCAGGTAGCCCAATCCCTCCAAACGGGCCATGATCTCTTGTTCCCCTTCGGGGGTGTAGCCGGCCTCCTCGGCCACCGCCGTCGGCAGGGAGGCCGCTCCTTCCCGCACCGGAAAGGCATCCAGATAACCGGAGACGAAGGCGGATTCGAGCACCCGTCCGTCCATGTCCAACGGCACGGGCAGGCCCATCGTGTGCAGCACCGTGGGCGCAATGTCCTGGATCACCGCGCCCTCTATCCGCCCCCCTGCCCGCACGCCGGGACCGCGCATGATGAGCATCCCGTAGTCACGGTGCATCCCGGAGTAGCGGTATACGGTGGCAACCGTCTCGCGGTGGCCGAAATCGGCCAGCCCGAAAAAGATGTCCGACGGCTCTTTGGGACGCAGAATCAGGTCTGGAGCACGGTCCACAAAGGGGCCGCTGTAGATCTCCTCACGGCGCAGGACTTGGCCGATCAGTTTGCGCCCGGTGCGCGGATCGCGGAATTCGTAGGCCAGTTCTTCTATCTCGTCGCGCACGGCCTCATACTCGGCCCCCGGTTCTACAATGCCCTCCGGCTCCCGCCCCCGGACATTGACGTAGATGGAACCCAAGTGACGGCCAAAAGAGTAGGCTTTGGAGCGGCTCCAATCCACATCCAAGAAGGATAGGAAAGCCATTTTGAGCAGATGGTCCACGAAATACCCGGCCACATACTCGGCCTGGCGGGCCAGGCCGAGGCGGTCGGCCACCTGGTGCACGTTGCGCAGGGTGAACCCGCGACGGAACATCATTTCTTTGAGCCGGGTCCAGGGATCCCTTTTCAGGCGCAGCAGGCCGGTCTCCAGCAACCAGTTGTTGAGGACGATAAAGTTGTTGGCCCGGCCCATGCCGTGGTCGGAGAGGATGATCACCAGGGTTTCATCATCGGCATATTCCAGCAAGCGGGCGATGCTGCGGTCCACTTCCCGGAAGTAGTCACGCACGATGCCTTCCCGGTCCTCGCTGTCGTGCCGCCAGGGGTGGTCTGGGTCCAGGTAGTGCCACAGTTGATGCAAAAAGCGGTCTGTGTCAAAAAAGACGGCCATGAACACATCCCAGGGTTTGGTGGATGCCAGGTAGAGGGCCGTACGGGTCCGCATCTCCAGCAGATCATAACTGGCCTGCAAGAAGCTCTCCCGCCTGGCTTCGGTAAAGGTTTCGGTGGGGTAGATGCGGTAATTGCCGACCTCCCGTTCCAACTCGGCGGCCAGTTCCGGGGGATAGATGTAGTCTTTGGCGTTGTACGGTGTCATCCACCCGCTGACCATGAAGCTACCGGGGAGCCGTTCCACGGGGTAGGACATGGGCAGGTTCAACACGCCAACGCGATACCCGGCATCGCTCAGGTATCGCCACATGGTCGTTCCCCCTCGTAAGGCAGCGTTCACCGGCGGGAAATTATAGGAGCCTTCCCGCCGGTACAAAAAGTCGTAGATACCGGTCTTGCCGGGGTTCATACCGGTCACAAAGGAGGACCAGGACGGACCGGAAGTGGGCGGGATGGTGGAGCGCAGACGCCCCACGCTCCCCGTTTCCATCAGTCGCCGCATGGTCGGCAGATGCCCGCTTGCAGCCCAACGTCGGATGATGTCCAGAGGAACACCATCCAAGCCGATGATCATCACACGTTTTGCTCTATTCATGAAACTCCACCAAATCTGTGTACTCCGGCGGGGACAGGCGGTTCGGGTGCATCACACTTCTTCTCCAAAGATGCGGCTGAAGCGATAGAAGACCAAATACCCGATCACCAAAACCATCAGACATTGAACCGCCGTCCGCAGGAAAAAGTCCAGACCGGGCACGTGCCCCCGATAAAGGACATCGCGGTAGGTGGCGATGATGGAGGCCATGGGGTTCAAACGACGTGCCCAAAGCTGGATGTTGATGGTTAGCCCCAGCACCTCTGCGCTTTCCGGCAGGGTGGTGATGGGGTAAAAGACCGGCGTGAGAAAGAACCACGCCTGCATCACCACCTCCAGGATGTGCCGGGTGTCTCTATAAAAAACATTGGCCGTAGAAAGCAGCAATGCCATGCCGACGCAAAAGATGACGTGGACCAAAATGATCAACGGGAGCATGAGAACCGCCCGCGTCAGCGGGATCCGAAAGATCAGGATCATGGCAAAGAGCACGATCATCGCCACCAAAAAATTGACCAGGTTGGATAGCACCTCCGCCAGGGGCAAGATCTCCCTGGGAAAATAAACCTTTTTGATCAAAGAGGCGTTGCCGACGATGGAATTGGTGGATCCCATGACCGAAGCCGCAAAGAAACTCCACGGCAAAAACCCACACATGAAAAAGACCGGATAGTTGGGAATGTCACTGGGGATCATCAATGTAAAGACGATGGTGAATACCAATGTCATCAACAAAGGGTTGAGCAGCGACCACAGTACCCCCAGCACCGAGTTCCGGTAGCGGACCTTTAGGTCGCGGACGACCAGGTTTCTGATCAGTTCTCGATAACGATAGATCTCGACCAGTTGGCGGATCATGATTCCTCAACGAGCACGCTCTTCAAAGGCTTGAAATTATAGCACGTCTCGGTGGCTCTGGCAAACCTGCGTATAGGCTTGCAGGATCGTTTCCGCCGCTTGGTCCCAAGAGTAATTCCGCCGGACGATACGTCGCAGGGTCTGTCCCCGTCGGCCGTTGACCTCGGTCAACCCCTGCAGGAGGGCACGGGCCAAGTCCTCGGCGTCGCCGGGCCGGGCATAGATTCCTTCCTGCCCCAGGTATTCTCGGCTCACCGGTGTATCAAAAGCAACCGTCGGCAAGGCCATCGCCATGTAGTTGAGGATTTTGCCGCTGCCTTCTGTGGCCGAGAGTTTGGGGGCGACGGCCACGTCCCCAAGGGCCAAAAAATCCCGGGCTTGGCGATAGGGAACTTTGCCTGTGAAGGTGACATGGTCGGCAATGCCCAGGCCATGGGCCATCCGTTGATAACGTTCAACGTTAGGAAAGCCCATGATCAAGAAATGCACATCGGGCCGCCGTTGCAACAAATGGACAGCAGCCTGGAGCAACAGGTCGGTCCCCTGGTAATCGGCCAGCAGCCCCAGGTAGACGACGATCTTGCGTCCCGGCGGGATGCCCAAGGAGGCCCGTCGCCGGGCTATGGCCTCCGCTTCCTCGTCGGTGGCCGGGAAGAAACGGGTAGTGTCCACGCAGTCGGCCACCACCCGGACCTGCTCCGATGGGCAACCGAACTCATTGCGCAGCAGATTGCGGGCATTGTGGGAGCTGGTGAGAATGATGGGGGAAAGGCGGTCTATTTGCTCCTCCAACCAGCGGAGTAGACGGTAAAAGATGCTTTCGCGGTGCAGGAATTTGTGATCTAACATCTCGCCGGTCAGGCTGCCCTGGAAGTCAAAGATCATGGGGATCCGTAACAGGCGGCCCACCACCAGGCCGATCAATGCGCCCTCGTGCATGTGAGCATGGATGACATCCGGCCGCAGACGCCAAGCGTGGAAGAGCACATGCCAAAAGAGCAAGAAATCAAAGCCGATCTTGTGCAAAGAGGAACCGACCTCATAGTGCTCCCGGAAGGGGATGCCGGGCGTGCGCCGGATGTCCAGATCGGCTACGTCGCGTCCGTTGCGGTAGGTGCAGATGGAGACCCGATTGCCCAACCGACGCAACGCTTGGGCCTCTTCCAGTATGCGCACCGAACAGCCGTAGTCGGAAAAGAACGAGGTCGGGGCGATCATTAAAATTTTGTACGACCGTACAGAATCGTTGTTCCTACTCACCAATGCTTCCCAACATCCGATCGTTGTCGGTTTTGCACCCCCACGGGTAACGCTGTGATTTTACCTCATGTGATAGATAAACGCAATTTGCACGCCCTCAAGGGTAGGAAACGCCGGTTCGCGATGCCTCTGAAAGAGAAAGGGGGCAAGGAAGATGGCACAAATTTCCGGCTCCAAAACGGTTTTACCGTCTTGCCGCCGGTTTGCGCTCACCTTCGTTTGTGCTATAATGCGGAGCAATTCCAAAGAACGGAGTACCGAACGATGATCAACCCAATCCTGTTCCAGATCGGCCCCTTTCAAATCCGCTGGTACGGCATTCTGATCATGACCGGCGTGGCCATAGGGGCCTATTTTTCCTCTCGACTGGCCCGCAAGCGCGGTCTGAACCCCGATCATGTGTGGGGCGGTCTGATCTGGGCCGTTATCCTGGGTATCATCGGGGCCAGGCTATACCACGTGATCTCCATCCCGGAAGGCTGTACCCCCCAGACACCTTGTGGTTGGTATTGGTATCGGTCCCATCCCATTGACGCCATCGCTTTCTGGAAAGGAGGCTTCCAGGGATTGGGCATTTACGGCGCGGTCCTCGGCGGCATCCTGGGCGTGGTGATCTATGCCCTGTGGAACCGTCTCAACCCGCTGGTGTGGCTGGATGTGGGCGCACCGGGGTTGGCTTTCGGGCAGTTTATAGGCCGCTGGGGGAACTTTATCAACCAGGAACTGTACGGCCCACCTACGGGGTCCGATTGGTACGGCATCAAGATCAACCCGGATCTCCCCCATCAGCCGCCGCCGGGGGGGCGTTACGATCTGCGTTACCATCCCACCTTTTTGTACGAATCGCTGTGGTGCCTGGTGGTGTTCCTCATCCTTTACAACGTCCACGCCCGTCTGCCCGACAAGCTCCGCGATGGGGACGTGGTGCTGGGTTACATCGTCTTGTACCCACTGGGCCGCTTCTTTGTTGAGTTTCTCCGCCCCGATGCTTGGAAGATCGGTCCTTTGGCCACGGCCCAGTGGATTGCTCTGGCTTGCGTGGTAGGCGGTTCCCTGACGCTGGTGCTCCGGCACATTTTCTGGGACCGAGGCGAGGAAGAGGACCGATCCCTGGCTCACCGCCAAGGATGAAAATCCCGGCGGCTCGCGCCGGAGGCGGTGGCGACTCAAGTCGCTCCCTTCGGGCCTGCGGCCGGGCGTATTCGTGCATTCGTGTATTCGCGTCCGCTTCGTGGACGGCCCGCATTATTTTCGAGAAAGGGGGAGGAAAATGAAAAAAGTGTGGCTGGCAATGTTGGTCGCAGCTTTGTGGCTGGCGGCCTGTGGGCCGACGGCAGAGCCGACGGCAACGGCGGAGCCGACGGCCAAGCCCTCGGCGGAGGAAGGCCGTATCCTGACGGTGATGACCCACGATAGCTTCGACATGAGCGAAGAGATCATCAACCTCTTTCAACAAAAATGCCGTTGCCGGGTACAATTTCTCAAGTCTGGGGATACCGGTTTGATGCTCAACCAAGCCTTACTCAGCAAAGAAAATCCCCTGGCCGACGTCCTGTACGGCGTGGACAACACCTTTCTCAGCCGTGCCCTGGAAGGCGATATTTTGGAGCCTTACGATTCCCCTCTCCTGGAAAACATCCCCCCCGAAATGCAACTGGACCCCTCCCATCGCCTGCTGCCGGTGGACTATGGTGACGTTTGTGTGAATTACGACAAGAATTGGTTCCGCGAGCGCGATCTACTCCCCCCTGCCGACCTACCGGACCTGCTCCAACCGGCTTACCGAGGTCTGACCGTAGTTGAGAATCCGGCAACCTCATCACCCGGATTGGCCTTCTTGCTGGCGACCATCGGTCGCTTTGGCAAAGATGGCTATCTGGACTTTTGGGCTGCTCTGCGGGACAACGACCTGTTGGTAGCGGAGGGATGGGAAGATGCCTATTGGGGCAATTTCACCTACGCTTCTCAAGGAGGCGACCGGCCCATTGTCGTCAGTTATGCCAGCAGCCCGCCGGTTGAGGTCTACTTTTCCGAAAGCCAGTTTGACGAAGCCCCCACCGGCGTCATCACGGCCGACGGGAGTTGCTTCCGCCAGATAGAATTTGTGGGCATCCTCAAAGGGACTCCCAACCGAGACCTGGCCGAACAATGGATAGACTTTATGCTGGATACAGATTTTCAGGAAAACATCCCCCTGACGATGTTCGTCTTCCCGGCGAACCGGCAGGCAACCCTGCCCGACGTATTCGTGCGCTTTGCCCAGGTTCCCGCGAAACCGGCCACCGTGCCGCCGGAAGACATTGAGGCCCATCGCGAGGAGTGGATCCGTGCCTGGACCCAAACCGTTTTGCGCCGGTGAAGGGCAACGGTCTGGGATTTCAAAACGGCTTCCGGCAGACGCCCCCTGAAGTGGAGCAGTAGGGCGAAGCTTTTTAGTGCGACGGCATGGCGACGACATACACCCGTTCGGGGAAAGGTTCAAAGTTTGCCCCGGCGCAGCTGACCAGCGTCAGCCGCTCCGGGCCTCCGGGAGCCAGGAACTGCAGATGCCTTGTCAACTCCCCGAAGGTCTTGCGCCGCCAGCCCACCTTTTGAACCTGCGTCACCCGGTAGGTGAAGGTCTGTCCCACGGCGTTGACCACATACACCTGTTGGCCGGGCCGCAGACTGCCCAAGCGCACAAAGACGCCGTTGTAACCGTAGCCGTAGTTGTGACCGACCAGGATCATGTTGCCCGGCTGGCCCGGCGAAGCCGAACCTTGCCAGTGCCCTACCAGATCGCTGCGCCCGGCACGAAACAGGCGGTCGGTATTCCACGTCCAGCCACCGGT
Source organism: uncultured Anaerolineaceae bacterium (assembly GCA_964593865.1). Taxonomy (GTDB): domain Bacteria; phylum Chloroflexota; class Anaerolineae; order JAAYZQ01; family JAAYZQ01; genus CAZQKE01. Next base: position 4,678 of record CAZQKE010000058.1, on the reverse strand, counting down.
GCGCCGGTCGGGGATGCGCGGCAAGGGGATGATGGAGCGGGTGACGCCCAGAGCCGGAATGCGGATCTGCACGGGAGGAGGCGGAGGGGTAGGCGTGGGGGTGGGAGTCGGCGAAGGCAAAGGGGTAGGGGTTGGCGTGTGGGTCGGCGGCGCAGTCGGCGTAGGAGTCGGCGAGGGAGTCCAGGTCATGGCCGGGATCGGCAGAGCGGCAACCCGGTTCAAGCGCAGATAGCGGTTCTGCCCCATCAACCAGGTGTTGAGGGCAGCGTAAGCAGCGTATAGCAAAGCCGCAGCCAACGCCAGCCCCCCCAAAATGAACAAAATGTCGGAGACGAGTCGCCCCCTGTGCATCCGGCGCACGGCTTTTGGAGCAACCGTCGCCCCGATCCCTTTGCGAAACGCGGCCCCGGTATTCACAAAAGAGATTATACGCACAAGGGAACAAAAGTCAACCGACCGATATTCGTCAACCTGGGGGTCAACCTGTCCCCATTGCCCTCTTTTGACGGAACGGTCACTTTTTGTTATACTTGTGCCGATCAGATCAAAGAGGGAGCAACATGGCAAGGAGCAAAAGAGTCGGTATTCTCACCGGAGGAGGCGATGTACCGGGCCTCAACCCGGCCATCAAATCGGTCGTTGAGCGGGCCATCACCCACGGGTGGGAGGTCATCGGCATTCGTCGGGGGTGGGGAGGCTTGTTGCAATGCAACCTGGATAGCCCTCAGGCCGGCAAGAACCTGTTTCTCCCCCTGCAGCCCTCCACCGTGCGGACCATTGACCGCACCGGAGGCACATTCCTGCACACCTCGCGCACCAATCCCCAGCGGGTCAAAGCCGCCGATGTTCCCAAGTTTTTGCAGGGCACGGCGGAACCGATCGAAGGCGAAGGGGAAAACGCCGTCTATGACTTTACCCCCCACATCCTGCGGGTGCTGAATTTTTTGGAGCTGGATGCGCTGATCCCCATCGGCGGGGACGACACGCTATCCTACGCCGCTCGGCTGCACCAGGAAGGGTTTCCCATTGTCGCCATTCCCAAAACGATGGACAACGACGTGTACGGGACCGATTACTGCATCGGCTTTTCAACGGCGGTAACACGCAGCGTAGACATGATCAACAACCTGCGCACCCCGACCGGTTCCCACGAACGGATTGCGATCATTGAGCTATTCGGTCGCAATTCGGGTGAAACATCACTCATTTCTGCCTACCTGGCCGATGTAGACCGGGCCATCATTTCCGAAGTGCCCTTTGACATTCAGCGGCTGGCCCTGCTCCTGATCCAGGATAAACGCAACAACCCCAGCAACTATGCCATCATGACCATCTCCGAAGGTGCCCGCGAGATCGGGGGAGACCTGGTTCACTATGCCGGGGATGAGGATGCGTACGGTCACAAAAAACTGGGCGGCATCGGTGCGGTGACGGGGGAGAAGCTGAAAAAGATCACCGGCGAAAACATCATCTACCAGCAGTTGGGCTACCTGATGCGCAGCGGAGCACCCGATTCGCTGGACCGCATGGTCGCCGTCAGCTACGGCCAGCTGGCAATGGACCTGACGGCCCAGGGGCGGTCGGGGCGCATGGTAGCATTGCGCGACGGCATGTACACCCACGTCCCCCTCAACCGCGTCGTTTCCGGCAAAAAGCGGGTGGACGTGGATGAGATGTACGACGTAGATCAGTATCGCCCGCGCATCGTGGACATGCTGGGCAAACCGATGTTTCTCTACTAAAAGGAAACCTCATGCTTTACCGAGAACGGGCCAGCATAGTAGCCTCGCTGGTCGTCCTGGGCCTGATCCTGGGTGCATTCCTGCAGTTGCCCGGCCGGTCCTACAGCCTTACGGTGTTGGGTTCTCCCCTGGCGGTGAGCCTAACCCAAACGGCCTTGATGGCCGCTTTGTTGGTAGGTATCACCTGCGCCGGCACCGACGCCATAGTCCGATCCCACCCCACTGCGCAAAGGATTGAAGCGCGGCACAGCTTCGTCACCTGGACCTTGCCCGCACTGACGGTCCTCCTGGCGGTGGTTTTGCTACCTCAAGCCCCGACCAGGCTTTACCGCCTGGTCGGTTATGTCCTGACCGGCTTGGTCCTCATCCCGGTCATCAGTGCCGAATACCACACGGTAGACCCGGATGACCGATTGTATCGCGCTGCCCGTCTGAGCCTCAACGCCTGGGCCTACCTGTTGGCCCTGGTGGTCTTTGTGCTCATCTACTCGGCCAAGACGCGCAGTTTGATCTCGGCTACGGCGGTCACGGCGGTAGGCGGTCTGTTGGCGTTGGAGTTTTTGCGCAGCGCAGGACAGGGGTTCACCCGCACGGCCCTGTACGCTGCCATCGCCGGGTTGTGCACCGGCGAGATCATCTGGGCCATGAACTACTGGCGGATCTCCGGGGTGACGGGGGGGCTGATCCTGCTGCTGGGCTTTTACGTATTCACCGGCCTGGCCAACCAGCAGCTCCAGGATCGACTGACGCGACAGGTGCTGATAGAATACGCCATAGTCTCTTTGGTCGGATTGGCCGTCCTGCTCCGTTTTGGCCCGTGAGCAGGACGCAACGGAGATCCTGCGAGGGGCATGGCCCATTGCAGGCAGCCGCTCCGGGCCGGATAGGCGAACGTGCAACCCGACATTTCCTACGCAGCGCGGAATCGCAGGTCTGAGAACATCCGATGGGGAAGGCTTTTGACAAGATCGGTCGATTGGGGTATAATGCCCGCGCTTGGCTTCGAAGGGGAGGCGCTACGGAGCATCGGATAGCATTTTACAGCTTGCGGATAAGCACCTCACCTGAGCAAAGCGGAAACATCGGGCCGGATAGAGGTGCTTTTTCGTTCTACAAGGGGGTAGGAGCGTGAAGGAAATTCACACCGATCAGGTTGTCGAGACGGTCGCCCGGTTGTGCATTGAGAGCAACTACTACCTGGGCGAGGACGTGCTGGCCGCCCTACGCCGCTACCGCGAGGCCGAAATCTCGCCTGTAGGCCGCGAAGTGCTGGACCAGATCCTGGAGAACGCCGAGATCGCCCGCAACGAACAAATGCCCCTTTGCCAAGATTGCGGCCTAACCGTTGTGTTCGTGGAACTGGGCCAGGATGTTCACATCGTCGGCGGCAGCCTGAATGAAGCCATTGCCGAGGGCGTGCGCCGGGGCTACAAAGAAGGCTACCTGCGCAAGTCCATCGTCGAACACCCCTTTTCTTCCCGCATCAACACCCGCGACAACACCCCGCCGGTCATCCACACGACGGTCGTACCCGGCGACGAACTCAAAATCATCGTAGCCCCCAAAGGGGGGGGCAGCGAAAACATGAGCCGCCTGGCCATGCTCAAACCCGCCGATGGCCGCGAGGGCGTAGTCAACTTTGTGGTCGAGGCGGTGCGCCGGGCAGGAGCCAACCCCTGCCCGCCCATCATCGTCGGCGTAGGCATCGGCGGTTCGGCAGAAAAGGCGATGTGGCTGGCCAAGCACTCGCTACTGCGGGAAGTGGGCCAACCCAACCCCGACCCGGAAGTGGCCGAACTGGAAGCCGAGCTCCTAGACCGGATCAACCGCATCGGCATCGGTCCCCAGGGGCTGGGCGGGCTGACCACGGCGTTGGCCGTCCACGTGGAGACCTTCCCCTGCCATATCGCTTCCCTGCCGGTAGCGGTCAACATCCAGTGCCATTCGGCGCGGCATAAGGAGGCGGTGTTGTGAACGCTGCCAGCCGTTGGCAGACCGAGGCAGGGCGATGGTTCCGGCAAGCCGAGCGGGACCTCCAGGCCGCTGCTAACCTGCGTGACAGTGGCGACTATATATTGGTCTTGTTTTGTCGCTCAGCAGGCGGCGGAAAAGGCGGTCAAGGCGCTCCGTGCCGCCAAGGGAGAAGATGTCGAACGAATTCACAGCATCCTAGTGTTGATCCAGGGCGATCAGCAGGCCGGAATCCAGCCTCTGGGCGCACTAGCGTCTTTACTGGGCGCAGCCCGCGAACTGGATCGGGTATACATTCCTACCCGCTACCCCAACGGTGTACCGTTTGGGATCCCTTTTGACTTTTTCGATCGGCGGAACGCCGAGGATTGCTTGCAATGGGCAACAGACATTCTAGACGCCGTCCGGCAGCAATTGCTGAATACGTTGCCTCCCTAGAACGGCGGCTTGCGCCAAAGGCGGTGATCCTCTTTGGCTCGCGGGCACGGGGGGATGCCCGCCGGACCAGCGACTACGATTTGCTGGTAGTGGCAGACGATCTGCCGACCGATTTTTGGGAACGGTTGGACGTGCTGTGGGAAGACAAGCCGCTCCTGGTAGACGCTCTGGGGTTCACAGAAGCCGAGTTGCTGGCCTGTTTGCACCGGGGGCTGATCCTGGACGCCCTTTTGGAGGGCAAGCCCCTGGTCGGTGATATTGGAGCCTGGCGGCAGCAGGCCAAGCGGTACTTGCGGGAGCACAACCTGGTCAAGACGTGGTTTGGCTATGTGCGCCGTCCGCCGGCTACGGCTTGAAGCAAGGAGCAAACGATGCACTTGACAACACCTTTGACCGATGATGTGATCGAGCAGCTTCACGCCGGCGACAAGGTGACGATCAGCGGCGTCATCTATGTCGGGCGGGATGCGGCCCACAAGCGCATGGTCGCCGCCCTGGATGCCGGTGAACCGCTGCCCTTTGATCCG
>CAZQKE010000057.1:0-16246 GCA_964593865.1 uncultured Anaerolineaceae bacterium | reverse complement strand
CAACGGCGACGCCGTGATCGCCTTCCACGGCGGCTACGGGACCCTGTCCGAAATCGGGTTGGCCCTCAAAATGGGCAAGCCGGTGGTGGGCCTGGACACCTGGCCGGTGGAAGGCGTGATCCCGGTCGGGACGCCCGTGGAGGCGGTCGAGACGGCCATGGAAGCGGCGGGCATCCGCCGACCTGCCGGGATATAGTCTCCGGCCCACCATGGGGAAAGTTCCCACGGGAGAGGCGAAGCGGAATGACACAAACTCCAGACTTGCGCTGCAGCAGCAGGACACCAAATCACCTCCTTGAGCCTTCCGGCCCGCGCCGTGTGACTTTGGCCGCTTGGCACAAGGCCAAGCCCCAACCCGCGATTCCGGGGGAGGATTCGGCATGAGCCGTCGGCAAAAGTCCCCGGCCCGGCAGCACCTGCGCCCCGACGCCGTCCGCCCGGAAGCGGTCGGCGGGGTGTTGTTGCTGCTGGCCGCCTTGACCATCTTGGGCCTGTCCGACATCTCTTCCGGAGCGGTCCTGGACTGGTGGGCCACGGCCCTGCGCCGCCTGTTCGGCTGGGGAGCCTATCCCCTGACGGTGAGCCTAGGACTGATGGGGCTATGGCTGCTGTGGCCGGAGTTGCGTCGGGCTTTGTCCCTGGGGCCGCCCTTTGCCATCGGCTTGGAACTGTTGCTTTTGGCGATCATGGTTGCCGCCCACATGCCCCTGGTGGCGCAGCACGGGACCGATGAGGCACTGCAAGCTGCCGCCTTGGGGCAAGGCGGTGGCTATGTCGGCTGGACTCTGTCTACGCTGCTGGTGGAGGGGCTGGGACCGCTCATCGGCTGGTTGATCCTGCTCGCTACGCTGCTTTTTGCCCTCTATTTGCTGGCAACGCCCTGGTGGGGGCGAATTGCCCCGTGGGGGCGACGGCAGGTGCGACGAGGCGTCGCCGCCTGGAACCGCCTGTGGACGGCCCACCGAGGCAAGCCGGTCGTCCCGGAACCGCCGCAGGTCCCCTGGTGGGAACAAGAGCCGGACCCTGCCGAGGCCAAGCCGCGCAAAAAGAAGCCGCGCAAGACGACGGCGGGCAAGGCTAAAACCGGGCGCCGTGCCCCGCGCCGACGCCGCCCTGCCGACGGCAGCCTGCCCCCTCTGGACCTGCTGGACCCGGCGTCGCCCAAAGCCTACGGCGATACCGACGTCCGGCGCAAGGCCCGAATCATTGAGCAGACGCTGGAAAGTTTCGGCGTCCCGGCCCGCGTCGTTGAGGTCAATCGGGGGCCGACCGTTACTCAATTCGGCCTGGACCCCGGCTACATTGAGCGGCGGGTGGCCGGAGGAGAAGTGCAGCGGATGCGGGTGCGGGTGGGCAAGATCGCCGCCTTGGCCAACGACCTGGCCCTGGCCCTGGCCGCCGCCCCCGTCCGCATTGAAGCCCCCGTGCCGGGCCGCTCCGTCGTCGGCCTGGAAGTGCCCAACGAGGTCGTCTCCCTGGTTTCCCTGCGGGGGGTGATGGAATCGCGAGCCTTCAAGCGGCTGGCGTCCCCCCTGGCCATTGCCCTGGGCGAAGACGTCTCCGGTCATCCCATCGCCGTAGACCTGGCCCTGATGCCCCACCTGCTCATTGCCGGGGCCACCGGATCGGGCAAGAGCGTGTGCATCAACTCCATCATCTGCTGTCTCCTGTTCAACAACACCCCCCAGGAGCTGAAAATGCTGATGGTGGACCCCAAAATGGTGGAGCTGGTGGGCTACAACGGCATCCCCCACCTGCTGGCCCCCGTGGTGGTGGACGTGGAGCAGGTGGTGGGCGCGCTGGCCTGGGTCACGCGGGAGATGGACAAGCGATACAAACAGTTTCACCAAGTCGGCGTCCGCAACCTGGAAGAGTACAACCGCCGCCGGGGGGAGGAGCCGCTACCTTTCCTCATCGTCATCATTGACGAGTTGGCCGACCTGATGATGGTCGCCCCCGACGAGGTAGAACGTCACCTTTGCCGCCTGGCCCAGATGGGCCGGGCGACCGGCATCCATCTGGTCGTCGCCACCCAGCGGCCCAGCGTGGACGTGGTCACGGGGCTGATCAAGGCCAACTTTCCGGCCCGGATCAGTTTTGCCGTCACCAGTCAGGTGGATTCGCGCGTCATCTTGGACCAGAGCGGCGCGGAGAGCCTGTTGGGCCGAGGCGACATGCTTTTCCTCTCACCCCAACAAGCCGCCCCGATCCGCCTGCAAGGCTGCTTTGTCTCCGATGCCGAGATCGGGCGGCTCACCCGCTTTTGGCGCGAGCGACAACCGGCTGCAGGCCAGGTGGAGATGTTCCCTCCCTGGACCGAGTTGGACGCCGGCGACGAAGAGGATCGGTTGCTCCAACAGGCCGTTGAACTGATCAAAGACCGGGACCGGGTCTCCACCTCCTTCCTCCAGCGTCGGTTGCGCATCGGCTTTCCCCGCGCCGGGCGGCTCATGGACCAGCTGGAGGAGCGGGGATTGGTCGGCCCCGATGAGGGGGGCGGACGGGGCCGCCGGGTGTTGGTGGGCAGAAGGGTGGATTTTGACGAGATCGCCGAACGGCTGCCCGGCGTCGAGCCGAGCTGATCAAGGCCGGAACAATCTTGACATGCCCTGACCTCCCCGCCGGGCAAACTTGACGAGAAGGACGTTCAGAAGTATATTCAAAGGCAAGGTGCAGATCGCAAAGGAGGAGAACGATGTCGGTTCGCGCAATTTTTGGGATTTTGTTCGGTTTGCTGCTGAGCATCGCCGGTGTGGCCCTGGTCGCCTGGCTGCTCTGGTGGCTGTGGACCCGCCGCGAGGAAGAAGCGGAGGAATCGGACCTCATTGAAATAGAGGTGGAGGTCGGGAGCACAGAGGAAACCGCGCCGCCGTCCCACGAGGCAGAGGAAACGGCAGGAGCAAAAGACGAAGAACAAACCCCCGTCCGGCCCGACGACCTCAAGGTCATCGAAGGCATCGGCCCCAAAATCGAAAGCGTGCTGCAGGCGGCGGGCATCGTCACCTACAATCAGCTGGCCGCTGCCGAACCTGCCCACCTTGCCGATATTCTGGAGGCCGCCGACCCCCGGCTGCGCCGTCTGGCCGATCCGACCACCTGGCCGGAACAGGCAGCCCTGGCCGCTGCCGGTCGGATGGATGACCTGCAGGCCCTTCAGGCAACACTCAAGGGCGGACGACGGGTGCAGTAGGTTTGTTTCTGAACATTGCATGTAGTTTGTGAGGGAGGTTTGCCTTGAGCGGACATTCAAAATGGTCAACGATCAAACGCAAAAAGGCGGCGGCAGATGCCAAGCGAGGGCAGCTCTTCACCAAGTTGGGTAAAGAGATCTCCATCGCCGCCCGCGAAGGGGCCGATCCGGAGACCAATTTCAAGCTGCGGTTGGCGGTGGAAAAAGCCAAAGCGGCCAACATGCCCAAAGAAAACATCGAACGGGCCATCCGCCGGGGAGCCGGGCTGGACAAGGGCGCGGCGGCTTTGGAGGAGATCATTTACGAAGGATACGGCCCCCACGGCGTCGCGCTGCTCATCAAAGTCGTCACCGATAACCGCAACCGTTCCGTAGCCGACATCCGACGTTGGTTCAACAAATTGGGTGGCAGCTTGGGCGAATCCGGCTGCGTGGCCTGGCAGTTTGAACCCCGGGCTTACTTTACCCTGGCTCCCAACGGCATGGATGAGGATCAGATCCTGGAGATCGCCGTTGAATGCGGTGCAGATGATGTAGCCTTTAGCGATGAACTGGTTGAGATCTTTGCCGATCCCGCCGATTTCCAAGCGGTCAAAGAGAGCCTGGAAGAACACGGCCTCAAGTTGGAGTCGGCAGAGATCACCATGATCCCCAAGACGACCATCACCCTAGACAAAAAGCAAGCGTTCCAGAACATGAACCTTATCTCCACCCTGGAGGAATTGGAGGACGTCCAGCAGGTGTACTCCAACCTAGAGATCACCGATGAACTGATGGAGGAATTTGAGGCGCGAGCCTAGTGCTAGTCTTGGGGATTGATCCGGGCACGGCCATCACCGGCTACGGCCTGGTGCGTGAGGGGACCGAAGGTCTGACGCTGGTAGACTGCGGCGTCATCACCACGGCGGCGGGTATGCCCCTGCCGGAGCGTTTGCAGGCCATCTATCGCGGCCTGGCGGAACTGATTGCCGCCCACCGACCGGAAGTTGCCGCCGTGGAGGAGCTATTTTTCAGCCGTAACGTGCGCACGGCCCTCTCCGTGGGCCATGCCCGTGGGGTCGCACTGTTGGCCCTGGCCGATGCCGGGTTACCCATCTACGAATACAAACCCCTGGAAGTCAAACAGGCCGTTGCCGGTTACGGCGGCGCGGACAAGCACCAGGTCCAGGAGATGGTGCGCATGTTGCTCAACCTGGAAGACATCCCGCGCCCCGACGACGCTGCCGATGCCGTCGCCGTGGCCGTGTGCCACATCCACTCGGCACGGATGCGGATGCTGGTCGGAAGGACCTGAGAAATACCCCGTGAAAAATTTGACAATTTGCGGGGCTTGGGTATAATAGCGGCGTCATTCATTCCTCGGTAGCTCAATTGGCAGAGCGGCCGGCTGTTAACCGGTTGGTTGTAGGTTCGAGTCCTACCCGAGGAGCCTGGCACCGAGTTTTTCAAGAGGAGGGTACAGGTGTTCTGCCAAGTGCGCAATCGCATTGACCGGACGTCCGATAGTCGCTTGTTGTAGTGCACCTGGCCGCCTCTGATGATTGCATCGGAAGGCCGTGGGGCACTACACCCCACGGCTTTTTTGCGGCCCATCTGCGCCTGCGAACCGTGGGGAGTATCTGCCCCACGGTTTTTTTCTTGCCGACAGGCCGGGTAGGGGAGGGGCTACGGACACCTCCCGCCTTGAAACCTGCGCAGTCCGGTGTGAAGGGATGCGGGCTGTGGCCCACACCGAGCTGCGGAGCAGGAAATATTTTCGGAGTCGGAGGATGATTGAGGGAATTGGCCGCTACCTACGACGGTTGCGCAACCTGAACCGCAACGCCCGTTTGTTCTTGCTGAGCATCGTCATCACCGGCCTGAGCTTCAGTATCTACATACTCATCTTCAATCTCTACATTGTCAGCCGGGGGTACAGCCGCAGCTTCTTGGGGGAGCTGCAATCCCTACCCAATCTGATCGCCCTTCTGGGTGCATTGCCCGCGGGGATGCTGGTGGACCGCATCGGCCGCAAGCCGTCTATGGTTATGGCCGGTGTGGGGCAAACGTTGGCCTCCTTGGGCGTGGTCTTGGCCTCCGGCATGGGGTTGTTGCGCCTTTCCATGATCCTTTTCGGCCTCTGCCAAGCGCTGTGGATGGTCAGCAGCTCGCCTTTTATGATGGAGAACTCGGCGGAGGATGAACGTGATTCGCTTTTCAGTGCCAGTTTCGGTTTGCAAATGCTGGCCGGCTTTTTCGGAACCCTGATCGGCGGCTACTTGCCGGCCCTCTTTGGTGGATGGCTGGGGGTGAATGTGGAAAGTGCGCCGGCCTATGCCGCCACTTTGGGGGTGTCGGTCATCCTCTCCGCTCTGGCATTGCCGCCGATCTTTTTGATCCGGGAACCGCCGCGGCCGACGGCGGAGCCACCGGCCCCCACCCGCCGCTTCTGGCACAACCTGGAGCACCCCGGCTTGGCACTGCGACTCTTTCTGCCCAGCATCCTGATCTCCATGGGGGCCGCCATCCTGATTCCCTATATGAACCTATTTTTCAAAGAAACCTTTGCCGTTCCGGACAGGACGTTGGGGACCCTGTTTTCCGTGTCGGCGGTGATCACCGGTGTAGCGACGCTGGCCGCGCCGCTGCTGGCCGACCGCTGGGGACGCATCCGCTCTTTGGTCCTCACCCAGCTCACCTCCATCCCCTTCCTATTGCTTATCGGCTTTTCGGGGGTGTTCTGGGTTTCCGCCCTGGCCTTTTGGGTGCGGGCGGCCTTGATGAACATGGGCAATCCCCTCTACGAAGCCTTTGCGATGGAGCAGGTGACGGAGCGGGAGCGGGCGACCGTCAGCGGCTTGATGGGCATGAGCTGGAACATCGGCTGGACGGTAGGTCCGTACTTGAGCGGTTATGCCCAAGCCCACCCCCAGATCGGATGGCGACCGATCTTTGTCGTCACCTGCTTGCTCTACATCCTGGCCTCGATCCTGGAACGCCGTTTCTTCCAGCGGTTGGACGATGAACAGCGTGCGCAGCTCCAGAGCACAAGGTCAATAGAGGCGTAGGGGCGACTTGATCGGCGGTGAGCCGGGGATCGGTCCTCTTCCTCGAAAATGAACTCCCAACTTCTCTTCGCCTTTGCGGTTCGAATCTTGGAACCGCCAAGACGCCAAGAGCGCGAAGGTTTTCTTACTTTTTCTTCTTTCCTCTGCGTCCTTTGCGCCTTCGCGGTTCAAATCTCCGGAACCGCCAAAGCGGGCCGTCCACGAAGCGGACGCGAATACACGAATGCACGAATACGCCCGGCCACAGGCCCGAAAGGAGCGACTTGAGTCGCTTTTGCGGTTCAAATCTCCGGAACCGCCAAGACGCCAAGGGCGCGAAGGTTTTCTTACTTTTTCTCCTTTCCTTTGCGGCCTTTGCGCCTTCGCGGTTCAAATCTCCGGGACCGCCAAAGCGGGCCGTCCGCGAAGCGGATGCGAATACACGAATGCACGAATACGCCCGGCCACAGGCCCGAAAGGAGCGACTTGAGTCGCCACCGCCCCCGGCGCGAGTTGCCGGAGATTTTCATCCTTGGCGGTGAGCCGGGGATCGGTCCGCTTTCTTGGAAATCGCGGGTTGACCGGGACTTTCATCCCCGGCGGCGGTCTTGCGGTGGATCACCAACAAAAACCCTTCTTCCACCCCGATCCGTGCCTGTGGGGCGGTCATTTCGTTGCTCACCCCCCTGCTCCGACCGAAGAACAATGTTTCATCCTCCAACGCCCAGGCCAACCCTTCGGTCATCACGCCGTGGGCATCCCCGCCCAGGGGCAAGAGGGAAACCAAATCCCCCCTTTGGCCGGTCAGCTGCAACGATTCGCCTCCTCGCACCAATGAAATTTCTTCGCCTTCGGAGACGATGCGCACTGCCACCCCTGCCAGGAAGGGCAAGGTCAGCAGCAGCACATTGGCAAAGGCATGATCCGTGCGCCCGCCCATTGCCCCCAAGATGATGATCTCCGTCGCCCCCGCCCTTGCGACATGGCGCAAGGCAAGTTCCAGGTCGGTTTCATCCTTATCGCGGGGATGCAGAATGAAACGGCAACCTTGTTTTTCCAAATCGCTGCGGATGTCACCCGGCAGCGAATCCATATCGCCGATGACCAGATGGGGTGTCAACCCCCACGCGAGGGCACGGGCTGCGCCCCCATCGGCGGCGACGATCCAGTCCCCTGCTCGCACCCAATCGGCCCCGGCACATTCCCGACCGTTTGCAATGATGATGGCCCGCACTGTGCCTCCTCACACAAAAAGACCGCCTGGCCTGTGGCTGGCGGTCTTTTGTCGCGCATATTCCCTACGCCGGCATTACCCAGGTCAGGTTCAAAGGGTCGGCGACGGATTCGGTCGCCCTCTCAGCCTGGCTCCCCCAAGCTCCCCCAATGCTGCTAGGTTGTCGGTGGGGCTATTTTACCATCTTCCACGTTCCCTGTCAAAAAGGAAAGGCAGGAAACCCACAAGAGATTTCCTGCCTTCCCTTTCACAAGGAGGAGAAAGGAGTGTCTTTATTCTACAACAAAATGCCCGAATTTCTGTAAGGATGATCACTTTTATTCCGTCGTGATGAGATCGCGTATCCGGGCAAAGGTACTTTCCCCGATGCCGGGGACCTGCATAATGTCCTCTATGCGGGCGAAGGGGCCGTTGGTTTGCCGGTAGGTGATGATGCGTTGGGCAATGGTCGGGCCGATGCCCGGCAAGGTGTCCAAAGTCGTTACATCGGCGGTGTTGATGTTGATCTTGGCCGGTGTCGCGCCGTTGGTGGGGGCGTTGCTACAGATGTCCTGCGGCAGATCGGTTTCGCCTTTGTGGGGGACGTATACGTGTTGCCCATCGTGCACCGCTGCTGCCAGGTTGATGCGGTCCAGATCGGCATCGTCGGTCGGGCCGCCGGCGGCCAGAAGTGCGTCTTTGACGATGCTATCGGTGGGCAAAGTGTACACATCGGGGGTTTGCACCGCGCCGCTGATGTACACCCGCAGGGGTTTGGGCGTCGGCGTCGCCGATGGCAGGGGGGAAGGTGTCGGCGTTTGTAGGATAATCGGGGCAGGGGCGGGCCGACGAAGCTGGAAAAGGACGACGCCGACGATGGTTAGGATGATCAAGCCGAAAAAGATTGCTCCTCGGTTCGGTTTGAGCCAACCTTCCATGCTTATCCGGCGCGAAGCAATTTCCGAAACTAAGACCGCGTTCCATTGTACTGCAAGTCAGATGAGAGCGCAAGTTTGGCAAAGTTGATCTCCTGGCGGAATCTGGTATGATGTGGCGGATTCCGATCTGGGAGGTGGAAAGTGACAACGGTGGTAGATGCTCGCGGTTTGGCTTGTCCTCAGCCGGTGATTCTGACCCGGCAGGCGATGCAAGACGGTGCGGACCGGGTGACAACCCTTGTGGACGGCGAATCGGCAGTGATCAACGTTTCGCGCATGGCGGAAAAGGCTGGTTGGCAGGTCAACGTGATCGAGCAGGAAGGGGAATTTCGCATTGAGATGCAGCGGGGTGATGACGCGCCCCGGGAAGAGGCGCGGGAGGCGGTTCCATCCGGCGCGGTGGGAGGTCCTTTGGTCTTGGTCGTTTCGGCCGACGTGATGGGCCGGGGCAATGATGATTTGGGCGGCATCCTGATCCGGGGCTTTTTCCACACACTGGGGGAGGTACAACCCCGCCCCCAAACGATCATCTTTTTCAACACGGGGGTTCGGCTCGTCTGCGAAGGGTCGCCGGTGCTGGACGACCTGCGGGCGTTGGAAGCGGAAGGTGTTGATCTGCTGGCCTGCGGGACGTGTTTGGGCTACTTTGAATTGAAGGAAAAACTGGCCGTGGGACAGATTTCCAACATGTATGACATCGCCGAGACGATGCTGAGCGCAGGCAAGGTTGTGTACCTGTGACATGGCCGCTTGGAACGTGATCTTGTTCGATTCCACCGCCCATGCCCTCCGCGCCGAAAAGGTCCTGGAACGGGAGGGGATGCGCTTCAAGCTGATTCCCACGCCGCGTCAGCTCAGCGCAGACTGTGGCCTGGCTTTGCGTTTCGCTCCGGCGGAAAGGGAGCGGGTTGTCGCCTTGTTGGAAAGGGAGGGCGTGCCCTTCAACGGCGTCCACGACCTTCGGTAGCGGCGGCTCAAATCGCTCCTTTTGGGCCTGCGGTTGGGCGTCCGCCTACGCGCGGTTTGAACCGCCAAGGCGCAAAGGGCGCAAAGGAAAAGGACAACCTTCGCGCTCGTGGCGGTTCTGGAGGTTTGCACCGCAAAGGCGCGAAGGAAAGTAGGTGACAAGGGCCGGGCATATTTGCGCATTCGTGCCCAATTTGCGGACGGCCCCAGGGGCGGCGGCTCAGGTCGCTTATTGGGCCTGTAGCCGGGCATTCGCCTGTGCGGACGGTCGGTCAATGGCCTGCTAGGTGCGGCTTCAACCGCGATCTTTGGGCTTGGAGGCGCGCACGAGAGCGATCCGAGTTCGCCACGCAACGGTCTGGCCGGTGAGCCGGTGGCGGAAGAGGCTTTCCACCTGGGCCAGCTCGGCGGCGGTCAAAGCGCGGCGCAGGTGACGGGCATAGGAGGGTTGCCCTTGTCCTTCCGGCGCGAACCAGCGGTCCAGCGTCGCCGGGCCGACGAGCACTTCCGTCTCCTGCGTTTCTTCCCGAACCTCCACGCCCTCAAATCCGGCGGCGTGCAAGGCTCTTTCCAGGTCGGTGGCTTCCCAGTTGAGCCGGGGGTCGGCAGCATCGGCGTAGATGGCCTCTTCGGCTTCGGCGAGGCGGCGGCGCAGGTCTTTTTCTAGGGCCGAAAGGTCCACCAGCTCATAAAGCCGTTGGCTGTAACGCATCACCCTTTCCGCCAGGCAGAGCCGACCGCCGGGCCGCAGCCACCTGTGCAGGAGACGCAACACCGCCTCCTTGTCGGCGGCATCCCCCAGGGCGTTGCGGCCCACGATGGCGTCAAAGCGGACCTCCCCCTCGCCGCGTTGGGCCAGCAGGTCCGGCAGGTCGGCGATTTCGCCCACCAGGACGATGGGCCGTTCCGGTTCGGGTAGACGGGCGGCTTGTTGGCGCAACGCTTCGGCGGCGCGGTGGTCGCGGGCCAGGGCATAGACCCCGCCCTCCGGGGCGCGGCGCAGCAGCTCCCAGGTGAGGAGGCCGCTGCCGACGTTGAGGTCCAGGACGACGTGGTGTCGCTGCACCTGGGCCGCATCCAGCAACCTGTCGCGGAGACGGCCCAGCCGCTCTCCCACGTTGCCGACGGTCCGTTGCAGCCAGCGGTCGTGCTCCCGCTCACCGGGGGTAAAGGTCAGCACTTCGGGCAGGCTCTCGACCATAGCCGCCAGCTGAGCCTCGCGGCGGCGGGCCACCTGCTCGGCGATGGTCCGTTCGTAGCCCTGATCGCCGGGTTTGTAAAAGACGCGGCCCTGCAAAGGGGCGGGCAGGTACTGTTGGGCGACCCAATGGTCGCGGTAGGCGTGGGGGTAGAGATAGCCTTGCCCATGTCCAAAGCCTTCCTTGTCGCGGCTGCCGTCTTTGAGATGGGTAGGAACCTCCCCTTCCCGTTCCTTTTCCACTGCGGATAATGCATCAAAAAAGCCCAAAAGCGAATTGGATTTTGGAGCCGTCGCCAGGTAGAGGGCGGCCTCGGCCAGGTGGAAGCGGCCTTCGGGCAGGCCCACCCGGTCGAAGGCTTCGGCGCAGGCGGAAACGATGACCACCGCCTGCGGATCGGCCAGGCCCACATCCTCCCCGGCAAAGATCAGCATCCGCCGAAAGAGGAAACGGGGGTCTTCTCCGGCATAGATCATTTTAGCCAGCCAGTAGAGGGCGGCGTCGGGGTCGGAACCGCGCAGTGATTTGATAAACGCGCTGATGGTGTCAAAGTGGTAATCGCCGTCCTTGTCGTAAAGGACCGCCCGCCGCTGGATGCTTTCTTCGGCGACGGCCATGTCTACGACGATGACGCCGTCCTCGTTGGGCGGCGTGGTCTCGACGGCCAGCTCCAGGGCGTTGAGGAGGCTTCGGGCGTCGCCGTTGGCCACATCCACCAGGTGGGCCAGGGCATCGTCGTGGATCTCCACCTTGCGCCGGCCGTACCCCCGCTCCGGGTCGGCCAGGGCACGGCGGGCGATGGCATACAGGTCGTCGGGCGTCAGGGGCCGGAACTGGAAAAGGCGGCTGCGGCTGACCAAGGGGCGATTGACGCTGAAGTAAGGGTTTTCCGTGGTGGCCCCGATGAGGATGACGGTTCCGTTTTCTACCCAGGGCAGGAGGGCGTCCTGCTGGGCTTTATTCCAGCGGTGGACCTCATCTACAAAGAGGATGGTGCGCCGGTTGTAGAGGGCGCGGCGTTCTTGGGCTTCCTCTGTGACGCGGCGGACATCGGCCACGCCGGAAAGGACGGCGTTCAGCGTCTCAAAGTGGCTGCGGGTGGTGTTGGCGATGACGGCGGCCAGGGTTGTCTTGCCCGTGCCGGGCGGCCCGTAAAAGATGACGGAGGAGAGTTGATCGGCCTGGATGGCCCGGCGCAGCAACCGCCCCGGCCCGACGATGTGCTCCTGACCGATGAATTCGTCCAGGGTGCGGGGCCGCATCCGTGCGGCCAGGGGAGCCTCGCGCTCCATGTCTTGTTTGCGGGCGTGGGTGAACAGATCCATGGGGGGATTGTACCGGAAGGGAGGTAATCGGTCAAACGGAGCACCCGGCGATCCCCCGATGCCGTTGTTCGGGGGCGTTTCGCGTTTGCGTGGTGGCCTTTGCTTTCTTTGCCGAGATGGGGCGAGTGTGCTATACTCACCGGGGCGGGGCCGCGACCCGCAAGGTGCGGTTTCAACCGCGAGTCCGGAGATTTGCAATTTCCGAGGGAGGTTGAAAAATGGACCTGGGATTGCGAGATCGTGTGGCTTTGGTGACCGCCTCCAGCCGGGGGTTGGGCAAAGCTTGTGCTCTGGAGCTGGCCCGTGAGGGCGCGACGGTCGTCATTTGTGCCCGCAACGGCGGGCGGCTGGAGGCCACCGCCGCCGAAATCGGCCGGAGCACCGGTGCGGAGGTTCTGCCCATCGTCGCCGACCTGACCGATGCCGCCCAGATCCGGCATTTGGTGGACGAAACACTGCGCCGCTATGGGCGCGTGGATGTGCTTGTGACCAACAACGGGGGACCTCCGGCGGGCTATTTTGATGATCTCGGCGACGACGATTGGGAGACGGCCCACCAACGGACGTTGATGAGCGTGGTCCGCCTCATCCGTGCCGTGCTCCCGACCATGCGTCGGCAAAAGTGGGGGCGGATCATCAACATCACTTCGGTTTCGGTCAAACAGCCCATTGACAACCTGTTGCTTTCCAACGTTTACCGTCCCGGTGTGGTCGCCCTGGCAAAGACGCTCTCGGCCCAGGTTGCTGCGGAGGGCATCACCATCAACAACGTTGCCCCCGGTTATACCCGCACCGATAGAATCATGGAACTGTTTGCCGCCCGCGCCGCCCAAGAAGGGCGATCTGCAGAGGAGATCATGGCCGAGATGACGGCCTCTTTCCCCGCCCGGCGCATGGCCGAACCGGAGGAGCTGGCTGCCCTGGTCGCCTTCTTGGCTTCGGAACGGGCAAGCTACATCACCGGGACGACGATCCAGGTGGATGGGGGGTATGTACGGGGGCTGCTGTAATCCCGGCGGTGTGCGATCTTTCAAAACCCTCCGGAGGCTCTGCCTCCCCGCGATTACCCGACTCCGAAAGGGTAGGATCCGGCGATGAAGCACATTTATCTCTCCCCTCACCTGGACGACGCCGTGCTGAGTTGCGGTGGGGCCATCCACCGTTACGCCGTGGCCGGGGAACCGGTGCAGATCATCACCATTTTTTCCGGAGACGCGCCGCCGGAGGATGCTCTTTCCCCCTTTGCCCGTTCCATGCACCGTCTTTGGGGAAACCCTCCCGCCCCTGTGAGCCTGCGGCGGGCCGAAGATGCGGTTGCCCTGGCTTGGCTGAAGGCCACCGGCGACTATTTGCCCTGGCCTGATGCCATCTACCGCACCGCGCCCGACGGCACATGGCTCTACGAGCGAGAGGAAGCGTTGTGGGCTGCGCCTCATCCCGCCGATCCCCTGGCCCAAGAAGGAGGTAGGGTATTGGCCGACCAATTGACCGCCCGCATTCCCCGCGCGGAGAATGTGCAGATCTATGCTCCTTTGGCCATCGGCAACCACGTGGACCATCAGATCGTTCACATGGCGGCGTTGCGGCTGCGGGAAAGAGGCTACCCTTTGGCCTTTTATGAAGACTTTCCCTACGCGGAGGATCGGCAGGCGGTCCGTTTGCGGTTGGCGGAAGGCACATGGCAGGCTTTGCTCATTTTTCTCGGTACGGTGGACGTGATCGCCAAGATCACGGCCATCGGTTCCTACCGCAGTCAGATGCGAGTCCTGTTCGGCGGGATTGAAGCGATGCCGAATCGGGTGTGGGCTTTTGCCCTCGCCCGTGGGAAGGGGCAGGGGTTGGCCGAGCGGGTGTGGAGATGATCGCCCCTGTGATGAGTTGTACCGCCCATCCTTTCCCGTAGCCTCTGCGTTCCGGAGATGCAAAATCTCGCCTTTGCCCTGGTCGGGAGATGTGTATGGTCACCGTCATTGTTTGGTGGTTTTGGCTGGAGATCGTCGGCTGGGCGGCGTTGCCCCTGGCCTATCGCTTTTTCCGGCGGCTGCCCGATAGGGGCTATGCCTTTGCCCGGCCCCTGGGTCTGCTGCTGAGCGGCTATATCCTGTGGCTGGGCGCCACGCTGGGGGTGCTGCGCAACAGCCTGGGCGGGGCGTTGTTCGCCATCGCCGCCGTCGCCGTGGCTTCCTTTGTCGCCTACAGGCGGGGGGCGGCGGATGACCGGGACCCGGGCCTGGGGGCCTGGCTGCGGGCCAACGGGCGGTTGGTTCTGGCCGTGGAGCTGCTTTTCGCCGGGGCGTTGGCCCTCTGGTCCTTGCTGCGGGCCTACAGCCCCGACATCATGACCGCCGGTGGCGAAAAGTTCATGGAGATCATGTACCTGAACAGCATCGCCCGCAGCGAGTACTTTCCGCCCCACGATGCCTGGCTCAGCGGT
This sequence comes from uncultured Anaerolineaceae bacterium, assembly GCA_964593865.1. Classification (GTDB taxonomy): domain Bacteria; phylum Chloroflexota; class Anaerolineae; order JAAYZQ01; family JAAYZQ01; genus CAZQKE01. The sequence continues at coordinate 1,955 of CAZQKE010000057.1, read as the reverse complement.
TATGCCATCAGCTACTACTATTTCGGCTATGTGCTGATGGCCATGCTCACCCGGCTTTCGGGCTATCCCCCCCACCTGACCTTCAACGTCGGCCTGGCCGCCCTCTTTGCCCTGACCTGCACCGGGGCCTTTGGCTTGGTCTACAACCTGGTCCGGCTGGCGGCCAAAGCGCGGGAGCGCACCCGGCCCATCGCCTGGGGCTTTTTGGGGGCGGTGATGGTCGCCGTGCTGGGCAACCTGGAAGGCTTTTTGGAGGTGCTCTACAGCCTGCGGCTGCTGCCCACCACCTTTTGGCAATGGCTGGACATTAAGGACATCAACCAACCCTTCCCCCCTGTGGAAGCGGCCCCACCCGGCCTGATGCCGACGCGCAGCGGCTGGTGGTGGTGGCGGGCCTCCCGCGTCATCCACGACCTGGATCCGGCGGGCAATTCCATGGGCCTGCAACCCATTGACGAATTCCCCGGTTTTAGCTTCCTCCTGGGCGATATGCACCCCCACGTTTTGGCCCTGCCCTTTGTGCTGCTGGCGTTGGCCGTGGCCTTGTGGGCCTTGCTGGATGCTTCCCGCCATCCGGTGGAAAAAGATGCCCCGTGGGCGCCCCTCCGCCGCCTGCCCCTGCTGGTCCCCTTGCTCCTGGGGGCGTTGGGCTTTTTGAACACCTGGGATTTTCCCATCTACCTGCTGGTCTTTACGGCGGCTTATGGGCTGGGCCGCCGGATGCAATACGGGCGGTGGAGCCGGTCCCTCCTCCGCGACGTGGTGCTGACGGGCGGCGCGGTGGCCGTCCTGGGCATCTTGCTCTACCTGCCCTTCTACGTCGGCTTTCAATCGCAGGCGGGCGGCCTGCTGCCGACCCTCTATGTGGGCACGCGGTTCCGGCAGTATTTCGTCATGTTTGGGCCGTTCCTGGTGGCGATTGGCGGGCTGCTGACCGTGCTGGCCCGCCGCCGTTGGAGCCGGGATCTGGGGCGGCGGTGGGCCGGGTGGACGGCGGCCCTGCTCCTCCTGCCCCTGGCCGCCATGCTCCTCATCGGCCTGCTGTTGCTGATCACGCCCCAGGGCCGGGAGCTGATAGAAAGCATCCGCCGCGTCCCGGAGGTGGCCCAGGTCGTAGGCGACCGCTCCGGCGTGGACCTCTTGACCTGGCTGCTGGGGGTCAAACTGCGCTACTGGGTGATGCCCCTGGTGGTGGCGGGCATGGCCGCGCTGGGGATCGCCTTGCTTTCGCACCGCCGGGATGCGGAGGAACGGCAGGAGGGAGGGATGGGAATCGGCCTCCAATTTGCCCTGCTGTGCGCCGTCGTCGGGCTGTTGCTGACCCTCAGCGTCGAGTATGTCTACCTGGTGGACAATTTCCGGGCGCGGATGAACACCATCTTCAAGTTCTACTTTCAAGCCTGGGTGCTGATGGGGTTGGCGGGTGCTTTTGCCCTCTACCGGCTGCACCGGGAGCGGAGCCGCCTGCGGCGGGCTTTTCAGATCGCCTTTTGGTCGCTCTTTGCGATGGGCATGGTTTACCCCCTGCTGGGCAATATCAGCCGGGCGGGGAATTTCGCCCATCCGCCCAACTTGGACGGCACGGCCTACCTGGCCCAAAGCCAGCCCGAAGACTATGCGGCCATCGCCTGGCTGAACGAGAACGTGGACGATGCGCCGGTCATCCTGGAGGCGCCGGGCACGGGGGGCAGTTCCTACGTCTACGAAGGGCGCGTCTCGGCCCTGACGGGGCTGCCTACGCTGCTGGGCTGGGCCGGGCACGAAGGCCAGTGGCGCGGCAGCTACGAGGTGCAGCACGCCCGCGAACCGGACATTGAAACCATCTACAACACGCTTGACCCCCAGACCGCCTTGACGCTCATGGACAAGTATGATATAACCTATGTCTACGTCGGCCCCCTGGAGCGCAGCAAGTACGATCCGAGGGGCCTGGAAAAGTTTGCGCGGTTTATGGA
>CAZQKE010000056.1:0-2169 GCA_964593865.1 uncultured Anaerolineaceae bacterium | reverse complement strand
TTTGGAAAGCGAGAGGAGGCAAAATGGAACCGGTCGTCATCGGCGTCGCCGGTGGGACAGGATCGGGCAAAACGACGGTAGCCAGCCAGATTCTCAAGCGGGCGGGGACCCGCCAGATTTCCCTCATTCAGCACGACGCCTACTACAAAGACCTGAGCAACCTGCCGGTCGCCCAGCGGGCCTTGCACAACTTTGATCACCCCGACGCCCTGGACAATGAACTGCTCATCGCCCACCTGAAGGCCCTCAAGGCCGGGCGGCCTATCGAGATGCCCATCTATGACTTTAGAACCCATACCCGCACCAGGCAAACCCAAACCGTCCAGCCCCACCGCGTCATCCTGCTGGAAGGGATCCTCATCTTTGCCGATGCGGCCCTGCGCCGCCTGATGGATGTCAAGATCTTTGTGGACACCGACGCCGACATCCGCTTCATCCGCCGTTTGCAACGGGACATTGCCGAACGGGGACGGACGATGGAGTCGGTCATCCACCAATATCTGGCCACCGTCCGGCCCATGCACCAACGATTCGTCGAACCGAGCAAGCGTTACGCCGACATCATCATCCCGGAAGGGGGGTTCAACGAGGTGGCGATAGACATGATCGCCGCCCGCATCAAAGCACTATTGACAGGAAACCCATGAAGATCCCAATTCTCGATCTACAGTTGCAATACCAAAGTATCCGCAAAGAGATTGACGCCGCTGTGTTGGAGGTGTTGGCCAGCGGCAACTATATCCTGGGGCCGAACGTCCAGGCGTTGGAGCAGGAGGTCGCCCAGGTGTGCGGTTGCAAGTATGGCATCGGTCTGGCTTCCGGCACTGACGCCCTGCGCCTGGCCCTGGACGCCATCGGCATCGGCCCCGGCGATCAGGTGATCACCACGTCGTTCACCTTTATCGCCACGGCTAACACCATCTCGCGGGCCGGGGCCAGGCCCGTCTTTGTAGACATCGAGCCGCGCACCTTCAACCTGGACCCGGCCCTGGCCGAGGCGGCCATCACCGGGCGAACGCGAGCCATCCTGCTGGTGCACCTTTACGGTCAGCCGTCCGACATGGATGCGTTCATGGACCTGGCCGCCCGCTACGACCTGGCCGTCGTCGAGGACAGCGCGCAGGCCCTGGAAGCGACCTGGCGGGGGCAGCCGGTCAGCTCCTTCGGTGACGTGGGTTGCTTGAGCTTCTACCCCACCAAAAACCTGGGGGCCTACGGCGACGGCGGTATGGCCGTCACCAACGACGCCGACATCGCCGACCGACTGGACACGCTGCGCCGCCACGGAGGACGAGTCCGCTATCACCACGAGCGGTTGGGCTACAACAGTCGCCTGGACGAACTGCAAGCGGCGGTGCTGCGCGTCAAACTCCGCTACCTGTCGGCGTGGACGGCGGCCCGGCAGCGGATCGCTGCCCGTTACGACGAACTGTTGGCCGACCTGCCGGTAGCCACTCCTTATGTCGCGCCGCAGGCCACCCATGTTTACCACCAATACACCATCCGCGCCCCCCGCCGCGATGACCTGCGGGCTTATCTGGCCGAACGGGGCATTGGCACCATGGTCTACTATCCCGTGCCGCTACACCGGCAGGAAATGTACGCCGAACTGGGCATGGAGGAGGGCAGCCTGCCCGAAACCGAACGGGCCGCCCGCGAGGTCCTTTCCCTGCCCATCTACCCCGAACTGACAGATGAGCAAGTGGAGGAGGTAGCGGCGGCCATCCGCCGCTTTTACGCCGCATCGTAAACGCGGCATTGTTTGAGGGGAAAGAATTTTTGCGGACAGTTGACAAACATCACCAATCGGTGTAGAATGAGCGGCGATCCTGCTTTTGGAAAAAAGGGATGAACCGGAAACTGACTGCTCGTCAAAAAGCGTTCCTGGACAAGCTCCTGGAACTGTACCACGAACACAAAGGGCCTGTCCACTATTCCGCCGTGGCCGAACGGTTGGGCGTCAACCGTTTCTCGGCCTACGACATGCTCCGGGTGCTGGAAAAGAAGGGCTTTGCCGCCTCAAGTTACGCCCTGCGCAGCGCAGCGGCAGCGGCCAGCCCGGCAGGGCCGGGGCGATCCATGGTGGTCTTTGCGCCCACAGCCCAGGCCATCGCCCAGCGGCAAGAAACCTTGCCCGACGAGTGGCAGCGGGTGCGTGAACAGGTCCTG
>CAZQKE010000055.1:0-26351 GCA_964593865.1 uncultured Anaerolineaceae bacterium | reverse complement strand
CAGCCGCGATCTGACGGTCATTGACGGCGCAACCCACACCGTCAGCGAGACCATCCCGCTGGATTGAAGGGGGTTGAACCGCGAAGACGCAGAGCGGACCGATCCCCGGCTCACCGCCAAGGATGAAAATCCCCGACGGCTTGTGCCGGGGACTCAAGTCGCTCCTTTCGGGCCTGGGGCCGGGCGTATTCGTGCATTCATGTATTCGCGCCCGCTTCGTGGACGGCCCGCTTTGGCGGTTCCGGGGATTTGAACCGCAAAGGCGCGAAGGGCGCAAAGGAAAGGAGAAAAAGCAAGAAAACCTTCGCGCTCTTGGCGTCTTGGTTCAAAAAGTGGAACCGCGAAGGTGAAGCGGACGGTCCGCGATCTTTCAGTGGCGGCGGAGACGTTTGTAGAGGGAGGTTAGCTCCTTGCCGGGAGGGAGTCCCAAGTCATCTTGTAAGCGTGTGCAAAAGGCTTCATAGGCCCGCAGGGCAGCCGGGAGGTCCCCCGACCGTTCGTAGGCGTGCATGAGCAACCGGGTGGCCTCTTCGTTCCAGGGATCTTGTTCCAGCACCCGTCGGGCCGCTTCCACGGTCTCCCGCCAGCGGCCGGCCTCTTCGCAATGCCGGCCCAGCATCAGCAGCCCTTCCAGATACCGCTCCCGCAGCCGCTCCCGTCGGATCAGTACCCACTCTTCGTAGGGCAGTTCGGGCAGGTACTCCCCCTCGTGGAGGGCGAGGGCCGCTTCCAGGGAGGCGATGGCCTCTTCCCCCGATAGGTCCCGTGCCCGGTCCAACGCTTCCTCAAAGGCGACCGCATCTACCCAAGATCCTTCCGGCAGGCGCAGGGTGTAGGTTTCGTCGCCCGTGGCCACGTAGCGGGAGGGAAGGCCCGGCGGCAGCTCCGGCTCCAGGATGCGGCGCAGGTCGGAGACGGCCCGACGGAGGTTTTGGGCCGCCTTGTGCGGCGGGCTATCGGGCCAGAGCCAATCCATCAGCCGTTCTTTGGGCACAGGCCGAGGGGTTTGCTCCAGCAATAGGAGGAAAACGTCGCGGGCGCTGCGGCGGGGCCAGTGGGCGATCTCCTCGTCGCCGCGCCGGACGCGAAAGCGGCCCAGGGTTTGGATGCGCAGCGGCGGCGGGGGGATGGAGAGCAATCTGTCTAGGGCGTGCTCCACGGCCCGGCGAACGGTCGGATCGGGATCGCGGCGGTGGGCGGCCAGCGGAGCGAGGGCATCCGCCTCTCCCAATCGGCCCAACAGCGTGGCCGCTCTGGCGCGGAGGGAGGGATCGCGGTCTTCCAAGAGGGGGAGGAGGGCCTTAAGGGCCGGTCGCCCCAGGCGCGGCAACAAGCAGTCTACGCAGTCGGGGACCGAGCCGAGGCGCAAGGCATGGACGAGCAAAGGGGCCGTCCACTCGGCCTCCTCAATCAAGAGGTACAAGCAGCGCGGCGGGTCTCCGTGTTCGTAGCGTCGGGCGAGGGCCATCGCCTGCTCCAGATGGTCGACCATTTTGGCCTCTTCGCCTTGGTGCCGGGCCAAGACCGCCAGGTAGAAGTGAAGCACGGTCTGTTCGTAGAGGGCCTGGTGTTCGGAAAAGATGGTCATTGCCCGCTGCCACATCGCCGCCGCCCGATCCAGGTCTCCCAGGGTCAAGTAGGTTGCGCCCACATCAATCAGGGAAAGACCGGTCTCATATTCGTTGCCCAACTGTTCCCGCTGCTGCAACCCTTCTTCCCCCCATCGCAACGCTTCTTCCGGTCGGTTTTGGCGACGATGCAAAAGCCCCAGCCAGTTGAGGGTGACGGCGACCTCGTAGACTTCCCCTAGCCGCTGTTGGATGGCCAGGGCCTCTTCACAGCTGCGGAGGGCCGCTTCCTCTTTGCCCTCTGTTTGGTAGAGGAGGCCGCGCAAGTTGAGGCCGTAAGCATAGATCGTTTCCCGATGAAAGTGTCGGGCCAATTCCAGGCCCCGCTGGACCAGGTCTCTGGCCTGATCAAGTTGGCCGAGGAGATAGTGATGGTAGGCGGCGTTGAGCAGAGTGGTGATCTGGGCATGGCGGTTGCCGGCGGCCTCCATCAGGTCCAGGGCCAGGTAATAATCCTCCAACCCGGCTGTCAAGTCTCCTGCTCCGGTGCGCAGTTGGCCTCGCAGAGAGAGGAGGTCGGCCAGGGCCAGCTGGTTGCCTGCACGACGGGCTACACTGATGGCCTCTTCCAACCGGTCAAAGACCTCCGGCTCGGCTCCCTGGGCCATGTAGCGACAGCGGGCGATCCAACCCAGGACAACCGCCCGGTCGGCGTCGGTGGGGGCGTGGGCCAGAGCCTGTCGTTCCAGCTCTTCGGCGGCGGCAAAGTCGCCATAGTGGGCACGGACGACGGTGGCCCAATCGTGGTACAGGATGTAAAGCCCTTCGTCGTCCTGCTGGGCCTGGAGGAGGGGTTCCGCCTCCCGGTAGAGCTGCTCGGCAGCCGCCCGGTCGCCCCGAAGCTGACGCAAGCGTGCCCGCGTCAGCAGCAACCAGGGGTGAGTCTCGCGGAAGGCCGGGGGAAATTGTTCCAGCCAGCGTTCCAGCAGATGATAGCGGCTCGTGTTGAAAAGCCGCTGCCGCAAGGGGCGGATCAGGTCGGCGGCGGCCGGGTAATCGCCGGCGGCCAGCAGATGGACGATGGCCCGTTCATCATTGCGCCGTTCTAAGAATAGGGCGGCGGCCCGGCGATGAAGCCGACGGACGGTTTCGCGGCCTTCCACCTCCTGCAATCGTCGCTGCAAAAATTCATGAAAGAGGGCATGGTAGCGGTAGGCGGTGCGGGCCGAATCCAGGGGAAACAGGAACAGCCCCGATTGTTCCAGTTCGGCCAGCGTGGCCGCCGAATCGTGCCGTTCCAAGAGGGCGTCGCACAGATCCGCCTCCAATCGGTCCAGAACGGCGGTGCGCCGCAAAAAGGCCTGCCGTTCTTCCGGTTGTCCGGCCAGGACGACGCGGGCCAAATAGTCGTACAGCTCCCTGGTTGTGCCCCCAAAGCGACGCAGGATGCGTTCTGCTTCTCTGGCTCCGTAGCGGATGCCGGTCTGGCAGGCCAGTTGAAGGGCCACGGCCCAACCTTCGGTCCGGTCTGCCAGCCGGGTGGCCAGCTTCTTGTTCAAGGTCAGATGGAGGGTGGCTTTTGCCAGGGCGATGACCTCATCCGGGGCGAAGCGCAAATCGGCTTCGGTTAGCTCCCACACCTGGCCTGCAGCCCGCAGGCGGGGGATGGCGGCCAGAGGTGGCTCCCACCGGGCGGCGAGGATCAGGCGCAAGGTGGGGGGAGCGTGGTGGAGAAAGCGGTCCAGAGCTGCCATGACCTCTGCGCTCTCGGCGACCTGGTGAACATCGTCCAGGATGAGGGTCGGGGGGTGGGGATGGGCGAAGAGGATATGGAGCAGGTGGGAAAGGGCCTCGGTGGGGCGGCTCTGGGACGGCGCCAGTAGGTCCCAAGCCTGCTCTGCCGCCGGGATCGCCGGAGCCAGGGCGGCGGCGAGACAACCTACAAAGTTGCTCAGGTCGTTTTCGGTTTCCTCCAGCGTGCACCAGGCAACCTGTCCTGCTGCTTGCCGGGCCACCCACTGACTCAAAAGGGTGGTCTTGCCGTAACCGGCGGGGGCGATGAGAAGGGTTAGGCGGCGGCCTTGGCCCGCATCAAGGCGGGCGAGAAGGCGGGGGCGGGCGACCGCTCCCTGGGTCGGCGGCGGGGGGGTCAGCTTGCTAGGCAGAACCGAGGAGGTCTGCGCGCCCATCTCACTCTACTTCAATGCTGGCGACGGAAAACTCGCGCCCGGCGATGATCTCCCCGCCTAGGGCATCGCATTGGGGGCAGGTCCACAGGCGGGTATTGGGGGGGGCATATTCGGCCCCGCACTGGGGACAGCGGACGCGGGCGGCGATGCGCTTGAAGCGCAGTTGTGCGCCCTGGGCCGGTGTATCTTGAGATAAAAAGTCAAAGTAAAACTGGATGGAGTCATCTACGAAACCGGTCAGGTCGCCGATGATCAGGTCTATGGCCAAGATGCGGCGCGCACCGGCCTGCTCGGCGTGGCGCAAGGCGATATCTAAAATGCTCTGGGTCACGGCCATCTCGTGCATGGAAAACATTATACCACAGAGGGGGCCACAAAGCCAGATGCGAGTTTGACATTTGCCCCTGGGCCTGTTACAATAGCGGATGTCGGCGGTCCGCAAGCGGATCAATCTCATCTCTGGGTGGTCCTACGCACCCGGCGTGGCGATGCGCCCACTGTGACTGACGGAGAGGAGGTGAAATGACGTGGCAGAAGAGTATGTAACTCCCCCGACCGGTGACATCACCGACAACGACAGACTGATGGCCTTGCTGGCCTATATCTTTGGCCTGCTTGTGCCCCTCATCATCCTGCTTTCGGAAGGATCCAAAAACCGACCCTTCCAGCGTTACCATGCCATCCAGTCGCTGGGTTTGGGTGTGGCGGTGCTTCTCTACGAGGTGGTGATCTGCGTGGTGTACACCCTGCTCACGGCGATCACCGGCGGCATCTTGGGTATGTGCCTCTGGATCCTCTTCTTCCTGCCCTTCATCCCGATCATCATGTACGCCATCAAAGCCTATCAGGGCGAGTATGTAGAAATTCCCGTCGTCACCGATTTTATGAAGCAGCAGGGTTGGCTGTAGGTTTTGGGGATCGGACCTTCGGAGTCGTTCGCTACTTTGGAGGTCCGATGCCTTTTTGACCACCCGCACCGGACCCCGATCCGCCGCGGTGAGGGGCGACTCAAGTCGCCCCTTTTGGGCCTTTGGCCTGCCGACCGCCTGCGCGGTCGGTGTTTGTCTGCGCCGGGCGACGTAGCGCAAGGCTTCGGCCTGCGGAGTGCCGCCCGTGGCGGTGGGGGCGACTCAAGTCGCCCCTTCTGGGCCTTTGGCCTGCCGACCGCCTGCGCGATCGGTGTTGGCTTGCAGTAAGGGAGATTTTCGGAGAATGTCCCTGCAAGGCAAACGCTGGCGGGTCGCGCCACCCGTTGACCGCCGGGTGTTGGCCCGCTTACCCGATCTGCCCCCCTTGCTGGTCCAGTTGCTCTATAACCGGGGCATTGACCGGCCTGGCCTTGCCCATGCCTTCCTGAACGGAGGCCCGGCGATGGGCAATCCTTTCCGTCTGAAGGGCATGAACGAGGCCGTGACCCGCCTGCGCCGGGCCATCCGGCGGGGAGAGAGGATCGCCGTCTATGGCGATTTTGATACCGACGGCGTGACGGCTACCGCCCTGCTGGTAGAGACCTTGACCGCCCTCGGTGCTCAGGTGGAACCCTACATTCCCCATCGGGTGGATGAGGGCTATGGGCTGAATCTGGATGCCTTGCGCCATCTGTACCGTCGGGGGGTGCGCCTTGTGGTTACGGTGGACTGCGGCATCCGTTCTGTTTCCGAAGTGGCGCAGGCCAGCAAGGGCCTGGACATCATCATCACCGACCACCACTCGGTTGGCAACCGCCTGCCGCCTGCCGTGGCGGTCATCAACCCCAAGCAACCCGATTGTCCTTATCCTTTCAAGGGCCTGGCCGGAGTAGGTTTGGCTTTTAAACTGGCCCAGGGGTTGCTCCGCGCCTGGAGCAAAACCGGCGGTTCGGTAGATTTGACGGAAGACGATCTGCTGGATCTGGCAGCCCTGGGCACGGTAGCCGACCTGACCCCTTTGCGGGAGGAGAACCGCGCTTTGGTACGGCGTGGCCTGGAGCGGCTGAACGAATCGCCGCGCCCAGGTGTCGAGGCCCTTATGGCCGATGCCGGGCTGCGGCGTGGTGAGGTGGATGCCATGGCCATTGCCTTTCGCCTGGGGCCGAGGCTCAACGCTGCCGGGCGGATCGATTCGGCCATGTTGGCCTATCGTCTCCTCACCGGCCGTGACCCCCTGGAGACCAAGAGCCTGGCGGAGCAGCTGGGCCGTCTCAATGAACGACGGCAGCTGCTCACCGAAGAAACCGTGGCGGAGGCCGAAGCCCAGATAGAGGCCGAAGGCGAAGATGCCTATCTCTGCTTGGCCGCCAGCCGGAACTTTTTGCCGGGCATCGTCGGCTTGGCCGCCAGCCGTCTGACGGAGGCTTACTACCGGCCCAGCGTTGTCGTTGAGTTGGGGGAAAAAGAAAGCCGAGGCTCGTGTCGCTCCATACCCGAATTCAACATCACCGCCGCCCTGGATCGCTGCGCCGACCTGCTGATCCGCTATGGGGGGCACGCAGCCGCTGCCGGGTTCACCGTCGCCACAGAGAACCTGGACGCGCTGTACCGCCGTCTCCGGGCCATTGCCGCCGAGCAGCTCTCCGGGCTGGACCTGCGCCCCACGCTGTACATTGATGCCCAAGTGCCGCTGGAGGAGGTGGATTGGGCGACCCATGCCCTGCTGCGTCAAATCGAGCCGTGCGGCGAAGGCAATCCCAGCCCCTTGCTCCTCAGCCGGGGGGTGGAGGTGCGCGACCGGCGGACAATGGGCCGCGACCGGCAGCACCTTAAGCTAATGCTGCGTGATGGCAGGGGCGTGGCCTGGGATGCCGTCTTTTTCCGGCACGGCCATCTGTTGAGCCTCGTTCCCGACCGGGTGGATGTGGTTTATCGCCTGGAGGTCAACGAATGGAACGGTGAAAAGCGGCTTCAGCTCCACCTGGAGGATCTGCGCCCGGCGGAGGGCCGGACGTAAAATGCCCCTTTTCAATTCGCCGTTGAACAGATTTGACAATTGCGCCCAGTGCAGGTATAGTTGGGGGCGTGAACGACGAAAGAGCACGCCCGCTGGGCGATTGGTTACGGCAGCGTAGGGAAGAGCTGGGGATCAGCCTGGAACAGGCCGAAGAGGAAACCCGCATCCGTCTTCGTTCCCTGGAAGCCCTGGAAAACGAAGATTTTGACGCCCTGCCCGACCCGGTCGTGGGCCGGGGCTTTTTGCGCAACTATGCCTCTTTTCTGGGGCTGGACCCCCAAGAAGCCACCGAACGGTTCGGCCGACTCGTCGCCCCACCGGAGCCGGAGGTCACCGCCGACGGCGACCTGCCCCCCACGGCCGATATACCGTTCCGCCCCGTGTCCCTCCACGAAACGTCTAGGCGGGGCCGATGGTGGGCCGTCTTGGGAGGGCTGTTGGTCGTAGCCGTTTTGGCTTTTCTCCTCCGGCGGGGCTTCCCCTATATCGGCGAGCGGTTGGCCCTGTGGAAGGTGGGGCGGGCGACGCCTTCCCCAACGGCTGCGATGATTGTGCCGCCCACCGTCACCCATACCCCCACCCTCGCGCCGACCCTTACCCGCCCGCCTGCGACCGAAACGGCCGCACCCTCCCCCACCCTTACCCCGGAGCTGACCCTAACTCCTACCTGGACGCCATCCCCTTCGCCCAGCCCTTCGCCGCCGGTCTATACCGGCATCTTTTTGGAGCTGGTGTTCACCGATACATCCTGGATTCAGGTCGCGGTGGATGGCGTGCGCCAGTTCCAGGGGGAGTTGCCTGCCGAAACCTATCGCTCCTGGTACGGTGAAGAACGCATTGAATTGCGGGTGGGCAATGCCGGGGCCGTGCTTGTTACGGTCAACGGGCAACCGCTGGGGACTCTGGGTGGTCCCGGCGAGGTGGTGGACCGCGTCTTTGAAAAAGTAGAGGAAGAAGTAGTGGCTGCCACCCTGACACCGGTTCCCACACCGGCGGGTTCCCCTACGCCGTCGCCGACGGTTCCCCCGCCCACCGTTGCTCCTACCCAACCCATCACCCCCACGGCGATCATCTCCCCTACCGCTGCGCCGTAACCCGTTACCGGAGGTGGTGGTCATGAGCCGACGCATCCCGCCCGTCATCGGCCTGCCCTGCGCCCTGTTCCGACAAAAAGACGGTCTGGCCCGCGTGGGCCAAAGCCGCTCTTATGTGGATGCCCTGAGCCGGGCCGGAGCAGCACCTCTCCTCATCCCGCCCCAGGCCGATGAAGGCCGCTTGCGCCGTCTGTATGAGTTACTGGATGGCCTTTTGTTACCCGGTGGCCCCGATGTGGACCCGGCTTATTATGGTCAATCACTCCACAGGACGACCCGCGTTGTACCGGAGCGCGACGAGGGCGAATTGGCCCTGGCCCGCTGGGCAATGGCCGATGGTCTGCCTTTGTTGGCCATCTGCCGTGGAATTCAGGTGCTCAATGTAGCCCTGGGCGGCAGCCTTTACCAAGATATCGCCGACCAATTGCCGGAGGCGGGCAAGCACGATTGGTATCCCGGCTATGCCCGCGATCTGCCGGCCCACTCCGTCATTGTGACCGCTCCCAGCCGCCTGGCCGAAATCGTCGGTCCGGGAGAGATGCAGGTCAACAGCCGTCATCACCAGGCGTTGGCCAAAATCGCGGAGGGCCTGGTCGTCGTTGCCCGTGCCCCTGATGGCGTCGTTGAGGCGGTAGAAGGGCGAGACCATCCCTTTGCCCTGGGCGTCCAATGGCATCCCGAATTGCTGGCTCCGGCCGACCCCCGCGCCCAAGCCCTGTTCGGCGCGTTGGTGCAAGCCTGCCGATCATGAGCGACGGTGCTGCCATCGGCGTTTTTGATTCCGGCGTCGGCGGCCTCTCCGTGCTCCGCGAAATCGTTCGCCAGATGCCCTACCAGGAGGTGCTCTATTTCGCCGATACGGCCCATGTGCCTTACGGCGACCGGCCCGTTGCCGAGATCCGCGCCTTTGCCCAGGCCATCACCGCATTCCTGATCAAGCAAGGAGCACAGGTCATCGTCGTTGCCTGCAACACCGCTTCGGCGGCTGCCCTCCATGACCTTCGTCGTCGTTTCTCCGTGCCCATCGTGGGTATGGAACCGGCGGTCAAACCGGCGGCGGCCCTTAGCCGCAACGGCAGGGTGGGAGTTATTGCCACCCGCACGACCTTTCAAGGGAAACTCTTTGCCGATCTGGTGGCGCGGTTCGCCCAGGGGACGACCGTCCACACCCGTGCCTGCCCCGGCCTGGTAGAACTGGTTGAAGCGGGGCGGCTCTGTGGGACCGAAGCGGAAACCCAGGTGCGGCGTTGCCTGGCCCCTCTCCTGGCGGCGGGCGTTGACTCCCTGGTGCTGGGCTGTACCCATTACCCCTTTTTGCGACCCGTTATTGAACGGGTGGTCGGCCCCGATGTCACCATCCTGGACCCGGCTCCGGCGGTTGCTCGGCAGACGGGGCGGGTGCTGGCCCGCTTGGGTGGCTTGCGCGACAAAGGCCGGGGGCGGGTGACCTATTTCACCAGCGGTGAGGCAACCCTCTTGGCGGCACAGGTGCGCCGCCTGGTTGCCATCCCCGGCCCTGTGCACCATGTGGATCTACCGACCGACCTGGAAGTGGGGACACAAGGCAACCGTTTCTCGGCAAACCTGCTGTGAAATCCGGCGAACACACCCGGCCTGCTCGCCGAACCTTCATCATTTGGTTCCTTTTTTGCGGCGTGGTATAATGCTTCTGATCCCGGCGCACCGACCGAAGCCGCTGCGCCGGACCTGGAGGTGCAACCATGAGCGTAACCCTTGGGCAAACGATCACCCGTCCCCGGCCAGGCGTGGCGCGGCCCCGACTGCATCCCTTCCCTCCCCCGCTGAACCCCGGCGACCGCCTCTCGCGGGCCGAATTCGAGCGGCGCTATCTCGCCCACCCGGAGATCAAAAAAGCTGAATTGGTAGAAGGAGTTGTGTATATGCCCACGCCTGTACGTTTTGCTTTGCACGGCGAGCCTCACGCCTGGCTCATGGGATGGCTTGGTGTCTATGTCGCCGCCACTCCCCCTGTCCGCATTGGTGACAATGCAACCGTGCGCCTTGATTTTGAGAACGAAGTGCAGCCCGACGCCCTGCTGCGCCTGGACCCGGCCCAGGGGGGACGTTCCCACATTGACGAGGATGGCTACGTGGCCGGGCCGCCGGAGCTGATCGTCGAGATTGCGGCCGGCAGCACCTCTTACGACCTCCACGACAAGAAACGGGCCTACGCCCGCAACGGCGTGCAGGAATACCTGGCGATCCAGGTCTACGACCGGCGCATAGACTGGTTCAGCCTGGAAGAGGGCGTCTATCGGCCGCTCCCGGCGGATGAGGCAGGGGTATTGCGCAGCCGCGCCTTCCCCGGTCTGTGGTTGGATACCGAGGCTTTTTGGGCGGGTGACCTGGCGCAGATGTTGGCCGTGCTGCAACGGGGGCTGGAATCGGAAGAACACGCCGCCTTTGTCGCCCGGCTGGGAGAGTAGTTTGTGTTGCAAAGGCACGTAAAGCGGTGAAAAGGATTTGAACAGGACCTAAACGATAGATGATCAAAGGCATTCTGAAAAAAGTTGTCGGCGACCCCAACGAGCGAGAGATCCGCAAACTCCGGCCCCTGGTGGAGGCCATCAACGCCCTGGAACCGGAGATGGAACGGCGCACCGACGCCGAACTCCGCGCCCTGACCGACCGCTTCCGGGCGCGGCTGGCTTCCGGCGAGAGCCTGGATGACCTGCTGGTGGAGGCGTTCGCCGCCGTGCGCGAAGTGGCCAAGCGCACCGTGGACATGCGCCCCTTTGACGTGCAGCTCATCGGCGGCATCGTCTTGCACCGGGGCATGGTCGCCGAGATGAAGACCGGCGAAGGCAAGACGCTGGTTGCGACCATGCCCCTGTACCTCAACGCCCTGCTGGGGCGCGGCGTCCATTTGGTTACGGTCAACGATTACCTGGCCCGCCGCGACGCCTTGTGGATGGGCAAGGTCTACCACGCCCTGGGCCTGAGCGTCGGCCTGCTCCAATCGGGCCGGGAGCAACCGGCCTACCTGTACGACCCCGATTATCGGCGCGACCCCTACCCCGGCCTGCGCCCCGTGCCCCGCAAGGAAGCCTACGCCGCCGACATCACCTACGGGACCAACAATGAATTCGGCTTTGACTACCTACGCGACAACTTGGCCCTGCGGTTGGAGGACCGCGTCCAGCGGGACCTGTACTACGCCATCGTAGACGAGGTAGACAACATCTTTATTGACGAAGCCCGTACCCCCCTCATCATCTCCGGGCCGTCGGACGAGCCGGTGGAGGATTACAAACGTTTTGCCGCCATCGCCCGCAAGCTGGAACCGGGTGTCCACTATGAATTGGATGAGAAGGAGCGCAGCGTCTACCTGACCGACGAGGGCCTGGCCCTGGTGGAGCAGGAGACCGGTATTGAAAACATCTATGACGAAGCCAACTATCGCTACGTCCACTACATGCAGCAGGCCCTCAAGGCCCAGGTCCTCTTTTTGGAGGGCCGCGATTACATCCGCCAGCGCAAACAGATCATCCTCATTGACCAGCACACCGGGCGGCTGATGCCCAACCGCCGCCTGAGCGAGGGCCTGCACCAGGCCATTGAGGCCAAAGAGGGCGTGCCCATTCGCCCCCGCGACGTGACCTCGGCTACCATCACCATCCAAAACTATTTCCGCATGTACGAAAAACTGGCCGGGATGAGCGGCACGGCCGTCACCGAAGCCGAGGAATTTTACAAAATCTACAACCTGGAAGTTTTGGCCATCCCCACCAACAAACCGGTCATCCGCATAGACCACCCCGACGTGGTCTATCGCAACCAGGAGGCCAAGTTGCGGGCCGTGGCCCGCGAAATTTTAGAGTGCCACAGCCGGGGCCAACCGGTGCTGGTCGGCACGACTTCCGTCGAAATGTCGGAGCGGCTCAGCAAGCGGCTTGATGCAGAGCGGCTGCAAATGGCCGCCCTGACGCCCCGCATCGCCTATGCCCTACAGGATGCCGACCTGGACCGCGACCGGCGGGATGCCCTGCGGGCCACCATGAACGGCAACCTGGAAA
Organism: uncultured Anaerolineaceae bacterium; assembly: GCA_964593865.1. GTDB lineage: Bacteria > Chloroflexota > Anaerolineae > JAAYZQ01 > JAAYZQ01 > CAZQKE01. Next base: position 14,538 of record CAZQKE010000055.1, on the reverse strand, counting down.
CCATGAACCTGGCCGCCTGGAAGCGGATGATGCGCACCCTGGGCCTGGACCCCAACATGCTCTCCGCCGATAACCTGCGCTGGATCGCCGACTATCTCCAATTGGAGGACGAGGCGGCCCGCCGTACCCTGGAACAGGCCCTGCGCAACGGCATTGCGCATTCCGTCCTCAATGCCAAAGAACACACCCGTGAAGCAGCCATCATCGCCCGCGCCGGAGAGCCGGGGGCCGTGACCATCGCTACCAACATGGCCGGGCGCGGCGTGGACATCAAATTGGGCGGCGAACTCTCCGACGAAACGATCCACAAAGCCCACCAGGTCCTCCGGGCACGGGGCATCAACCCCTTCCAGGCCACCCCGGCCCAGATGGACAGTGCCATTGCCGAAGTGGACCCCCAATACGCCAAACGCCGGGAACAGGTCCTGGCCGCCGGGGGCCTCCACGTCTTGGGCACGGAGCGGCACGAGGCCCGCCGCATTGACAACCAGCTCCGGGGCCGCGCCGGACGACAGGGTGAACCGGGTTCTTCCCGCTTTTACATCTCCCTGGAAGATGACCTGATGCGCCGCTTTGGGCGCAAAGAAATGCTGGCCCGCCTGATGGAAAGCATCGGCGACGATTTTCCCATTGAACACAAACTGGTCAGCAAAACCATTGAAAAAGCCCAGGCCAGCGTCGAAGGTTACAACTTTGACATCCGCAAGCACCTGCTGGAATATGACGATGTGCTCAATCTCCAGCGGGAAACCATCTACGGCGAACGGCTGCGCATCCTGCAAAGCGACGACCTGCGCCCCGAAGTGTGGCGGATGCTGGAATGGCAGGTGGATGAATACCTGGACAAGATCGGCGAAGATCCGGACCGGCGGCGCGTCCTCTTTGCCGGGCTGGACGATGTGGTCCCCCTGATCTTGCCCTCGCCCAACGATCCCTTCCAGGGGCCGTTGCGCTTTGGCAGCCATCTGACTGCCTTCCCGCCCTTCACCATCGGTTTCCTGGCCGACCGCTTTGCCGGTCAACCGTTGGAACAGGTGCAGACCGCCCTGGCCGACCTCTCCCGGCGGGCGGCGGCGGATTACGGGCGGCAGGTCCGCCGGACGGTGGCCGAGGTAGCCCAGGCCACCGAAGAGAAATACGACGAGTGGCTGGAACGCTACCGGCTCCTGCTCGACGAAAAGATTGACGACTATTTGCAACTGCTGGAAGAGCGGGGCCAGCCCCTGGACCCCCGCCGCCTGGCCCAGCACCTGGAGCGCACCTACCCCCTCAAATTGAGCTTCCCCTCCGCCCAGGAGCAAACCGAGATCGGGGACTTGGACGACCTGCGCGACTATTGGCAGGAGGAGGTGGCGATCCGGTTCCACCGCCAGACCTGCGCCGGGTTGCTGGACCGGGTTCAGGTCCGGCTGCCGGGCGACATCCGCCTGGACCGGCTGCGCCCGGCCATGCTGCCCGCCCCCAAACTGGCCGAGGAGATGGGCCGGGTGCGCGACCTGGCCCGCAAACAACCCCGTGACGAGGCGGCCCGCGCCTTTCTGGACCGCCTGGAACCGCCCGCCGGGGCCGATGCGGCCCAGGTCGCCGACTTTGTGGCCGCCGTCAAGGAACACAGCACCCTGGACTATGGGCGGTTGGACCGACTGGTGGGCCACATCTTGGGCGCATACCTGGACGACCTCATCGGTCGGTATCTGGCCGCCCTGGGCGACGAAGGGGGGCGGCCGGCCCGCGACCTGGAACGCCTGCGGGCCTCCATCGTCGAGGGGAAAAGGGGACGGGGCAACAACCTGCCTGCCATCCTCCGCGAACTGAACAACCGCGTCCACCTGGAGATCCCCACCCTGGCCGACCTGCTGGACCTGGCCGTGGCCCACGAGTACGACAAGTGGGCGCAACGCCAATTGAACGAGATAGAGGCCGACGCCGCACGCAACGCCCTGACCGATACCGATTGGGCCTCCATCGCCGAATGGCTCCTGGCCGCCCACTTTACCCAGCGGCAGGTCTATGACCGGGGCCACCGCCGTCGCACCACCTGGTCGCCCCGCCTGCCCTTCAACTTTTTGGCCCAGGCCCACGTCCAGGAGATGGAGACCGACGAGCTGCGGGACGCCATCCTGGATTCCCTGCGCTGGGCGGTGGAGCAGCGGGAGCAGGTTTGGGGCCAACAGGAGTTCCAACGCTGGGGGACCCTCTCCCTGGCCGACCTGGACACCGAGACCTACGACGACCTGCTCCGCTTCCTCGGCGGGGAGGCGTTGGGCGACCTGCGTCGGCAGCCGGTTGAGGACCTGCCCGCCGACCTGTACAACCGCCTGCAATTCATCCTTGCCCTGCACCGCTGGGAGGAACAGGACCTGCGCCTGGGCGACCTCCCCCAGGCCGAAGCGTTGCTGAATCGCCTGGCCGATGCCTGGCAGGAGCGGCTACTCGCTACCCCCGTGGGCGAACTGGATGGCGAATTGCAGGAGCGCGTGGACGATTTCCTGCGCCGGGCGGGGACGGTGGACGACGAAACGGCCAAACAATCGCTCCTGGCGCAACCGATCTCCGCCTGGGACCGCCGCACCCGCGACCGGGTGGCCGCCTTTTGGGGCGAACGGTACATCCGGGCGCACCAAGAGCAACCCATCGCCGAACTGGAGGACGGGGTACGGGAGACGGTCATCGCCTTTTTGCAAAGCCGCCGCCGCTTTGTGGATGAGGAGCGCATCCAACACTTTTTGGTCCACGAGCGATTGGGCGACCTGCCCCCCGAAACGGCGCGGGCGGCCCTCCTCCACCTGGCCCGCCGGCGGCTCGACCGCCTCAGCCGCCGCAAAATCGCCAACCTGGACGTCAACACCCGCCGCATCGTCGTTGAATCGTTGCAGCGGCAGGGCCTTTTTAGCGACGAAACGCGCCGCGCTGCCCTTCTGGCCCGCCCTCTGACCGAGCTGGATGAAGAGGTGCGGGCGGGCTTTGCCCGCTTCCTGGCCGAACGGCAGTTGGCCGGTCGGCCCCTGGCCGAGCTTGCGGAGGAAACGCAACGCCGCGTCCTGGACCGCCTCAAGGAGATGGGCGCGTTGGCCGACCCGGAACAGGCGGAGCGGCTGGGCGGCCTGCGCCTGGCCGAGTTGGAAGCGGCGGTGCAGGGCGACCTGGTGGGCGCCGTCCGCCGGGAAGTGCTGGCCCGCCAACGGGCAGATCTCGCGGCCAAAACGATGGAGGAACTGCCGGAAGAGACGCGGCAGTTGGTGCATCGGGTGTTGGAGGACCTGAACTACTTTGTGGATGAGGACAAGGTTGCCTGGTACGAACGCAAGACGCTGGCCCAATTGCCCGGTGACCTGCTCGACGGCCTGGAAATGCACCTGGGGCGGGTGCAGCTGGACTCGCTGGCCGATACCCCCTTCCGCGAACTGGACGGAGAGCTGCAACGTTCCCTGCTGGCCTTTTTCGACGCCGAGGGCCTGCTGACCGACCGGGCCGCCCGCCTGCGCCTGACCCAGACCGGCAGCCTGGGGCAGCTGGATGACAAAGCGCAACGGGCCGTCGCCCGTCACCTGGGCCGCCAATGGTCGGTCCGGCTGCGCAACAAACGCCCCCCCGATCTGCCCGCCGCCGACCGAGAGGCGGTGTGGGTCTTTCTCCGGGCGCAGGGCTACTTTGCCGATGAATTCAAGGAGGAACTGTTCGCCTACCAGCGGCTGGACGAATTCGGCGACGAGGCCCGGCAGGCGGTGGAGGCGGCCCTGGCCGCCCGCCTGGACCATCTGCTCGCCACGACGCCCATCGCCGACCTGCCCGCCGACCTCCGCGCCGTGGTGGAGGATGTGCTGAAGCAGGGCGACTATCTCGTGGACCCGGCGCGGCGGCGACAGGTGTTGGAGACGCCCCCGGCCCACCTGCCCCCCGACCTGGGCGAAGCCCTGCTCCGGGCGTTGGGCCGTTGCCTGCTGGCCGACCTGGGCGCCAAGCCGGTGGCCGACCTGCCCGCCGAGGTCCAGGCGGCCCTGACGCGCTACCTGGACGAGATCGGCTACTTTGTGGATGAACAAAAGCGCAGCCGGGTCCTGGACCGCCGCCTGGCCGACCTGCCCGCCGAACAGTACGAAGCCCTGGTCCGTGACCTGGCCGAGCACCTGGCCGCCGAGATCGGCGAAACGCCCGTTTCCGACCTGGATGAGGGACTGCGTCAGGGGCTGCGGGCTTCCCTGGAGGAGATGGGCTATTTTGAGAGCGACGCCGTCCGCGCCGAGCTGCTGAACCGCCCCCTGGGGCGGTTGCGGCGCGAAGACCTGGATGCCCTGGCCGTCGAGATCGGCGCGCTGCGCCTGGCCGAATTGGGCGATCAACGCCTGGCCGACCTGCCCGCACCGGAGCGGGAGGCGGTCATGGCCCATTTGCAGGCCGCCGGTTGGTTCCAGGACCGCCTCCGCTTGGAAAAGGTCCGCGCCCGGCCCCTGGCCGATCTGCCCGCCGACCTGCGCCGGGAGCTGATCGGGACCCTGCGGGATCGCTACATTGAGGACCTGCGTCGGCAGCGTCTGGCCCGCCTGGACCGGGCGCAACGCCGCCGCGTCCACCGCATCTTGCGCGAACTGGGCGTCACCGGTGACGAGGAGCCGTTGCGTGCTCTGCGTCGCAAGCCGGTGGAGGAGCTGGAACCGGAGGTCTACCGTCGCCTGCTGCGGGACCTGGGCGAGCAGGTGGTGGCCGATTGGGGCGACACCCCCTTCCAGGAGATGGATGAGGAACGGCGTGCCTTGTTGGTCGCCTATCTGGGGCGGCGGATCATGGGCCGCATTGAGCGGCGCGTCCTGCTGCACACCATCAGCCGCCTGTGGATCGACTACCTGACCGACATTGAGGACCTGCGGCGGGGCATCGGCCTGGAAGCCTTTGGTCAGCGCGACCCCCTGGTGGAGTACAAACGCCGCGCCTTTGAACTCTTTGAGGAACTGGGGCAGAACATCCGCCGCACCGTCGTCCGTTCCCTCTTCCGCCAGCCGCCGGAGCCGCTGCGCAAAGAGTAACCCTCACCTGCGAAATCTTGGTTGTGTCAATCCTTCCCCGGTGGTTACTTTCCCCCAAGTCTGAACAACCCTGCATAAAGTTGGATTTTTCCTCGCGGAAAATAAGCGGTTGAGGCCGCGCCCTGCGGGCCGTTGGCCGACCGCCCGCCGTGTGAAATTACAGGCCGTCCACGAATCGGGCATGGGTGCGCAAATGTGCCCGGCCCGTTTGTGTATTCAGGCGCGTTCGCGGACGGCCGGAGCGTCCCCTCGCCCCCACCCGGATCGCCGAAGGCGGTCTGGAGAGGGGACGGGGGCGAAACTCCGAATTCTCATCCTCGACGGTGGATCGTGGTGGGCGGTCAACCGCTTGGTAAGGGCCGTCGTCGGGATGGTGGAGGAATCGGCAAGGGGATGGGCCTCCCTACCCATATGGGTAGGCAAACTCTGGCTCTTTGTGGGAGGGAAAATCTAACCCGAAGGGTATTGTCAATTGTTTCTTTCCGGGTTAAGATTGCAGTGCGGGTTGATCGGCGGTGTAGATGTCGCGTCTATCGGCCTGTGATGGATCTGGCGATGTAGGAAGTCCGTTGCAGATACGACGTGCATTGCTGCTCAGAGAGGAACGAGTTTTCCAGCCGGGCTTGCTGTTGCGGTGGGCAGGCAGGGCCGGCTGGTTGTGTTGGGGAATAGGAGATGAATCTGTTTAAAGCTTTGAACGGAAAAGGCGCAGTAGCGGAGTCGACTCCGGCAAAGAAGGAGAAAAAGAAACGCCGTCGCTGGCATTGGCCGCGCATTACCATTGATCTCAGCCGGGCGCGGGATCGGCGCAATCTGTTTCTGGCCTCTCTGGTCGGTCTAGGGCTTCTGGTCGGCTTTTTGTTCGCCGGCTTCAAGGTGGTTGCCTACTCCGAGAGCGCGGAATTTTGCGGCACGACGTGCCATCCCATGCAGTCGGTGTACACCCGTTACGAAGCGTCGCCCCATGCCAACGTGAGCTGCGCCGAGTGCCATATCGGGGCGGGGGTGGAATATTTCCTCCGTGCCAAAGTGGACGGCATGAAGAGCCTGTACTATGCCATCACCGATACTTATGAGAAGCCGATCAAAAGTCCCGTCGAGAACCTGCGCCCGGCGCGGGAAACGTGTGAGGAGTGTCACACCCCGACGGCGTTCAAGGATAACATCATCAAATTGATCCTTCACCATGACGACGATGAGGCCAATACCCCCGTCCAGTCAACCCTCATCCTCAAAATGGGGGGATGGAAGGATAGCTCCGAGGGGAGCGAGGGCATCCACTGGCACATCAAGAACCCCGTCTATTACATTCCTGCCGATGAGCAACGCCAGGTCATTCTCTGGATCGGTGCGGAGCAGGAGGACGGGACGCTGAAAGAGTATTACGCCCGCGACATGCTCACCATGGCCCAGACCTCCTTTGTGGAAGAGGCCCGCGCCAACGGTGAGATACGACAGATGGACTGCATTGACTGTCACAATCGCGCTGCGCACCTGATCCCGCCGCCCGACGTGATGGTGGACAGGGCCATCAGCGACGGCAGGATTTCGGCGACGTTGCCCTACATCCGGGCCAAAGGGGTGGAGGTGCTTTCGGCCAAATACGAGAGCACAGAAGAAGCCCATGCTGCCATTGACGGTTTGGCCGAATTTTACCGCACCAACTATCCCCAGGTGTACAACAACGACCGGGCAACCCTCAACGCCGCTCTGTACGAATTGAAAAAGATCTTTGACGAAACCACATTCCCCGATATGAACCTGGATTGGCAGGCCAATCCCAACAACGAGCGGCACTCTCCCTTCCCCGGTTGTTTCCGCTGCCACGACGGTAAACATGCCCGTGTGGACCCCGAAGGCAAAGAGGTAGAGGTTGTCAGCGTCAAGTGCAACCTGTGTCACACCGTGCCCATCGTCGGGCGGGGCAGCGATATGCTCATTGAGGCCCCTGTCGTCGTCGGTCGTGTTCCCGACTCCCACGCCGACTTTCGCTATACCATTGAGCACCGTACCACGACCCCTGCCGAGCGGGAGGAGTGCTATCAGTGCCACGGGAAGGGCTTTTGTCAAAACGAGGCATGTCATAGCCTGAGGCACCCGCCTGACATGCTCTACACCCATGCCGACGAGTACCGTCGCACCGGCGATCAGATCTGCTACAACTGCCACCAGGATGTCCTGTGCAGCCGATGTCACCCCGGCGGCATTGTAGCCAATCCGTAGAGGGCGAGCGTTCATGACCAAGTCGTCAAGCCGGTTACCGAGTGATACATTCCTCCGGCGTGCCATCTGGGTTGTTCTGGCGGCCCTGGTGGTGCTGATTGTGGCTTTCGGAGGCTATTACATCTGGGATCGCTACATCTACCTGGGGGATCAATCCCCTCTGGACCTCAGCATCCGGCGGATGGAAGATGCGGTGCGGGATGATCCCCAGAACCCGGACCTGCGTTTGGCGTTGGCCGAAGCCTACTTGCGGGCCGGCCGCTACGATGACGCCATTGACCAGGCGGAGCAGATCATCAACCTGTATCCCGATCACGACGGGGCGCAGTGGATCATCGGTGTTGCCTATATTCGCCAGGGGCAGACGGAAGCGGCGTTGGAGCCGCTGGAGCGGTTCGTGGACCTGCGCAAAGACCGGCCCATGGCCAAGATGGACACCGCCTTGGAGGCTGCTTACTACTTTTTGGGTGAGAGTTACATGAAGCTGGGCCGCCCGGAGGATGCCATCCCCGTCCTACTGGCGGCGTTGGAAATCACCCGCACCGATGCCGATGCCCTGTACCAACTCGGCTTGGCCTACCAGGCTACCGGCCGGCATGAAAAAGCCCTGGAGAGCTTCCGCAAGGCGGTGCGCCTTGTGCCCGACTTTGCCGAAGCCTACCAGGCCATGGTTGAGAGCTACGAAGCTTTGGGCCGGGACAAATATGTGGCCTATGCGCGGGGGATGGCCGCCTTTAGCAACCGGGATTATGAGCAGGCGACATCCTATCTGGAACAAGCAACCGCCGATCTGCCCGATTTTGCTCCGGCGTTTTTGGGATTGGGCCTGACATATGAGAAGCTGAACCGGCTGGAGGAAGCTTTGGCTGCCGTCCAGCAGGCGTATGAGCTGGACCCGAACGATTTTGCGGCGCAACAGGCGGTGGGCCGTATCCAGGCGACCCTGGACGCCCAACAGTAGGGGGAACATGTCAACCAACGCAACGGACCACGAAAACGGCATCAATGCCGGGGAAATGGCGACCGAGGCTCCGGAACCTGTCGCCGAAGGGGAATCTCTGATCGTTGAGGATGAGGTTCTCCCTCTGGCGGAGGAAGAAGAGGAAAAGAAAAAGCGGCGCGGATTGCTGTTGCTGCTGTTGTTGCTGCTGTTGTTGCTCTTGTGCTGTGTGGCCTTTCTGTTCTACCGCTATCTCACCCGGCCCGCGCCTTTGCCGGAACTGTTGCCCGTGCCGGTAGAGGTGAACTACCCGCCGCACTATCTGTTCTCAATCTACGGTGTGGACAAGCCCGTGGGGGTGGCCCTTTCGCCCCAGGGAGATCGTTTGTACGTCTCCGAAACCGCCGGCGACCGGCAGGTCAAGATCTTTGATCCGGAAGGTAATCTGCTGGGTTCCTTCACGCCGCCCCGCACCAAACCGGGCGAGCGGTCACCCGTGTACCTGGACACAGACGCCCAGGGCCGCGTCTATGTCGTTGATCGTCTGCAGCACGCCCTGTTTGTATACGACCGGGACGGCAATTACTTGGACACCATCCTCGGTCCGGACCTGACATTGAGCGAATATGTGTTTGAGCAGGTAGAAAAAGCCGATCCGGAGATGACCTTTAGCTACGACCTGTTTGAGGGCCAAGTTGTCTATCGGCTGCCCGACGACCCGGAGGAACAGACGCTGCCTGTGCCCGATCCTTTCGCCTGGTCCCTCCTCGGTGTCCGGATCGATTCGGAAGGGACCTTGCTGTTGACCGACGTGGGGAGCTCTCACAACGGAATCTACCAGTTGGCCGGTGTGACGACACAGAGCACGCAGGCATGGCGCAATTTTGAACCGGAAAAACAGTTCTTTGGCGAAACCGGCCAAGGGTTGGGGCAGCTGCTCTTCCCCAACGTCGCCGTGCGCGATTCCCAGGGGCGAATCCTGATCACCGATGGCAACAACGGGCGCGTATCGGTTTGGGATAAAGAGGGCAAGTTCCTGTTCAACTTTGGGAGGGGTAGCGGCGACGGCGCATTGAACCTGCCCCGTGGCGCGGCGATAGACGAGCGGGACCGCTTGCACGTGGTGGATGCCGTAGGACAAAGCGTGAGAGTGTACGATGTTTCCGGCTTGGAACCCGTCTTTTTGTTCACCTTTGGCGATTGGGGTGAGGGCGACGGGCAGTTCAACTACCCCAACGACATCGTCCTGGATGCTTCCGGCCGTCTCTACATCGCCGACCGGGAGAACCGACGCGTGCAGGTTTGGTCCTACTAGCCGGAGGGCGCGCCTTTGGGTGACGTCACAGGAGGAGAGGAAAGGGGGTGGTCTAACGCGAAGGATGTAGTTGACCGGTGATGGAACGGCATGAGGCAGACTGAGATAGAGATGAATTATCAAACATTTGCAAGGAGGAAGTAAGCGATGAAGAGAGTGTTTGTAGTTGTCGGTATGGTCCTTGTCCTGTCGCTGGCGATGACGGGGTTGGCCTCGGCGAACGGTGGCCCCCACGGCGGCTATACGGCAACGACCGATGCTTGCGCTGCTTGCCACCGGGCGCACACCGCTGCCGGCCCGGCCCTGCTCATTGAATCCAGCACCTATGCACTTTGCGTCTCTTGCCATGGCTCAAGCGGCTCCGGGGCCAACACCAACGTGGACGATGGGTACTACCTTTCGAGCCGTGATGACTCCGGCGGCAACTGGGACCACGGTGCGGCCAATACCCCGGACAACGCCTCGCTCTTGGGCGGCGGCTTTGTCAACTATGGTGGCAACCCCGTCACCTCCATCCACGACGCCGACGGTTCCACCGACCAGACCTGGGGCCAAGGCGCCACCGACCGGGGTGTGCAGACTGCCTTGAGCGACGGCAACTTGACCTGCGCCTCCTGCCACGACCCCCACGGCTCCAACAACTATCGCATCATCAAAGAGACCATCAACGGCGTGAGTGTGTCGGTGGCCCAGGTGGACGAGGGCGCGGCCAAGGACTATGACACCGAGCAGTGGGGTGCGGGCCAGAGCAACGTCTGCGCTGCCTGCCACGGCGCATACCACAAGACGGCAGCCGGGCAGGGCAGCACGCTGGACGGCTCGACCTACACCCACCGCATTGACATGTCCTACAGCTACGGCGGCAACGTGAACCCCGAAACGGTCGGCTTGAGCGGTTACACCTTGCCCCTGGCCGAAACCGGCACCAACGACACCGTCGTTTGCCAGACTTGCCACCTGCCCCACGGCACGGCAGCGACCATGACGGCGATGGCCCAGGGGCCGAACACCAGCGACAGCGCCCTGCTGCGCCTGGATAACCGGGGCGTTTGCGAGGTCTGCCACCAGAAGTAACCGGGAGCGGTAGACCTTCTCTTCTGCCTCTAGCCTCCCCCCGACCGCCGGTCGGGGGGAGGGAGGGGTGGGGATAGGAGGCCAAAATGAGGAGCCGGCTGTACCTATCCGTTGGCTTGCTGGCGCTTCTGTGCCTGTCGGCGGGGTTGGCGTGGGCCGACAACGGCCCCCATGGGAACTATACGGCTACCACCGACGCCTGCGCCGGTTGTCACCGGGCGCACACGGCAGCAGCTGCTCAGCTGCTGCTCAGCAATGTGCCGGCTTTGTGTTACACTTGCCACGGCAGTGGGGCGACCGGGGCCGATACGAACGTCACCGATGGACTTTACACCCCGACCAATTGGTCGCTGCGGGGCGGCGGCTTTACCAACATCTACATGGACGCCGACCTGACCGGACCGCAGACCCTGCCGGTGACATCCAAGCATGAGGATAACGGAGGGTCGAACACCGTCTGGGGCTATGGGGCCGTCAGTGCTACCGCAGATCCCGGCGTGACCGGCGTTTCCTTGACCTGTACCAACTGTCACAACCCCCACGGTGGGGCCGGGGCCGGGGGCACGGCCACTTATCGTATCCTCAAGGGCAACAACGTCGGAAACACCGTCCTGTTTGATGACGGCGGCGGTACGACTCAGAGCGCGTGGGTAGACGTTCCCGATGAAGCAAGCAAAGTGTACTACACCACGGTCAACGGGACCTATGCCCATGACCACGGCTCCCAAGTCGGCAGTGTCTATATCAACGCCGTGCTAACGCTTTGGTGCGCCCAGTGCCACACCCGCCACAAACCGCTGAACCTGGAAGCCGCTCCCTCCGAATCCGGTCACACCGATTCGGGCGATGCCATCTTTGCCTTCCGTCATGCCACCAACATAGAGGACGACTTGGGATGCGCCAGCTGTCACAGCTCCAGTCACGGCAACTTTATGCCGCCTTACCCGGCCTGCGTCACCTGCCACTTGCCTCACGGCACGGGAGCCAGAATGGGGGATATGTCCGATAACGTCCCGTGGCCCGATGGTACGACGACGCCGACCGGCGATGCCCGCAGCTCCTTGCTGCGCCTGGACAACCGCGGCGTGTGCCAGGACTGTCACAACAAGTGAAAAGATGCGGAGACCATGCCGCCGGACATGGTCTCCGCCTGGTTGCTTGAAGGCATTGTGGGTAAGCGGATCGTCATTGTTTCATCGTTCTTCATAACGCTTGTACTCCTGGGCCTGAACCTGAGCGGCGTGGTTCAGGCCCAAAGTCCGCATGGCAATTATACGGCCCTGACCGATTCCTGTGCCGCCTGCCACCGGGCGCATACCGGTCTGGGCGCACCGCTCATCGGCCCGGCGGCGACCGGCAACGACTTTTGCCTAACCTGTCACAACGGGCTGGGTGCACCGGCGGTCCCCGTCGTCTCGACCCACGCCAACGTGGATTTCCTGGATTATGCCGGGGCGCCGGCGGGCATTGAAGGCCCTTTCCGTTTGTCTTGCCTTCAGTGCCACGATCCCCACGGCCACCCCGTCAACCTGGATAACATCAAGAGCGACGTGGTGGTGCTGGAAGGCCCTCCGACGGTGACCACAGGGCCGGTCGTCTTTACCGCGACCACCGGCCCGAATTCGTATGACGATGGGAGCAGCCCGCCGGTGAGCCGTATCTGCATGACCTGTCACATCAACAGCAGCAATCCGGGCTATCCCATGGTCGGTCACCCCGGCGGGGCCGGTCACGTGGGGAGCACCGATTACAGCGGTCAGAATTGTATCGAATGCCATCCCCACAGTGCCGATGCCGACCAGTTCACCGAGGACGGTTTTGTTTGGTCGGCGGGCTGCGTCAATTGCCACTCGTCGCCGTGGGATAACGGCGACGGCCTGCCCGTCGGCGGGCGGCGGGCGGTGGTCGGCGAGTTCGGCCGGAGCAGCCATCACGTGCAGGGCACGTTAACCGATGATGATTGCAAAGTGTGCCATGCCGAGTTCGGCCACCACATGGACGGTTACCTGCAGCTGCGGGATGTGGACAATCCGGGCGTCGTCTATACCGAACCCTGGGCCGGTGCTTTCCGCCCGGCCAACCTGACGGCGGCCACCAGCCAGACGTTGGCCCCTTTCTGCTTGAGCTGCCACGACGCCGACGGTGCGGCGGGCGACCTGGCTCCCTTTTCCGGCGGCCAGACGGTGGTGGACATCGAAGGCGGCGGGGCCTGGAGCGCATCGGCCCACAGCACCGGCGAATCCACCAACGGCGGCTACGGCTGCTTGGGCGATGGGAGCAGCAGCGGTTGTCACGCTACCGGGCACGGTTCGCAAAAGCGGGCGTTGTTGGCCCCGGCCGACAGCGATGGCGGAACCAACAATGTGGCCGAAGAAGAGGGCTTTTGCTATACCTGCCACGACGGTACGCCGGTGGCGACCGACATCCAAAGCGAGTTCGGTCTGGCCTCGCACCATGACGTGGACGATGGGGAACAGGCGGCCAACGGCTCGGCCGTTGAGTGCACCAACTGCCACAATCCTCACCGCAACTCGGCGGCGAACCCGTTGAGCGATCCCGACAGCATCTATACCGTCTGGGCCGACGGCAACGGCGACCGCGACTTTTGTTTGCGCTGCCATGACGGCGCGCCACCGGCCGGCGTAACCTTCCCGGCTACCTACAACGGCACCGGTTGGGATAAATCGCTTTATGTTGGCTCCGACCATGATGTGGGCCTGGATCGTCCCGGCCTGGCCCAATATGATTGCCAGCACTGTCACCAACGCCACGGCTCGGCGGTCTATTCGCTGTTGAACGGTTCATATTCCAAAGCCCATTATGAACCCTACAACAGCAGTGATTATGACCTGTGTTGGACCTGTCACTCGGAGAGCGACATCGTTTGGTCCACCAATGCTTTCAGACGCTTGCACAGAAGGCACGTGCGCAATGAGCAGGCGTCCTGTATCCATTGCCATGATGTCCACTATGCCACCGATGCCGCCGAACCGGGTTTGATCAACCTGGTCTATGGTGTCACCAATCTCTCAATCGGCTTGACCGTGGGGGGGACGACTTATACCTATAGCTCCGCCTTTGGGCTTTCTAGCAGCACGTCGGGTTACTGTTATATGGACTGCCATGGTGAGGTTCACAACCCGGAGACATATTGGCGTAGTCCGCTGACCAGCAACTACGATTGCTCTTCCTGCCATCCGTGGACCACGCGGGCGCAGGACGGGGGGCAAGAGAGCAAGCCTACGCCGGTGCTGACGCCCACATTGCCCATCACTCCCACGTGGACTCCTTCCCCTACTCCTACGGCCACCGTCGGTGATACGGCAACACCGACGCTCACGCCGACGCCAACGCCAACGCTTATGCCGACCGAGACCGCTTCTCCTACGCCGACGCAGGTCCCCACTCCGACGCCGATGCCGACGCCCACCCCTACCGCAACCCCCGCTCCGACGGTTACCTTGACACCCACCCCCACGGCCACCCTCATTCCGACGGCTACCCTGACACCCACCCCCACGGCCACCCTCACTCCGACGGTTACCCTGACGCCTACCCCCACGGCGACCTTCACTCCGACCCCGACGGTTGTTACGCCGCTCCCGGCCGGTACGCCTACACCTACGCCGACACCCGGCGAAACTCCACCCTTGCCCACGCCTACCATGACGCTAAGCCCGACGCCAACCGCTTCATCCGAGCGACGGCCCTTTTGGTACTTGGGGTAGGCAAGCATTATGGACAAACGGTCTGCGGTTGCGGTTTTTTCCCTGTTCTTTGCCCTGAGAGGGTTGATCGTCCGGGCACAGGCCCAAACCAGCCCACACGGCAACTATACGGCCCAGACCGATGCCTGCGCCGCTTGCCACCGTTCGCACACCGGCCCCGGCGCGCCGTTGCTCTATTCTGCCCTTTCCGGCGATGATTTTTGCTACACCTGCCACGATGGGAGCGGCGCACCGGCA
>CAZQKE010000054.1:0-7283 GCA_964593865.1 uncultured Anaerolineaceae bacterium | reverse complement strand
ATCATCCTGGGCGGGCGTTTGCGGGTCATCTTGGGCATTGTGGACATTCTCAACCGGGCCGGGATCGTCCCTGACATTTTGACCACCCGCTTGGCCTTTGACCCGGTCCAGGTGATGGACAAGTACGGCCGTTCCCTGCAGGTGCACTTTCGGCTGTTGCCGCGCCTCCCCGGCCTGCCGGTGGACTCTATCACGGTGCTGTTCAATGCTGCTTTACGGCTGTACGGTCGGAAATACGACCTCTTGATCAATACCGGCAACAGCTTGATTTTCCTGCCGAGGAACAAACAGGTGCTGACCTATATGTTCTTTCCGCGCAAAGCCCGCCTGCTGGCGGAAGGAGCCAGCATCCACCTGCCGGAGAATCGCCTTTCGCCCTGGTCCCGCTTGGGCATCCAGCGGGCGATCCTACGCCCGCTGTACCGTTGGAGCAAACCACATCCGGACCACGCCATCGTGTGCATGACTCGATTCACCTGTGACGCCTTGCATCAAGTCTACGATCTCCCCGCCGATTTGCCCATCGTCTACCCGCCGGTGGATACGGCCCGCTTCCGTGCCGGGGACCGGGTTCGCACTCCGGCGGTGGTCTCCGTGGGGCGTTTCACCCCCGATAAACGCCAATTAGAGCAGATCCGGTTGGCCGAGAATCTGCCTCACCTGCCTTTCCACATCGTCGGTTTTGCCAACAACAGTCCCTACTACCAACAATGCCGTCGCTACGTAGAGGAGCACCGGCTGGGCAATGTCCATCTGCACCCCGACGCTCCCTTTGAGGAAATGCTTTCCCTTCTGCAAGGCTCCAAGTACTTTTTGCACAGCCTGATCAACGAACCTTTTGGCATTACCGCCGTGCAAGCCATCGCTGCCGGTTGCTTGCCCATCGTCCACGATTCGGGCGGCCAGCGCGAAATCGTGCCCATCTCCGAACTACGCTATCGGGACCTGAGCCAGGTCCCTGCCATCCTCGACCGCTTGGAGTCCCTGGATCAGGCCGCCGTCGCGTCGCTGCGTGCCGAACTGCAACACCATGTCGCCTCCAACTTTGATGCCGACATCTTTGCCCGGCGCATGGGCGCCATCCTGGCCCCCTACCTAGACGAACGAGGAGGAGATGCCGTCCCATGAGTGCCTCTTTTGGCTCTCGTCTCCGCATCCTGCCCGATCTCACCCCGCGTCAGGTGTACCACCGCCTGCGCTACCGGTTGTTGCATCGCCGACGCCTTTCGGCTTTTGATGATAGCCATCCTTGCCTCTTTGTCCTTTCCACCGGCCGCGCCGGAACCAAGACCCTGGCCGCCTTGCTGGGATTGACCGACAACCTCTTTGCCTATCACGAACCGCGACCCAAACTGTTCGCCCTCTCCCGCTTGGCCTACTTGTACGACCGGCAATCGCCTGCCGATGAGATTCTGACCGCCGCTTTTGTCACCGTCCGACAAGATCTCCTGAGCTACGCCCTCTCCTGCGGACGGGGCTATGCCGAAACAAGCCCCCAAGTCACTTTTTTGGCACCTGCCATTTTGCGCGCCCTGCCCACCGTCCGCTTCATCCACCTCACCCGCCATCCCGCCGACGTCGTCCGTTCCGGCCTGCAACGGGGCTGGTACACCGGGCATCACCGCGACGAGAGCCGCATCACCCCGCGTCCCGGCACACTGCACGCCGACCGCTGGCACGCCTACACCCCCGTCCAGAAGAACCTGTGGCTTTGGGATGAAACCAACCGTTGGATCTTGACCTTTGCTGCCTCGCTGCCGCCGTCCCAGATCCTCCGCTTGCGCGCCGAGGATCTGTTTGCCGCGCAGCCGGAGACGTTGCGCCGCCTTTTTGCCTTTGTCGGCGCGCCTGTGCCGCCGTCGCGCCGCATAAAGGCCATCCTTTCCAAGAAGCTAAACGCCCAGAAGAAAGGGCTGCCGCCTCTTTCCGCCGCCGACCAAGCGGCCGTTGAGCAAGACCTGCCTGCCTTTGCCGCCGAGACCGCCGCCGCGTTGGGTTACACTGCTGTCGGGATCGGGCAACCATGACTTCCGAAGCCATCTTGATCGGTCACCGAGAACTACCACCGCCCCTTACCCCGGAAGCGGTTGCCTATGGCTGGCGGCAGCTCCTCTACCGTGCCGGGTTTGATCCGGCAGATGTCCCCTTGTGGTACGGCGACCCGGCCCATGCTCCGGCCTCCTTTCGGGGCGTGGTCGTGATCCCTTGCGCCCAGGATGCCTTTGATCGCCTGCTGCAACGTCCTCCCGGTACGCTTGACACTCTGCCACCGGAACAGGCTTTCCCGGCGGATGCCCCTTCACCTTTGGCGGAATCCATCCCCATCCTTTTTTGGGGTGCGGGCCGGAGGAGAACGGCTCGCCCTCTGGTCGCCCGCCGTGACGGCGGGGGCCTCATCCTGTACGCCGACCTGATCGCCGCCGCCTTTTTCATGCTCTCCCGTTGGGAAGAGACCGTCGTTCCTAGCCGCGACGAACATGGTCGTTTCCCTGCCGTTGCCGGCGTAGCTTACAAACAAGGGTTTCTGCTGCGCCCTATCGTGGACGAATACGCCCTGCTGCTGCGTGCCTGGCTGGCCGCCCTGTCCCCCCGCCGTGAACCCCGCCCGCGGCACTTTGCCGTCCGTCTGAGCCACGACATAGATCACGTCCGGCCCTTCCCCACCTGGAAGCAAGGGATGCGCGTCTTGGGCGGCGACCTGCTCAAACGGCGCAGCCTATCCCAGGCCCGACGGACTCTCTCTGCCCTGGTGACCCAGACCCTGCGTCCGGCCCACACCGCCGAGCTGAAGGCCGTCGCCGACCTGGCCGACTTGGCCGCCCGGCACAACCTCAAAGCGGTCTTTTACTTCATGGCTGCCGACCCTGCCCCTTACGACAGCGGCTACGACCCTGCCCGCCCCCCCGTCCGCTCACTCCTCAAACGCCTGGATGCCCGGGGATTTGAAATCGGCCTTCACCCAGGGTATCACACCCTGGGCGACCCGGAGCGGCTGGCGCGGGAAAAGGCGCGGCTGGACGCCATCTTGGGCCGGACGGATTACGGCGGGCGGCAGCACTACCTCCGCTTCCGGGTTCCCGATACCTGGCGAGATGGGGAGAGAGTGGGCCTGGCCCATGACTCAACGCTGGGCTACGCCGACCACGAAGGCTTTCGCTGTGGCACGTGCCACCCTTTCCGTCCTTTTGATGTGCAGCAAAACCGCGAGATGGACCTGCGCGAATATCCTCCGATAGTGATGGACAGAACCCTGCGGGGCTATCGCCGTCTGACGCCCGACCGGGCCCGGGATCGGATCCTGTCTCTAGCACGTCGTTGCCGCCGGGTTGAGGGCACGTTTACCCTGTTGTGGCACCCCGCGGCCTCGGACGACGACGGCCTTTGGACGGCCCTTTACCGAGAAATACTCTCTATCCTGAGTCGCTGGCAGGAGGGACGAGATTGAAGATCGCCATGCTTCTGCTCAACAATTTTATCCACGATGCCCGCGTCCACAAGGAAGCGGCTTCGCTGGCTGCTGCCGGTCACGATGTGACCGTGTACGCCCTGTGGGATGCCGGGTTGCCCCAGGAGGAAGTCCGGTCCGGCTACCACATCCGGCGGATGCGGCTCAAGAGTCGCCGCCTGCGGGGTGGGGGTTTCGCCCCCCTGGCCAAATACCTGGAATTTGCAGCCCGCGTCCTGCCGATTCTGCTTCACGAGCAGCCCCACGCCGTCCACGCCCACGATGCCAAACCGTTGCCCATCGCCTGGCTGGCCGCCCGGCGGTCCGGTGCGCGGTTGGTCTATGACGCCCATGAGTTGGAAACGGGGCGCAACTTTGGCAGCACCCGATTGGCAGGTGTCTATCGCCGCCTGTGGCCCTGGCCCGAACGGGTCTTTATCCGCCGCACCGACGCCGTGATCACCGTCTGCGACGGCATCGCCGACGAACTGGTGCGGCTGTACCGCATTCCCCGTCCGGTCGTGGTGCGGAACTGCCCTCCGAGAAAAGAGATCCCCCGCACCGATCTGCTGCGCCGCAAACTGGGGATCCCCGCCGACCAAAAGATCGTGCTGTACCAGGGGGCCGTAGCCGCCGGACGGGGATTGGAAACGATGGCCGCCGCCGTGCGGCAATTGCCCAACGTGGCCGGTGTAATCCTGGGGAATGGAGCATGGTTGGAAAAGTATCGGGCACAGGTCGCCGAAGGCGCATGGCCGCGCATGTACCTGCCCGGCAAAGTCCCCCTGGCCGAACTACCGGCCCACACCGCCTCCGCAGACGTAGGACTGGCACTCATCCAGAATACCTGCCGCAGCTACTATTTTGCCCTGCCCAACAAACTGTTCGAATACATGCAGGCCGGTATCCCTGTAGTGGGGAGCGACCTACCCGAAATCCGGCGCGTGGTGCAAGAATACCAAGTGGGCGAGATCGTAGACCCGGAAGACCCCACCGCCGTCGCCGCCGCTCTGCGCCGCCTGCTAGACGACCCCCGGCGGTACGCCCGCGCCCGCGCCAACACGGCCCGCGCCGCCCAGGTCTTTACCTGGGAACGCGAGAGCATCAACCTGATCGGGCTGTACGCCCAATGGGAGGGTTGAACCGTTTATGAAAGTCTGCATCCTCTCCAGCGTCCACATTGCCCTGGACAACCGCGTGTTCTACCGGGAGGCCCGCAGCCTGCAGCGGGCCGGATACGACGTGACCCTCATCGCCGTCCACGACCGGGACGAAATCCGGGATGGGGTGCGCATCATCGGGCTGCCCCGTGTCCCCCGTTGGCAACGGCCCCGCCTGTGGCTGAACCTGTTCCGCCTGGCCCGCGCCACCCAGGCCGACATCTATCACTTTCACGACCCGGAACTGCTCCTGGTCACGCCCTTCCTGCGCCTGCTAACCGGCAAGCCGACCGTCTATGACGTTCACGAGGTTTATGCCGATTTCATCCAGGTCAAGGACTATATGCCCGCCTGGGTGCGCTATCCCCTGGCTTGGATCTTTCGCCGGGCGGAACCGCTCCTGGCCCGTTTGCAAAGTGCCCTCATTTTTGCCGACGACCAGATCGCCGCTTCCTTTGCCCGGCTGGATTGCCCCAAAACAACCCTGTTCAACTACCCGTTGCCCTCCCTGGTCGCCGCCGGGGATGCGGCTACCCGGAATCTGACCGACCGCCCGCCGGTGGTCCTGCACCTGGGCGGTCACGAGCGCAACCGGGGGACCGCCCTCATGATCCGGGCTTTTCACTGGGTTTTGGAGCAACGGCCCGACGCCCGACTCTTGCTGGTCGGGCCTTACACCCCGACCGGCTTGCGCCAAGAGGTTGAAGCGGACATTGAGCGGTACGGCATCGCCCAAGCCGTGACCCTCACCGGGCGCGTGCCCTTTGACCGGGTTGGCGACTATTTGACCCAGGCTGCCGTGGGTTGGGTGGCCTGGCAGAACGTGCCCAAGAACGCCAAAAACATTCCCACCAAACTGTTCGAGTACATGGCCTACCGCCTGCCCATCGTCAGCAGCGATCTGCCCTCCACGCGGCCCTTTGTCCGCAGCGGGGAAAACGGCTACCTGGTGCAGGCCGACGATCCCCAGGCCCACGCCGAGGCGATCCTGCGGCTACTCAACTCACCGGACCTGGCCCGGCGTCTGGGCGACGCCGGACACGCTCTGGTGCGCCGTCGGTTCAACTGGCGCACCGAGGAGACCAAACTGTTGGCTTTGTACGATAGCGTCCTAGAAAGGGCAGCATCATGATCGTCAATCCCGTGTTCATCATCGGTTGTCCCAGGTCGGGCACAACCCTCCTGTTCAACATCCTCTCCGAATCGCCGGAACTGCACTCAACCGGCTATGAGGGCGGACCGATCTGGGAAAAGTACCACCCCCCCAGCAAAAAGGGGTGGCGAGATGGCTCCTTGGATGCCCGGGATGTCACACCGGAGTCGAAGGAGGCCATTCTCCGCGAATTTGAACGGGGAGCGGCTTCCGGGCGGCTCTGGCGGCGGACGAACCGCATCCGAAGTGCCATTCGCCGTAACCCCCTTTGGCAACGGATTCGCGGCGGCAAAGGAGCCGTCAACGTCAGCAGCACGGCCCGCACGGCCAATCGTTTCCAACATGCCAGCTTGCACGCCGTGCAATCCCTGGTGCGGATAACAAACGACCTACGGAGCATATTGGGGCGGGAACGCTCCATCCGCCTCTTGGAAAAAACGCCGGAAAACTGCCTGCGTTTGCCTTTCCTGCGCGAGATCTTTCCCGATGCCCTTTTCCTCTACCTCATCCGCGATGGCCGGGCCAACACCTACTCCCTGATGGAGGGTTGGAGACACTTCCGGCGGGAGGCGGGGTATCAGGTTCCCTTGCCCTTGCACATCAAAGGTTATGCGGGCCGCACTTGGAAATTCACCCTCATCCCCGGCTGGCAGGACCTGGTTGACAGCCCTTTGGAGGTCGTCTGTGCCCACCAGTGGGTGGCCTGCAATCAGGCCGTGCTGGCCTACCGGGACGATTGGGAGGCGGAAGGGAGGATGATGACGGTCCGCTATGAGGACCTGGTGACCGACCCGCTGCCGACGCTGCAACGGATCTGCGATTTCTGTCGGATCGCCAGCGACCCCTTCTTTGAATTCCAAAAAGGACTGCCGGTCGTGAACGCCGTCTCCCGCCCGCGCATGGACAAATGGCGTGATGAAGCCCCCGAAGCCATCGCCCGCGTCTGGCCGCTGCTTGAACCGACGATGAAAGCTTTGGGCTATGAAACCGAACCGATGGGCAGCGTGACCGATGGCAGCCAGGACCACCACGCCCCATCTCTATCATCGGCATCCACCGCTCCTCCGGACCGGGACTGACAGGTTCCCGAAGCGGTTCTAGGGGCTTGGGGGCCTGGCGCCGACTTGCCGCATCACCGCCGGTGCTGTATAATCCCGTCAAAGGAGATCGCCTGATGAACCGCGCAAAGGACCGGCCGGCCCAGGCTAAACGCGACTTGGAGCGAGCGCGTTTGGACCTGCAATACGAAACGCTACCCGAACGGCTTTGTAGAAGGCATACCGACGGATTACTACAACCGGAGGTCGGCCCAGGAGGCCCTGGATGCTGCAACAAACATCGACGGATACCGTCTTTGGCCCGTATCTACGCCGAAAGCATTCCTTGAGTCCACTGAAAAAACCTGGGACTCACCGCGGAGACGCCGAGAGCGCAGAGAGAAAGCGTATGAATCTTGCCGTTCCTCGGTGAACTCTGCGCCTCTGCGGTGCAAAATCCTTGGGTCAAGACCTTTTTTCAGGGGAGT
>CAZQKE010000053.1:0-25632 GCA_964593865.1 uncultured Anaerolineaceae bacterium | reverse complement strand
CCTGTCCGAAGCGGGGCTCAACCCCTATTTCTTCGAGCAGGCCAACATCCGGGAGCAGTGTTCGTGGGTGCATGACGATAAGGAGGAGGCTACCGAGAAGGCCAAAGCCCTTGTCGAGGCCGCCGTCGCCAGGGTGCGTCATCACCAGGCGTTGAGCGTCAACAAGGTGCCCATCAATCCCGCCACCCTGGTCGTCGGCGCGGGCATCACCGGCATCCGGGCCGCTCTGGAACTGGCGAACGCCAATTATCCCGTTTATCTGGTGGAGCGCGAACCGTCCATCGGGGGAAGGATGGCGCAGTTGGACGAGACCTTCCCCACGATGGACTGTAGTGCCTGAATTCTCGGCCCTAAAATGATGGATGTCGGTCGGCATCCCAACATTGAACTGTTGACCTACGCCGAGGTAGAGGACGTTTCCGGCTATGTGGGCAATTTCAAGGTGCGGGTGCGGAAAAAGGCCCGCTATGTGATTGAAGACGAATGCACCGCTTGCGGCGATTGCGCCGCCGTCTGCCCTGTTGTCGTCCCCGATGAATTCCAGATGGGCCTGGCCACCCGCCGGGCGGCCTACATCCCCTTCCCCCAGGCCGTGCCCTCGGCCTATATCATCAACCGCGAAGAGTGCTTGGGTCAGAACCCCATCGCCTGCGGCAAGTGCATCGAAGCCTGCGAAAAGAACTGTATTGACTTTGACATGGAGGACGAACTGCTGGACCTGGAGGTAGGGGCCATCATCGTCGCAACCGGCATGGATGTCTATGACCCCACCGCCCTGGATGAATACGGCTATGCCCGTTTCCCCAATGTCATTACCAGCATGGAATTGGAGCGGCTGATCTCCACCGGCGGTCCTCTGGAAGGCCATCTGGCCCGCCCCGGTGACCTGAAGCCCCCTAAGCGCATCGGCTTCATCCAGTGCGTCGGCTCGCGGACCCAGGACCCGGAACGGGGCAACCCCTACTGTTCCAACATCTGTTGCATGAACACCATCAAGGCGGCCCAGTACCTGCGCGATAACTATCCGGATAGCGAGGTCTCGGTGTTTTACATGGACCTGCGGGCCTTTGGCAAGGGGTTTGAGGAATTGCTGATGCGTTCCCGCAGCAGCGGCGTGCGCTACATCCGTGGCCTGCCCGGCGAGGTCCGCGAGGACCCGACCACCGGCAACCTGCACGTCACCGTCGAAAACACCACGGCCAACCGCTTGGAAGAACACGAATTCGATATGCTCGTCCTGGCCGTAGGGGCCACCCCGGCGACCGACACCGAGACGATCCGACGCATGGTCGGCCTTTCCAAATCGCCCAGCGGCTTTTTGAAGGAGGCCCACGCCAAACTGCGCCCGGTGGATACGCCGACCAAAGGCGTCTTTATCGCCGGGGCCGCCGAAAGCCCCAAAGATGTGCGCGAAAGCGTCACCCAGGCCAGCGCGGCAGCCTCTCACGTCAACATCTTGCTGAACAAGAGCAAACTGCGGGTGGAGGCCATCACCGCCGTGGTGGATGAGGCCAAGTGCAAAAAGTGCGGCCAGTGCGCCGCCGTCTGTCCCTTTGGGGCCATCCTTTGGGAAAAGAAACAGGTGGCCCGCGTGGTCAGCGCAGCCTGCGCCGGGTGCGGGACCTGTGCCGCCGAATGCAAATTTGACGCGATAGAGATGCGTCACTTCTCCGATCAGGCCATCTACGCCCAGATTGACGCCATCCTGGAGCAAGACCCCCTGGAAAAGATCGTCACCTTTGCCTGTAACTGGTGCTCCTATGCCGGGGCCGATACGGCCGGTGTGGCCCGCCTGGCCTATCCGCCCAATGCTCGCATCATTCGGACCATGTGCTCCGGGCGCGTCAGCCCCGACTTTGTGTGGTACGCCTTCAAAAAGGGTGCGCCGGTGGTCCTCGTCTCCGGCTGCCACTATGTGGATTGTCACTACATTGACGCCAACCGCAACACCACCCGCCGCATGGACGGCCTGTGGGACGGCCTGGAAAAGGCCGGGCTGCGCCCCGACCGCCTGCAATTGGAATGGTGCTCCGCTGCCGAAGGGGCGCGTTGGCAGCAGATCATGATCGCGGTAGAGGAGAAACGCCGGAGCGTCACCCCGGAGGAGGTGGAAAAGACTCGCCGGGTGCTGGCTTCGGCCCGCGTGCCCAGCCCCCGCAACCCGCGCCCCCGCGACATCGGCCGGCCCGCCGATTATGTGTGCCTGCGCTGCGGCCACCGCTGGTCCGACGTTTTCCGGATTGAAGAACGGATTTGCCCTCAATGCCGTTCCAACAGCGTGCGCTGGCTGCGCCGTTAGCAGGCTGCCCAGGGGGCAAGGTTGGGTTCGTGCGCCGGGATGCAATCTGAAGACATAATTTCGGCTCGCCGCCGAGGATGAAAACCTCGGCTGCTCGCGCCGGGTCGCAGTCCGGCGCAACGGGGCGTGGACTGTGGCCCGCACTGCCGTCCGCGAATAAGGCCGCGCGGATTCGCGTATTCGCGCCCAATTCGGGGACGCCCCGAGGTTTTCGCATGTGCGCCGAGAGGGATGTTGCGCGCTCTCTCCGCGCTCTTGACGATAAACTGCCCGGTTCAGGAGGATGCAGAGGATAGCAGCGTTCGGTAAAGAGCCAGGGTGTCGGCGGCGATCCGTTCCCAGCGGAATTGCCGGGAAAGGGTTTTGGCCCCTGTGCCGAGGGTGCGGCGCAGGGCCGGGTCATCGGCCAGGCGGGAGATGGCCGATGCCAGGGCCGCCGGGTCCTCCGGCGGGACAAGCCAGACGTTTTGGCCGTGGCTCAGCTCCGGCAGGGGCGGGTCGGGGTGGGTGGTGATGATGGCCGCGCCGTGGACCAGGGCAGCGTGGAATGTGCCGTGCAGGAAGGAGACGCCGTCGCGGAAGGGCAGCACGCACAGGTCGGCGGCGGCAAAGCAGGCCGAGACCTCCTTATCGGGCAAGTAGCCGGTCCACCGGATGCGTTTCTCCAAGCCCAGGTCGGCAATAAGTCGCTTGATGCGCTCTAGGTAAGCGACGTTGGTCGGGTCGCTGGCGCCGGTCTGGCCGCCGATGAACAGGAGCAAAGGACGGCGCGGGGCGAGGGTATCGGCGGCGAGGGCGCGGAGCAACACGTCTACACCTTTGCGGTCGTTGATAAAGCCGAAGAAACAGAGCAGCAGGTCATCGGGGCCGACGCCCCAGCGGGCGCGCCAGGCGATGCGGTCATAGTCCGCCGGGAGCGTGGGTTTGATGTTAGAGCCGATGGGGATCAGGGCAGGGGGGTGGCCCAAAGCGCGGGAAAGGGCTTCAAAGTCGGCACGGTTGGTGACGATGGCGGCGTCGCTACGGCGGGCCAGTTCATGCACCACCCAGAGGCGCAGGGGGCCGGCTTTGGGAAAAAGGTAGGGCACGCGCAGGTCGTGAAAGGTGACGACGGCGCGGGGGCGGTCGGCCTTCAGACGGCGCATCCGCCAAGGCCAAAAATTGATGGCGGGGTGCAGACCATAAGCTGCCGCCTGGTACTGGATGTGGACTACATCGGGCCGTTCCCGGCGGACCAAGTCCAACAGGATGCGTTGGCTACCCCAGCCCCACCGCTCAACGAGGGGGTGGACGGTCAAGCCCTTGACCGGCCCGGCCTGGATGGGAGCGGCAACGTGGACGGAACAGCCCAGGTCGGCCAGGGCCAGACCCAGCTCGCGGGTGTAATCGCCTACGCCGCCCTGCATGGGCGGAAATTCGCCGGTGATAAAGAGAATCTTCACAGTATTGGCTGATTCTGGTAGATGCGATGCAGCTTCTCCGGTGATTGCGCGCTCTTGATGCCCCAATGCATTGCTTGCAAGGCGTTCGCATCCGGGATGCGGGCGATTTCGGGCAAAGGGCGCAAGCCTCCGCTGCCAAAGCGGGGCTCCAGACTTGGTTCAAACCGGTCGGCAAGCCCTCGTATATCCCTTGCTGCCATCCAATCCCCGTTCTGTCCATTCTTCGGCCGCGGCCGCCATTAGGTCATCTCCTTTGAGCGATCTCCCGCCGGGAGAGCAACTGTCAAGAAGCGGTCATGGGGATTGGTCAACTTTTTCAAGCCCAGTGTATCACGAAAACGGAGCTTTGACAAAGTCAGGAATGTGACGAGACGGGGCAAGTGCGTCTACAAAATTTCACGAAACGCAGGGTCTGCCAAAGAACGGTCGGTCTTGCGCTTTGCCCTCGGTGTCCCTGCGGTGAAACCGGCAGCAGGGACGAAGAAGCACTTGCCCTGCAAGACGGCAAGCACTCCCTTGACAAAACCCGAGAGGTGTGATACACTCGCTGCACCCCACCCCCCAGGGGAGGGGGTACGATGGAGGAGACAGAAAAGGAGTCGGGAAAATGGCCGAAGGACACCGGGTTCAGATCGTCAACCGCCTGAAAAGTATTGAAGGCCATGTGCGCGGCATCCAACGAATGGTGGAAGAGGATGCCTACTGCATTGACATCATCAACCAAATTCTGGCCGTGCAACGAGCACTGGAAAAGGTGAACAGCCTGATCCTGAAGCGCCACCTGCAAACCTGCGTCACCACTGCCATCCAGGGCGACGATCCTGCCGAGCGGCAACGGGTCATTGACGAGATTTTGCAGGTGTTCGACGCGACGAGCAAGATTTAAAAAACAGAAAAAGGAGCAAAAAAGATGGAGCGAGTAACTTTGCACATTCCTAATATCAGCTGCCACCACTGCATCATGACCATCAAGCGGGAAAGTGGCTTTGTGGACGGAGTGGAATTCGTCGGCGGCGACGTGGAAGCCAAGACGGCAACGTTCAACGTCGAGGACGATGCTGCCCTAACCGCACTCAAAGATGCATTGGCCGAAGCGGGCTATCCGCCCCGGTGATCAACCATGGCCGAGACAAAACAGATTACCCTGCCGGTAACCGGCATGACCTGCGCCAACTGCTCGCTGACGGTGGAGCGGAACCTGAAGCGGCTGGAGGGCGTGGAATCTGCGGCGGTCAACCTGGCGACCGAAAAGGCATCGGTGATATACGATCCCGCCCTTGTCAAAGAGGATGATTTTCTTGCCCTAATTCGCAATATCGGGTATGATGTTCCGACCGCAAAGGTAGAATTGCCGATTACCGGCATGATGCGGGCCGACGGCCCCGATGCCGAATGCGCAAGTACCGTTGAACGCACTTTAAAAAAGTTGGACGGTGTAGTGGCCGTCGGTGTCGACCTCGCCGGCGAACGGGTCAACATTGAGTACCTGCCCGGCGTAGCGAGCTTGGCGGCCATCCGACAGGCCATCCGCGACGCGGGCTATGACGTCATCGCCGCCGGGGAGGAAGAAGCCGCCGAGGACGTGGAACGGGAAGCCCGCGAGGCCGAGATCCGCGACCAAACCCGCAAGTTCTGGGTGGGGGTGGCCTTTTCCCTGCCTCTGTTCCTCCTGAGCATGGGCCGCGATTTCGGCCTGCTGGGGGCCTGGGCCGATGCACCGTGGGTCAATTGGCTCTTTTTGGCCCTGGCCACGCCGGTTCAGTTCTATGTCGGTTGGGATTACTATGTCGGCGGCTACAAGAGCCTGCGGGCCGGTTCGGCCAATATGGACGTGCTGGTGGCGATGGGGTCATCGGCGGCCTATTTCTACAGCCTGGCCGTGCTCCTCTTCCCCGGCCTGAGCGGGCACGTCTATTTCGAGACCTCGGCCCTGATCATCACCCTCATCAAACTGGGCAAGATGCTGGAAGCGCGGGCCAAAGGGCGCACCTCGGAGGCGATCAAGAAGCTGATGGGCCTGCGCCCCAAGACGGCCCGCGTGGTGCGCGACGGCGTCGAGATGGATGTCCCCGTCGAAACGGTCCGGCCGGGCGATATTGTCGTCGTCCGCCCCGGAGAGCGACTGGCGGTGGACGGCATCGTCGTCGAGGGGCATTCGGCGGTGGACGAATCGCTGCTCACCGGCGAGAGCCTGCCGGTGGACAAAAAGCCGGGCGACGAAGTGGTGGGCGGGACCATCAACAAGCAGGGCCTGCTCAAGTTTGAAGCAACCCGCGTCGGCGCGCAGACCGCCCTGGCCCAGATCATCCGCTTGGTGGAAGAAGCCCAGGGTTCCAAAGCACCCATCCAGCGGCTGGCCGACCGGGTGTCGGCGGTCTTTGTCCCGGCGGTGATCGCCATCGCCGCGGTCACATTCCTGGCCTGGCTGATCGTCGGCGTAGGCTTTACGGAAAGCCTGCTCTTTGCCATCGCCGTTTTGGTCATCGCCTGCCCCTGCGCTTTGGGCCTGGCAACGCCGACGGCGGTGATGGTCGGTACGGGCAAAGGGGCAGAACAGGGCATCCTCTTCAAGAACAGCGAGGCTCTGGAACGCGCCCATGAGCTGACCACCATCATCCTGGACAAAACGGGGACGATCACCCAGGGTGAACCGTCCGTAACCGATGTGGTTGCAACGGCCGATGGGCGAATGACCGAAGAGGAGTTGCTGCGCTTGGCGGCATCGGCGGAGCAGGGGTCGGAGCATCCCCTGGGCGAGGCGATGGTGCGGGCGGCCCAGGAACGGGGGCTGAGCCTGGCCGAGCCGCAGGGGTTCGAGGCAATGGCCGGGCAGGGCATCACGGCCACGGTGGAGGGACGGCGGGTGCTGGTCGGCTCCCGGCGGCTGCTGGAAAGCCGGGGGGTGGACCTGGCCGGGCTGGAGGAGGCCCTGACCCGCCTGGAGGAGCAAGCCAAAACGGCCATGCTGGTTGCCGTGGATGGCCGGGCGGTGGGCGTCGTTGCCGTGGCCGATACGGTCAAAGAAGGATCCGCTGAGGCCATCGGTCAGATGCACGCCCTGGGCCTGCAGGTGGTCATGCTCACCGGCGACAACCGACGCACCGCCGAGGTGATCGGGCGGCAGGTGGGGGTAGACCGCATCGTGGCGGAGGTGCTGCCCGGCGACAAGGCAGAGCAGGTCAAAGCGTTCCAAAAAGAGGGCGTAGTGG
The DNA here is from genome assembly GCA_964593865.1 of uncultured Anaerolineaceae bacterium. Taxonomy (GTDB): domain Bacteria; phylum Chloroflexota; class Anaerolineae; order JAAYZQ01; family JAAYZQ01; genus CAZQKE01. The sequence continues at coordinate 18,682 of CAZQKE010000053.1, read as the reverse complement.
GCATGGTCGGCGACGGGGTCAACGATGCGCCCGCCCTGGCCCTGGCCGATGTGGGCATCGCCATCGGCACAGGAGCCGATGTGGCGATGGCCGCCGCCGACATAACGCTGATGAGCGGCGACTTGCGGGGCGTGCCCAAAGCCATCGCTCTCAGCCGGGCGACAATGCGGACCATCAAGCAGAACCTGTTCTGGGCCTTCTTTTACAACGTCATCTTGATCCCACTGGCGGCGGGGGTGTTCTATCCCGCCTTTGGCATCCGCCTGCATCCGGTTTTGGCCGCCGGGGCCATGGCCTTTAGCAGCATCTTTGTTGTCAGCAATTCGTTGCGCCTGCGGAGGGTAAGTCTGAGGTCAACATGACACCGAGTATCAACATTTTTGACCGGGTGCTCAAGGTGTTGGCCCGCAACTACCCGGAACGGTTCCTGGAATTGGCTGCGCCGTCGGCGTCGGTACGGTTGCTGGGCACATTGGAAAACGTAGAGTTGGCCTTGCCCGAAGAGCGGGTAGATTTCGTCCACCGGCTGGACGACGGAGGCCGGGAGAAACTCCTGCACATTGAATTCCAGACCCGCCACGAAAGCAGTGTGCCGGAACGGGTATTCATCTATTCGGCTTTGCTCACCCGCCAGTTTCAGATGCCGGTGGTGAGCCTGGTCATCTACCTGGCTCCGCGTCGTGCTCCCCTGCCCCGCACCTACCGGGTGCAACTGGGGGAGCAGGTTGTGACCAGCTTCGAGTATGAAGTTATCCCCTTGTGGGAATACGCCGACGAGATCCGGAGCGGGCATTGGCCTGAGCTGGCTCCCTTATTAGTGTTGCTGGTGGACAAGCCCGATGAGACGGTGCTGGCCGAGGAACGCACCTTGATCTTGCAAGAAGAGGATCGGCGCAAACGGGCCGACCTGTTGGCCTGCGCGGTGACCATCGGCGCCCGGTTCTTTGACAAGAACTTTTTGTGGCGTTTCTTCCGGGAGGAGGTGGAGATGATGCGGGAAGCAACGTTTATCGAAGATTGGTTGGAAGAGCAATTGGAGCAAGGGCTACAACAAGGGCTACAACAAGGGCTGCAACAAGGGCTGCAACAAGGAGAGGAGCGAGGCAAGAGGCAAGCATCTCAGGCCATTTTGCGCCGCATCCTGTGGCACAGGTTCGGAGCCTTGCCCATCAACCTGGATGTTGAACTGAGCAACCTGACGGCAGAACAAGCGGAATCGCTGGTGGATGCCGCCCTGGATGCCTCCGACCTGGAGGCTTTTCACGCTGCATTGCTGGAACAGACCCGGCGCGGATCTATCGGCGTGCAAATCGGAAAAAACTGAACGAGGGTAGATATGAAAAAGTACGCACTGATTGGAATCATTGTGCTGGCCGTGCTGCTGGCCGCCTGTGGGCCAACGGCGACCACACCGGCAACAAGCAAACCGGCCGGCACCACCGAGAAACCGGCAGCGACGGTTACTTCGGTTGAGGAAACCGCTCCCACGACCAAACCCCAAGCCACCGCACCCGACCGGCCGACCGAAGTACCGCCACCGGAGCAGTCGGAGAACTGGAATGTCCAGGGTTCACCCGACGCGCCGGTGACGATTATTGAGTATTCCGACTTCCAGTGACCTTACTGCGCCAAGTACGTCCGTGAGACGTACCCCCAAATCATAGACACCTATGTAAAGACGGGGAAAGTGCAGTACATCTTTAAAAACTTCCCGCTGCATTCAATCCATCCCCAAGCCCAAAAAGCCGCCGAAGCCGCCGAATGCGCCGGCGAACAAGGGGTCTACTGGGAAATGCACGACCAGCTCTTTGCCACCCAGAAACAATGGGCCGGCAAAGACGACGCCGTCGACATTTTCAAACAACTGGCCGCCGAGCTGGGCGTAGATCAGGACCGGTTCAACGCCTGTCTGGACGGAGGAAAATATGCCGACAAGGTTACCGCCGACCTGCAGGAGGGCATGAATGCCGGTGTGCGGGGCACGCCCGCTTTCCGCATCAACGGAGTCGCCCTCTCCGGTGCACAACCTTTCTCCGCTTTCCGGCAACAGATCGAATTCGCCCTGGCCGGTGGACAGGCTCCCACCCAGGAGGTCCCTGCCGATAGCTACCGCAGCTTGGGGAAAGCCGATGCACCGGTGGTGATCACCGAATTCGCGGACTATCAGTGACCGGCCTGTGGTGCGGTCGCCCGTGAGGTGATCCCAGACCTGATCAAGCAATATGTGGATACCGGCAAAGCCCGCCTGGTCTACCGCCAATTTCCGCTGACCGGCATCCATCCTAACGCCCAGAAAGCGTCAGAAGCGGCAGTTTGCGCCGGGTACCAGGATGCCTTTTGGGAGATGAGTGAGCAACTTTACGCCGATCAAGCCGGATGGAAAGATCTGCCCGATCCTACGGACCGGTTCAAGAGTTATGCCCGGGAGTTGGGCTTGGATACCGACGCCTTCAACGAATGCCTGGATTCGGGAAAAGCGGCCAAAGATGTACAGGGCGACGTTTTGATCGCCCAAAACCTGAACGTGCGGGCTACACCGACCTTCTTCATCAACAACCTGCCCATCGAAGGAGGACGCTCGGTAGAGGCAATGGGTGCTTTGATCGACTATGTCGCCGCCGGTGGCGAAAACCCGGAGATCGTGCCGATGGAGGACGACGATTGGCACGTGCGCGGCGACAAGCAAACCGCCAGGGCGGTCACGGTCGCCTTTGTGGACTATGCCAGTCCCGAATCGGCCCAACATCACCGCGATGTCCTGCCCAAGCTGACCGAGGAGTACATTGACAGCGGCAAGATGCTCTACGTCATGCACCCCTGGTCGGAGGGCATGGAAAGCCTCAGTGCCCAGGCTGCAAAGGCCGCCGAGTGCGCGGGGAAGCAAGGGCAGTACCAGGAGATGAACGACCAGCTCTTCACCAACCAAGAAGACTGGCTCAACGCCGACGATCCCCAGGCGGAGTTCATCGGCTATGCGGAGACGTTGGGCATGGACACCGGTGAATTCAAGGATTGCCTGGATTCCGATTGGGCGACGCTGCGGGTCCTGGAGGGCAACGCCGTCGCCGCCATGTATGGCGTTCCCGGCGCCCCGGTCTTTTTGTTCAACAACGGCGATGGGCGTGAAGGTTCACCGACCTTTGAGGAGTTTCAGACGATCATAGACTCGATCCTGAACCGCTAGCGGGGGAAAGCGACACCAGGCGGCGACAATACAACGGTGACGAGGCAACAAAGACAATGAAACGACTCTTGTTGACACTGGCTCTTTGCCTGGCAGCCCTAACAGGCTGGGTGCACGCTCAGGATGCCCCCAGCCTTGCCGCGCTGGATGTCTCTCTCTGGCCGGAGTTTGACCGGCCGGAGGCGTTGGTGATCTACCGAGGAGTGTTCGCCGACGACACACCGCTTCCCGTGCCGGTCGCCATCCACATCCCGGCCAGTGCCGGGGAGCCGACGGCGGTTGCCTATGTGGATGAGGCGGGCCAGCGGTTCAACCAGCCCCACACCGTGACTCAAGAAGGGGATTGGCTCGTCGTCTCCTTTGATCTGGAGACCCGCGCCTTCCAACTGGAATACTATGACGCCATGACGGTCGCCGAGGAGCAGCGCACCTACACTTTGAACCTGATCGCCGACTATGACATTGAGAACCTGAGCCTGGACTTTCAGGTTCCGCCCACGGCCCAGGGGTTCACCCTGGACCCGCCCGCCGACTCGGTGACCCAGGAGGGTGACGGCCTGACCTACCATATCGTCCGCCATGGAGCCGTAACCCAGGGGGAATCGCTCAGCTGGACCGTTTCCTACCAGAAGGACAACGAAGACCTGACCGTCACCCTTTTCACCCAGCCCCAACCAACCGCCCCTCCCGCTACGATGCCGACCGAAAGGAGAGACGATGGGCCGGAGGCGTGGGTTTTGATCGCGGCTCTGGCCGCCCTGGTCGCCGTGGGGGCAGGTGCGTTCTGGCTGGGGAGGCACACCCGCACTGCTCCGCCTTCCCCACCGCCTCGTAGAAAACGGCGAGGCGGCGGGCGCAGCGCGCAGAAGCGATCCACGCCGGCGGCAGCGTCCGAACCTGTCCGAGCTCGGTTTTGTCACCAATGCGGGGCCCGACTGCGACCCGACGCAGCCTTTTGCCACCGGTGCGGGGCCGCCGTGCGAACCGCGTAGAAAATCCCATAGGGAGGGAAACGCATGTCATCATCGGCCAAATTTCTCATCGGCGGCGTGGTGGTCGCCGTCGTCATCGGCTTGCTGATCGCCGTCAGTTTCTCCGGTTCTACCAGCGACTACCTGACCATCGCCCAGGTCAAAGCCCGGCCAGCCGACCCAACCCGCGCCGTGCGGGTTGCCGGTGAGATCGTCCCCGAATCGATCAACTACAACACCGCCGAGCTGCATCTAACCTTTACCATCCGCGATGACACCGGTCGGCTCAACATCTCCTATCACGGCCCCCAGCCCGATATGCTCGTGGATGCCGTCGAGGCGGTGGCCATCGGCCACTACAACCCCGAGACGGAAACCTTCGAGGCGGATGAGCTGCTGATGAAGTGCCCGTCCAAGTATGAGGAAAAGTAGCCGGTAATTCGGTGGGTCCAAAGGCCGTGTAGAGTCTCGCACCGGAATCCGGCGAGAGCAAGTTGGGACCTACCGAGGCCGGGAAGAGGAGGATAACTTGCTTCTTGCAGATATTGGTTACGGCGCGCTGTGGCTGACGCTGGCTGCAGCGTTGTGGGCGGTAGTTGCAGCCGCAGCGGGAGGCAGGCAACGCCGCTCCGATCTGCTGGCGAGTGCCCACAACGCCCTGTTCGCCACGGCGGGACTATCCACCCTGGCGGCGGTGTTGCTCCTGGTTCTGCTCTTTGACCACGAATTCCAAGTCCGCTATGTCTACGAGCATGTGAGCACCTACCTCAAACCGGTCTATGTGCTTTCGGCGTTGTGGGCCGGGCTGGAAGGTTCGCAACTGCTCTGGCTGTGGATGCTGAGCATCTTTACCGCTCTGGTCGTCTGGCGCAAGCCGACCTGGGACCGGGAATTGCGGCCCTACGCCGTGGCATTTCTGGCGCTGACCCAGGCATTCTTTGCCTTCCTACTCGTCCAACTGACCAATCCCTTTGAATTGCTGCCCACCGCACCGGTCGAGGGGGTGAGCCTCAACCCCTTGCTCCAAAACTTTTGGATGATCATCCACCCGCCTATCATCTTTGCCGCCTATGCTCTGTGGACCATCCCGGCGGCCTATGCCCTGGCCGCCCTTGTCACCGGGCGATTGAACGCCGGTTGGCTGTTCGGAACCCGCCGCTGGACCCTGGCCGCCTGGATCGCCCTGGGACTGGGCATCCTGGTTGGGGCTTGGTGGGCCTATCTGGAGCTGGGCTGGGGTGGCTACTGGGGCTGGGACCCGGTGGAAAACTCGTCCCTCATCCCGTGGCTGGTGGGCACGGCCTTTGTCCATTCGGCCATCATCCAGGAACGGCGGGACATGTTCCGCGCCTGGAACGTGCTGCTGGCGGTCATCACCTTTGTCTTGACCATCTTTGCCACCTTTGTCACCCGTTCCGGCCTGATCCAGTCGGTCCACGCCTTTGCCGAGTCGCCCATCGGCTGGTGGTATCTGGGCTACATGTTGCTGGTTCTGGCCGTGACCATCGGTCTGGCGTTGGCCCGCAAGAACGAATTGCAGGGCGAAGGGCAGGTGGGAGACCTGCTCTCGCGGGAGTTTATCTTTCTGCTGACCAATCTCTTGCTCCTGGGATCGGCGGCGGCGGTACTGCTGGGAACCCTGTGGCCGACGCTGACCGGCGCGGCCCGCGGCCTGGCGACCAGCCTCAACCCGGAGAATTACAACCGCTTCATGGGGCCGTTGGGTTTGCTGCTGGTCGTGCTCATCGGCATCTGCCCCCTCATTGAATGGCGCAGGATTTCGGCAGAGCGGTTGCTGCGCGGCCTGTGGGTACAAACGGTCGTCGCCGTCGTGACCGCCGTTTTGCTGCTGGTCCTGGGCATCCATGAGATATGGGCCGTCGTCTCCTTTGCCGTCAGTGCCTTTGTCATCACCACCATCATCTTGCAACTGGCCAAAGGCATCACCGCCCGGATGCGCTCCGCCGGGGAAAACATCCTGACGGCGACGGTTACGGCGGTCCGCAACAACCGGCGGCGCTACGGCGGCCAGATCATCCACCTGGGAGTTGTGCTCATTGTCATCGGCATCACCGGCTCCCAGGCATACCAAACCGAGGTGCAGGTAGCCCTGGCCCAGGGCGAATCGGTAGATGTGAACGGCTATACCCTGGTCTACAAAGATTACACCTTCCAGAGCGTTGAAGACGAAGGCAACAAGATCCGCAATCAGGCGGTCATTGACATCTATCGCGGCGGGCGCAAAGTGGCGACGGTCCGGCCCGAACGCAACCTGCACAGCAACGTCCAGGGGGCCGTCACCGAGGTTGCGCTGCGGATGAACCTGAAGGAGGACCTGTACATCATCCTGGCCAGCCTGGAAGCCGACGGCTTGGCCGCCTTCCAGGTACTCATCAACCCCATGGTCGTCTGGTTGTGGATCGGCGGGCTGGTGATGTTCATCGGCACGCTGATCGCCGCCTGGCCGCCGCGAAAATCGCGGGCGGAAGAGGGGAGGTAGAAAAATGGCCATCGTCATCTTTTTCGTGTTGGCCCTGGCCGTGGTCGCCGCCATCGCCTATCCCCTCCTGCCGGGGCGGATGCCGACGGGGATCGCCCCTCCGAGCGACGACGAGATCGCCCAAGCCGTAGCGGAATTGCGTCGGCAGCGAAAGCAGGGCGGCCTGCGTTGCCCCACCTGCGGCGCATCCTACCAACCCGGCGACCGCTTTTGCGTGCGTTGTGGCGGCGAATTGCCCGCCGCACCGGAGGAAGCCGCAGCCCTGCTTTGTCCCCGGTGCGGGACGCCCTACCATGAAGGAGACCGCTTCTGCGTCCAATGCGGCTACGCTCTGGCAAAGGAGGTGGCGTGATGGGCAGTCGGGGAATCGGGACATGGGGCGTTGTGGGTGCGGCGCTGTGCCTCCTGCTCGCGCTGATGCTGGTCGGTGTGGTTTATGCCCAGGGGGAGGGCATCATTGAGGGGCAGTTGGTCAACGGCACGGCCGACGGGCCGCCGGTGGGCGCGGGAATCACCGTCACTTTGCGTCTCTTCCAGGGCGACATTGTGACCGACACCCTGACCACCACGACCGACGCCGAGGGCCGCTTTCGCTTCGAGGGGTTGGACACCGACCCGGCCCTGGGCTACCAACCCCGCGCCCTGTATCAGGGCGTAACCTACGGTCCGCCGCCGCCCCCCCTCTCCTTTGCCGAGGGGCAGACGACCTTGAGCACGACCATCCAGGTTTACGAAACGACCGAGGATGACGGCAACGTCACCCTGGATTCGGTTCACATCATCATAGACTCTTTCGGCGAGGTGCTGCGCATCTCGGAGATCCACCTGTTCGGCAACAGCGGGGATCGGACCTACGTAGGGGAGACCACGGTGCGGGTTCCCCTGCCGCCGGGTGCGGAAGGGCTTTCCTACCACCAGGGGGCCGAGGATGAGCGGTTCATCAAGGAAGGCGACATGCTCCTCGACACCGCTCCGGTCCAACCGGGCCGCGAATCATCCCTGGTCTTTTTCTCCTACCACCTGATAGCCGCCGGTGGCTCTATCCCGCTGGAGCGGCAGTTCCTCTACCCCGTCGGGCGGCTCAACCTGTTGGCCGCCCCGGAATTGCAGGTGGAGAGCGAGCAGCTCACCCCCCAGGGGCAGGAAAGTTTCCAGGGCCGCCAGTACGCTTTTTACACCGCCCAGGGCATCGGCCCCGATACGCCGCTGGTGGCAACGCTGATCCCGATGGTGGGCGAGATGCCCTCCGGCGAGGAGGCGATGACTTCGCCCCACGCCGGGGCCGGACAGACGCCGGGTGTGCAAGGGACCCTGCGCTGGCTCGGTCTTGCATTGGTCGGGCTGGTTCTGGTCGGTGGGGTGGTCTATGCCTCCACGACTCGCGGTCAGGCCGAGACCCCGGCCCCCATGTTGGAGACGGACCCAGAGGCCAGGCAGCTGCTGGCCGAACTGGCCGATCTGGAAGAAGCCCATGAGGCGGGCGGGGTGGGCGCAGAGGAGTATGCACGCCGCCGTGCGGCCCTGTACAAAGAGATCCAATCGCTGCAACCATGACGCCGGCCATTGAGATCCGTAAGCTGACCAAATCGTTCGGCCACCAGATCGCCCTGCGCGGCGTGGACCTGACCGTGGCCGAAGGGACCTTTTTGGCCCTTTTCGGCCCCAACGGCGCGGGCAAGACGACGCTGATGCGCGTCGTCGCTTCCCTGACCCGGCCCACCGGCGGTGCGGTCTACATCCGGGGGCAGGATGTGAACCGGGCGGCGACCGCCTTGCGGCGGCATATCGGCCTCATCTCCCATCAACCGCTCCTCTACGGCGACCTGACGCCCGATGAGAACCTGCGCTTCTTTGCCCGTCTGTACGACCTGCCCGATGCAAAGGAGCGGATTGACGCCGTGTTGGCTCAGGTGGGCCTCCGCGCCCGCCGCCACGACCCGGTGCGCACCTTTTCGCGGGGCATGGTCCAGCGGCTGTCCATCGCCCGCGCCATCCTCCACGACCCGGCCATCATGCTGCTGGACGAACCTTACACCGGGCTGGACCTGCAAGCGGCGGACATGCTGCGCGGCGTGCTCCAGGACCTGGCCGCCTCCAACCGCACCGTCATCCTGACCACTCACAACTTGGAGCAGGGTTTGGAGATGTGCGACCGGGTGGCAATCCTGAACAAAGGCAAGATCGTCTGGCAGGGGGAGCGGGCCGGGTTGGACCTGGCCGGTTTGCAGGAAATCTATCGGAAGGCAACGAGGAGGGAGAAAGGGCAGTAGCGTGCGGTACACCATTGAATACTCGCCCGATGCAGAAGATCATCTGCGAGCTTTGACGGCCCGCCAGCGCGCCCTCGTCCTGGACGCCGTAGAGGAACAATTGGCATTTCAGCCGACGGTTGAAACCAGGAATCGCAAGCCAATGCGCCCCAACCCCGTGGCGCCGTGGGAACTTCGTATCGGTCGGTTGCGCGTGTATTACGATGTGGAAGAATCACCCGATCCGGCAGTATAGATTTTGGCCGTGGGTTTCAAGGAACGCAACCTGGTACGCATAGGCAGAGAGGTGGTGCAGTATGACCGCTGTCAAGACGATAGAACCGGCCCAGGCTACAGATCCCCTGGCCCAATATGTACGCCAGGTTACTTCCCACCCGGTTATCGTGATCGAAAACAACAAACCAATCGCAGCCGTCATCGGTATCACAAATGCCGACCTGGAAACCGCATCCCTGAGCACCAACCCCCAATTCCTGGCCCTGATTGAGAGGTCCCGCGCCCGTTTGAAAGCAGAAGGCGGCATTTCCGGCGACGAGATGAGACGCCGCCTGGGATTGGAAAAAGAACAACCCTGAACTCATTATGGGCTATCTACGGAAAATCGTCGCCATCGTCTGGAAAGACATCGTCGCCGAGCTGCGCACCAAAGAGATGTTCAGCACCATGTTCGTCTTTGCCGTGCTGGTCATCGTCGTCTTTAACTTTGCGTTTGACCTACGGGTCAGCGGCCAGAGGGTGCGGGAGGTCGCACCGGGGGCGTTGTGGGTCGCCTTTGCCTTCGCCGGGATTTTGGGCTTGAACCGGGCCTTTGTCCTGGAAAAGGACCGCGGCTGCCTGGAAGGGCTGCTACTGGCGCCCGTGGACCACACGGCCATCTATTTCGGCAAGATGCTCTCCACGGTGCTGTTCATGCTCGTCGTGGAGGCCCTGATGCTGCCGGTCTTTACCGCCTTTTTCGGCGTCAATCTCTTTGATTGGCGGTTGATCCTGGTCGTCATCCTAGGCACGGTCGGCTTTGGTGGGGTGGGAACCTTGCTTTCGGCCATGACGGCCCAGACGCGGGCGCGGGAGGTCCTGCTGCCCATCCTCCTGCTGCCGGTGGCCGCGCCGGTGCTCATCGCCGCCGTCAAGGCCACCGCCGGCATCCTCGACGGCCTGGCCCTGGGGGAGATCGCCCTCTGGCTGGAGCTGCTCCTGGCCTTTGCCTTGATCTTTCCGGCGGTGGCTCTTATGACCTTTGACTATATCGTCAAGGAGTGAAATTTCCCAACACGTGAAACTATTGGGTACTTTGTGCATCTAAAGGATGGAAAAAGAGCCATGAAACGCAAAGACGCAGGACTCATTATCCTGACCGGCTTGAGCGCGATCATGATCCTGATCGCCCTGTACCTGGCCCTGGTCGGTGCGCCGGACGCCGACCTGAAGAGCGAGGCAGGGCGCTACGTCCAGCGCATCATCTACTTTCACATCGCCACGGCTTGGTCCGGCTTTTTGGCCTTTTTCGTCACCTTTCTCGGCGGCGTGGCCTACCTGCGGACCCAGGCCCGCAAATGGGACATCCTGGCCCTCTCCTCCGCCGAGATCGGCACGGCGTTCATGCTGGGCGTACTGCTGAGCGGCTCCATCTGGGCCAAACCGGCTTGGGGGACCTGGTGGGTTTGGGATGAACGCTTGACCATTTCGCTGATTCAGTTCCTGATCTATGTGGGTTACCTGATGCTCCGGGCCTCGGTGGGCGATCCGGCGCGGCGGGCGCGGTTCGCGGCGGTTTACGGCGTGGTGGCCTTTATCTCGGTCCCCATCAACTTTATCGCCATCCGCCTGTGGCGCACCCAGCATCCTTTGATGTTCGGCGGCGAAGGGGGCGGGCTGGGGCCGAACATGATGTTCGCCTTTTTCTTCTGCCTGATCACCTTCACCCTTTGGTACGCGACACTGCTCTGGCATCGCATCCGTTTGGAGCAATTCCGGGATCGGGTGGAAGAGCTGAAGCAAAAGATTATGTGATACGCACCACGTGGTTGCGTATCGCGCAACGGAGGTTGCAACATGAACTATCTCGTAGCTGCGTATGCCGTTTTGTGGGCCATTTCCTTTGGACTGGTGTTCAGCATGGTCCTGCGCCAGCGTCGGCTTGACGCCGAACTGCGGGCGTTGCGCATCCTGGTAGAAGACGAAGAGGCGGAGTAACCATAACACCGTCGGGATACGGAACGCCGGGATTCTTGGAGTTTCCTTGTCATCCCGGCGATCCAATTCTGGTTGGGAGATCGGATGGACACGGCGAATTTGAGTTTGGGCATTGCTTTTGTGGCCGGGTTGCTTTCCTTTGCCTCGCCCTGTGTGCTGCCTCTGGTGCCGGCCTACATCGGCTACCTGAGCGGCACAACGGTCATGGAGGGCGGCACGACCGATGCCCAGCAGGAGACACGGCGCACCTTTTTGCATTCCCTGTTCTTTGTGCTGGGGTTCGGCCTGATCTTTGTCCTGTTGGGGGCGACGGCAACCTTTATCGGTCGGTTCCTGTTTGATTCGGCTATCTTGCTACAGCGGGTAGGCGGCGTGTTGCTGGTCGTCTTTGGGATGCGGCTGATGGGCCTGGATTGGAGCAAGAAACGCTGGTCGCTGGCCGCCGTCCTCGTCGCCCTGGCAACCTTTGCCCTTGATGCGGGCATCTTCCAGGGCGGCGTCTCCTTCGACCGGCGTTCCCTTATCTGGCTGCAAGAGGCGATCTTGATGGGCCTGGTGGTCCTGGCCGGGGCCGGTTGGAGCACCCCTCGGCAGGTCATCCTGGCGGTGGGGGCCGGTGCCCTCAACTTTTTGGCCAGTTCCGATGCCATGATACCCAACCTCATCGCCAGCGTCTTGATCGCCCTGACCGCCGTCTTTCTCAACCGGGCCGACTTTTTCTACGCCGAAAAAAAGATAGAAATCAAGCAATCCAAGCAAAGCGGCTACCTGCGCTCTTTGCTCTTTGGCGTGGTCTTTGCCGCCGGGTGGACCCCCTGCGTCGGGCCGATCCTGGCCGGAATCCTGGTTTTGGCCGGGCAGATGGAAACCGTCGGCCAGGGCATGTTGCTGCTGACCTCTTATACCCTGGGCTTGGGCATCCCGTTCCTGCTGGTCGGATTGGCCTTCGGTCCCGTCTCTGCCGCCCTGCGCCGGGCCAACCGCTACCTGGGGGCGATCTCGGTCATCAGTGGCGTCCTGCTGGTCTTGATGGGCCTCTTTATCTTTACCGATAGCTTGGGCTTTTTATCCCAGTATGGGAACTTGATCGATTTGGAACTCTGACCCCGGAACCGCCGGGGCCACGGGCAAAGAGGAAACCCCACGCCCCTTGCGGTTCCCATTTGAGGTTGTACGATGATGAGAAAAAAAGGATGGTTGGCAATCGGTTTGTTGGTGTCTACTCTGTTGCTGGCCGCCTGCGGTGGCACGCAGGGGAACGGCGTCCCCCAAGGGGTCAATCAAGGCAACCAGGCCCTTGATTTCACCCTGGAGACGGTGGACGGCCAAACGGTTTCCCTGAGCGATTACCACGGGCAAGTGGTCTTGATCAACTTCTGGGCGACCTGGTGTCCTCCCTGCCGGGCCGAAATCCCCGGTCTAGAGGCCGCCTACCGGGAACACAACGGCCACGGCTTTGTCGTCCTGGGTGTCAACGTGCAGGACCCGCCCCAAGTGGTAGCCCCCTTTGTGGACCAGATGGGCGTGACCTACCCCATCCTGCTGGACCTCAACGGCACGGTAATGCAGGACTACCGCGCCCAGGGCCTGCCTATGTCTGTGTTGGTGGACCGTGACGGAGTGATCCAGGTGCGGCACGTAGGGTATCTTTCCGAGAGCCAGTTGGCCCAATACCTTTCCTCCGTCGCGCCGGAATGGAGCAGCCGGTGAGCGCAGAAAGAAAACCGGTCACCGGCCGCACCCGCGACCTGGTGATCCTGGCCGACAAGGCGATCTTTCAACTGGCCAAGCACTGGCTGGCCTTGGCCAACATCTTTTGGGGGTTGTACGTGGGCCTGCCGGTGCTGGCCCCGCTGTTGATGAACGCCGGTTGGACGGCCCCGGCCCAGTTCATCTACACCCTCTACCGCCCGGCCTGCCACCAGCGACCGGAACGTTCCTACTTTTTCGGCGGCCCTCAAATCGTCTACACGGCGGAGGAGCTGGAAGCGGCGGGGGTCCACACCGGCCCCTTTTCCCGTGAGATCGGCAATGAGCTGGTGGGTTGGAAGATGGCCTTTTGCGAACGCGATACGGCCATCTACGGCACGATGTTGCTCACCGGCCTGGTCTACGGCCTCATCCGGCGGAGACTGGGCCGTTGGAAAATGAAATTTCGCTACTTTCTTCTCTTCCTCGCGCCGATGGGTGTGGACGGCACGCTCCAACTGATCGGCCTGTACGAGAGCAACTGGTTGCTGCGGAGCATCACCGGCGCGATCTTTGGTGCGGGCGCGGTCCTCTTTGCCTACCCCTACCTGGAGGAAGGCTTTACCGACGTGCGCCGTACCATCAACAGCAAATTGCACCTGGAATGACAATCGCGTTCGCAGGCCCGGAACCTGTGAAACATGGTGGAGGTTTTTGTGAGCAAAAGAACCCTGACCCGATGGTCGGTCATCGTTCTGAGCGGTTTGATACTCGGCCTGCTACTCATTCCCGGCAGGGTGGCAGAATCCCAACACGAAACGGGCGACGGAGGAGCAACCCTTTCCGGACGGCTGCTGGACCCCCTGGGGGAACCGATCCACGACGCCGATGTGGCGTTGACGACGACGCCCGGCAGCGAAGCATTGGCCCACGCCACAAGTCAGTCAGACGGCACATTCTTGCTGGCACTGCCGCCGGGTGCGTGGGAAGCGGCAACGCTGGTCATCACCCGCCCGCACTTTGAGACGTTGGAACGGCCCCTCACGGCAGAGCAGGTTGCCGATCTGAACAACTGCAATGCGGTCCATCTGGGCGACATGACCCTGGCCCGCCGCATCACGCCCGGCTTCTGGGTGGCTACCCTGTCCTTTGCCCTGGTCCTGTTCCTCATCGCTCTGGAGAAGCTCCACAAAACGACGGCGGCCTTGCTGGGCACGGCTCTGGTCCTGGGGGTGAGCTTCGTGGGAGGGGCACTGACTCCCAGCCTCTTCATCTTTGACTTTGAACAAGCATTGGATTACGTTGACTTTGATGTCATCTTTTTGGTGATGGGCATGATGATCGTCATCGGCGTCATTGAGGAGACCGGCATCTTTCAGTGGTTGGCCTACCAGGCATACCGCATCTCCCAGGGGAAACTGTGGCTTCTCGTCGTCATCCTCATCGCCCTGACCGCCGTCGCCTCCGCCTTGCTGGACAACGTAACCACCATGCTGCTCATGGCCCCCATCACCATCCAGATCGCCTTGACGCTGGGGTTGAACCCCCTGACCCTCCTCATCCCGGAGGTGCTGGCATCCAACGTAGGCGGCATCAGCACCCTCATCGGCACACCGACCAACATCCTCATCGGTTCCTACGCCGGGTTGGGGTTCAACGACTTTTTGATCAACCAGACGCCGGGCGTCGTGGCCGCCCTCATCGTGCTCTCCATCTTTGTCGTCGTGCGCTATCGCAAGGACTATGCTGCCGCCGGTGCGGAGCTTTCCGCGGCGATGCAGGGGCGGCTGCGCGAAAGCGGTCGCATCACCGAACCGGACGTTCTACGCAAGGCCGGCGTGATCTTTGGCCTGATGCTCATCTTCTTTGTCATCGGCGATGCCATCCACCTGGTCCCGGCGGTGACGGCCATCATCGGCGCGGTGGCGATGCTCCTGTGGGTGGCTCCGGACATTGAGGAAATGCTCAAAGTCGTGGACTGGACAACGCTGATGTTCTTCATCGCCCTCTTTATCGGCGTCGGAGCACTGCAGGAAGTAGGGCTGATCAGCATGATCGCCCAGGGAATCGGTAACCTGGTGGGCGACAACCTCACCCTTGCCGTGTTGATCCTGGTCTGGTCGGCGGCCATCCTTTCCGGCATCATTGACAACATTCCCTTCGCGGCAGCCATGCTGCCCGTCGTCGGTTACCTGACGCGGACGATCCCCGGTGCGGAGAGCGGCGTTTTGTGGTACGCTCTGTCCATCGGTGCCGCCATGGGCGGCAATAGCACCCTCATCGGCGCATCCCCCAACCTGGTGACGGCGGGCATCGCCGAGCGGGCCGGCTACCGCATCACCTACATCAACTTTCTCAAAGTAGGGGTGCCGGCCACCCTGCTGACCGTGACCGTGGGAACGATCTGGCTCTTGATCCGTTTCTAAACCTTGTTCTTGGCCCGGCGGCGGGGCCAAAAAGCCTTTGCTTCCCCGTTCCCGTCGTGTGGGCAAGGGAGAGGATGGATCACCGCAGATGATTGAGCCGAGCAGGACGTGGCGTCGTGCAAGTTTCCCGGCTTGCGATTTGGAGATCACCACGCCCCTTCGCGGGGCCAAGTCTTTGCACCGGGCTATGGCCCGTGCCAAATAGCGCAGCGGTTATCTTTGGAGTAGAGTATGAAAAAAATCTTGTGTGCCACACGGGGCGGTGAAGCCAGCTACCGCACGCAGGACGCCGTGATCGCCATGGCCAAAGAGCACGGAGCGACCGTCCTCTTTCTCTACGTCGTAGACGTAGAATTCCTCAAACTGACCATGCGGGCTACGCGCCATGACGTAGTGCTGACCGAGATGGAGCACATGGGCGAATTCCTGCTGGCCATGGCCCGCGAACGGGCCGAAGCGCAAGGCGTTCGGGCCGAGACCTGCTTGCGCCACGGCCCGCTCATTGATGCCATCGAATCGGCAGCCCGTGAGGAGGGGGTAGACGCCATCGCCTTTGGCCGCCCTGTCGGCCCCGACAGCTCCTTCTCCTTGAAGGACCTGGAGCGGTTGACGGCCCGCATTGAGGCCGATACCGGCATCAAGACCTACATCCTCTGAACGGACCATGCCCCCTGAAGCCGACGATTATCACATCCTGGCTGCTGTGGGCACGGCCCGTCAGATCGCTCCACTGCTGGCCATCGGCTGCGCCCTGGCTTCGGCCCGTCGGGGGCGACTCACCCTCTTGAGCATCACCCCCGACGGGCGGCGTCCCGTCTGGCTGGACGCACCCGAATTGTGCGACACAGACGTACCGATTACCGTCGTCACCCGCGCCGGGGATGACCCCGGCCAAGCGATCCTCAAGGCCGCCCATGACGACCGGCCCGACCTGATCCTCTTGGGCTGGAGCGGTCGTCGCGGGCGGGGCCGCTACCTGCTCAGCCCCACTCTGGACCCTGTGGTCCAATACGCCCCCTGCAACGTCGCCGTAGTGCGCTCCCGGCCTCAGGCCCCGGAGAAACTCCCCTCTGCCTTCCGGCGGGTGCTGATCCCGGCGGCGGGCGGCCCCAATGCATTGTTGGCCGTGGAACTGGCCCTGGCCCTTTCCCCCCAGGCAGAGATCACCGTCCTAAACGTCGCCCGCGCCGTACAGGGCGAAGTGGCCCTCTCCCTGGCCCATCAACGCCTGACCGACATCCTGGCGACCTGGTCCGATGAGGAACGGGTACAGGGCAAAGTCGTCCAAGCCGATTCGGTCATCCAGGGAATCTTGGGCGAAGCAACACAGGGCTATGACCTGTTGATGATCGGAGCCAGCCACGAAAGCTACCTGGATCGGATGCTGTTCGGCAACATCCCCCAGACGGTTGCTTCCCGCAGCCCCATCCTTTCCGTTGTCGTCAAACGGCGGCTGCGTCCTACAGATGTGGGCGTTCGCCTGCGCCGCGCCGGATGGCGGCTGTTCGGCGTGCTGCCCACCCTGGACCTGCGGCAACAGACCGAGGTCTACAAGACGATCCGGGAAGGGGCACAGCCGGACATTGACTTCTTTCTGATGATCGCCCTGGCGGCGGCCATCGCCACCTTTGGCCTGCTGCAAAACAGCCCGGCGGTCATCATCGGAGCCATGCTCGTCGCGCCGCTGATGTCTGCCATTTTCGGTTTGAGCCTGGGCGTGGTGCGCGGCGACCTGCGTCTGCTGCGACGGGCGGCCAGCGCAGTGGTGCGGGGCGTGGTGTTGGCCGTGGCCGTCGGCGCGCTGCTGACCTTCGTCTATCCGGCGGCCACCCCCCGGAGCGAAATCTTGGCCCGCACCGCTCCCTCCCTCCTGGACCTGGGGGTGGCCCTGGCTTCGGGAGCGGCAGGGGCTTATGCCTTTTGCCGCAAGGATGTTTCGGCCTCCCTGCCGGGGGTGGCCATCGCCGCTGCCCTGGTCCCACCGCTCTCCACCGCCGGAATCGGCTTGGCCCTGTGGCGAGGGGACATCGCCGGGGGGGCCATGCTCCTCTTCCTCACCAACCTGGTCTCCATCAGCGCGGCGGGGGGCTTGGTGTTCCTTTGGCTCGGCTTCCGTCCCCTCCCCGGTCGGCAGGAACGGCGGCGCGTCTTCCAGGGGGGCATCCTGGGGACCATCCTCCTGCTGGTCGCCATCACCATCCCTCTGGGGGTGCTCACCGTCCAATCGCTGCGGGAAGCAGCCCTGCGCCGTACCGTGGAAGAGGCATTGCAGCAAGAAGTAGACCGCATGGCCGACGTGACCTGGGACGGTCAATGGCAGATGGAGGAAGGAGATGACGGTTCCCTCAAGCTGACCGTCTGGGTTCGCTCCGCACGGACGGTGCGCTACCAAGAGGTCGTGGACATGCAAGAGGCGGTGGCCGGTCTCTTGCAACGGCCCGTGGAACTGCAACTTTCGGTCATCCCTACCACCCGCCTGGACCCCAAGACGCCCCCCACACCCACGCCGACCCCGCCGCCCGGTGCTACGGCCACCTGGACACCCAGCCCTACGCCGACGCCGAGCCGCACCCCCAGCCCCACTCCTCCGCCCACGGACACGCCGACCGCCACGCCGACCCGAACACCAAGTCCGACCGCCACCGCCACGCCGACCCCCACGGCCACGCGGACGCCGACGCCTACTCCGACGCCGACGCCCATGCTGGCCCAGGTGGGCAGCACAGGTGGGTTAGGGGTGTGGATGTACCGCCTGCCGGGACTGGATGGGGGCAAGATTCGGGCGTGGGGCGACGGGACGGTGATGATCCTCACCGGGGAGGAAGCAGAAGCCGACGGCTATCATTGGCTTCAGGTGGTAGACCCCCAGGGGCGCGTCGGCTGGATTCCGGCCCGCTATCTGATCCCCATGCGGCGGCGATAAAGCGATTGGAGATGCCCTTCCCATCGGCAGGGATGCAGCAGCGGCAAGTCGCCCGCCCCCGACGCCCCCCGGCTTTTAGCGAGGCCGTTCGGTCAGGGTGACGGGGATGGTCAACTGTTCCCCATCCCGCCAGACGGTAAGCCGGATTGTCTGACCCACTTGAGTCTGGGTGTCCAGGTAGCGGGTCAGGTCCCGGTCGTTGGCGATGGGCTGGTCGTCGATGGCCGTCAGGATGTCGCCGCCGATGATGAGCACCGTGCGGCCATAGCGCACCCGCTCCTGACCACCTCGCAGCCCCGCCTTGTCCGCCGGGCTGCCGGGCGTGACCTCCACGATGAGGATGCCTTCCTCAACCGGCACATCCATCCCCGCCCGGCGCAGAATGTTGGCCCGCTCCGGCGTCAGGTTCCAGATGTAGCGGATGCCCAGCCAGGGGTGAGGGTAGTACCCCTGCTCAATGAGGGCCGGGACGACGCGCCGGACCGTGTCGGCGGGGATGGCAAAGCCGATGCCTGCCGAGGCCCGG
>CAZQKE010000052.1:0-19419 GCA_964593865.1 uncultured Anaerolineaceae bacterium | reverse complement strand
ATCCCCAATTTCCCAACTCCCAATTTCCCAATTCCCAATCTACCAACTCCCGTCGCTACCCCTGGGGAATGGAATCGGACCGGAACGAACCCACCCCCCGGAGATCAGAGTCCAGAGACCAGAGGGCCGGAGGACGGTAGTACGGGGGCCACTACAAGCCGCAAGCCGCTGATGTACCAGTGGAAGTTCGGAATGTTCCTGAGGCGGACGGAGCAGCGGGCGCCCCCCTGATCGCTGAGGAACGAGCCGCCGCGCAGCACCCGAGGGGCATTATCGTCAAGTCGCTCTCGCCCATCTCCCTCATAGGGGAAACCCCGCCAGGGGCTCCGCGTCCACTCCCACACGTTGCCGCTCAGGTCCTCCACCCCGTAAGGCGACGCCCCGCCGGGAAAACAACCTACCGCACTGGTATCCCCGATGCCGGTTTCATAAGTGTTGGCTCGGTTTGGATCGAATTCATCCCCCCAGGGGTAGCGTCTGTCATTGGTAGATTGGGAATTGGGAAATTGGGAGTTGGGAAACTGGGGATTGGGACCGCGGGCGGCTTTTTCCCATTCCGCTTCGGAAGGCAGCATCACCCGCCAGCCCTCCTGCCCAATCCGCCGCCAAAACTCCCGCTCCTCATCCGTCAGTCCGCCTATCTGTTCATTTGCCCATTGGCCCATCTGCTCCGTCAGCCACTCGCAATACTTGACCGCTTCGTACCAGCTCACCCACCGCACCGGGTGGTTGTCCGGATCGCGCAGGCTGCGCGGGTTCTCCGGCTCATGGCCGCTGGCCTGCACAAAGGCCCGCCACTGGGCTGCCGTTACCGGCCAGCGGGCAATATAGTACTCCGCCAGATCCAGCTCGTGCTGGGGTTTTTCGTCACTGTCAGCCATGTCATCTTCATCGTCGCTGCCCATAAGGAACGGCCCGGCGGGGATGCGCACAAAGCCCAGCAGCGGCTCGGCGGGCAGGGAAGCATGGGCGGGGTCAAAGCGCGGGTCGCCCAACCGGGCCAGCACGTGCCCGGCGGCGGCCCGTTCCACCGGCGGCAGAGCGGGGCGGCCCGCCAGCCCATCGGCCCTCAGCACCCGGACCAGGTGGGACCGCACCCGTTCCAGTTTGGGCCGGTTCCGCTCGCTCACCCCGCCCAGGTTGCCGCTTTCGGCCAGCATCTGCCCGGCCAGCAACGCACCCCAGGCATCCTTTTCGGACAAAGCCTCATCCGGCCCAACGTCCCGGTAGCAGAGCGCCTCCACCAACGCCCACAGGGCAAAGTCGCTGCCCCGCGCCGATTTCGCCCCGGCCAACAGGGCCACCTCCCGCCAGCGGTTCGGGTCGCGGCGGGCCAGTTCCGCCACCTGCTCCGGGTAGTCATGGTCGGTCAGGTAGCAAGCGGCCAGGTACTCCTGGAAGGTGCGGTGGGGAAAGGTGTAAACCCCCACGCCCCGAGGCAAGAGCAGCCCGGCCCGCTGGCTCAAATAGCGGACCAGCCGGGCCGGGTTCACGTCGGGGTTCTGGCTCAGGCGCAACAGCCCGCTCAGCAACTCCCCTTCCGGCACGTCGGCGGTGCCCACCGTATCGGGCTGGGCGGCGTGGGCCTTGTAAGCCAGCTCCTCCAGCAAGGCGCGCACCCGGGCGCGGTCCACCCGCAGCCATTCGGCCAGGCTGGGTTGCTGCACAACCACACGCCCCCGGGCATCCCGCACCACTTTGGGCCGTTCCCACCAATCGAGCAACAGGTCCACCGCGTCGGCATAGAGCTCCTCCCGCTTTTCCGGCAGGCTGCCGCCCCGCCAGGCGTGGAGGGAGGCCATCAAGGTCAGCAGCAAGGGCCGTTCGGCCAGGCTGCGCAGCCGGTCGCTGCCGAAAATGGCCCGTTTGAGCAGCTCGGCCCGCCCCTGAGCGTCGTCGGCGTGCAGGCCGCGCAGTTGGGCGATGTGGGCGTACCAGCGGTCCACAAAGCGGCGGATCTGACCGGCGCTAAAGGGGGCCAGCACCGCTTCGGCAAAACGGGGCAGCCGCCAGGCCTGTTGCTGGTAGGCGTAGGTGCGACTGGTCACCAGCACCCGGCAGCGGGGGAAAGCCCTGGCCCAATCCTCTACCGCTTGTTTGATCTGCTCCCGGCGGCGGTCGGCTTCCGGCACTTCGTCCAGGCCGTCCAGCAAGAGCAGGCCACCCCGTTCCCGCAGCTCCCGCAGCAGGTGGGGGACATAGTCGCCCAGGGCGTGGGCCTCCAGTTCGGCGCCAATGAACGCTTCCAGGTGCCGGGCCGTCGCCTTTTGGCCGGCGGGCGGCAGGCCCCGCGCGGCGAAATCGCGCAACACCACCCGCACCGGCAGCAGGGGGCCGTGCCGCCAGGGTTGGAGCGGGGCCTCCTTTTCGTCGTCCTCATCATCGGGCGGCAGCGGTTCGGTCAGGCGGTCCAGGTTGGCCTCCGTCCGGCCCAGCGTCTCCCCTGCCAGGCAGAGGGCCACAAAGTTGACAAAGGTGGATTTGCCGCTGCCCGGATCGCCCAGCAAGACCAGACGGGGTTGTCGGTCCAGGTGGGCCAGGGCGGAAAGGCGGCGTTCCGCCCGCCGCCCGGAGGGGATGGCGCGCGGTTCTTTCTGCATCATTTCCCGCTCTTCCGGGGTCAGGGTGAGCAGGGCGGTATAGACCGCGCCCAGGCTGAGCCGGGTTTCGGTTTCGCTGGCCGCCTTGGGGTCCACACCGGAAAGGGAGAGGTCGCCGACCGTCTCATAGAGGTAGTTGAGATAAGCGGTTCGCAGGGCGGTGGGGTCGGAGGGCGGGGTAGTGTGGTAGTGCTGCTCAGTTTTAATCGCTCCCGGCCCCAGCACGTCGCCCCGAACATCGCCGCTGATGCTAACATTGTTGTTGCCGATGGGGGCGATGCCCCGGTCGTTGGCGGCTGCGCTGCTGTGGTCGGCCTGGGTTGTTCCCAAGCCTCCCGCAGGCGTGCGAACCTGCGGCTCGCCCGAGCCTGCGGGAGGCTTCGCCTGCCGCACCTTGAGCCAGGCGGTCAGCACCCGCCCAATGATGTAGGCCAGCCAGGCCAGCACTACTAGCAGGTAGAAAAAACCCCGGCCCAGGCTGTCCACGATGCCGGGGGCAAACAGGCCGGTGGCGATGACCAGGATGAAAATGCCCAGGGTGACCAGCAGGAATTCGTTTTTGAGTTTGCCGACAATCTGGGGCAGGGTATCCCAAAATGTCGCTTCCGGTTGGGGTGGTGTGGCTTTGGACATGGTTGCCTCCTCCTCTCGTGATGACGAGGGCATTATACCCCGAAACGCACACTCTGTCCAACGGCGCACAAAGACCTTTCGGGTTTTGGAAACCCGAAAGGTCTATGGTGGGCCGTCCACGAATGGGGCGCGAATACACGAATGCACGAATGCGCCCGGCCCGGTGGCGCGAGTCAGAGGCTTGCGCGACTAGCGTTCGCCCAGCCCTAACGCAACTTCCAACCGGCGGCTGGCGTAAGACATGGCATAGGTAAAGATCCAGAACAGGACGGCGATAAACAGGTAGACTTCTTTATCACGCAGGAGCCATTCCTGATTGCTCTGCAACACCGCTTTGCCCACGGCCAGCAGCTCCATCAGCCCGACGATGATCGCCAGGGTTGTGTCCATAAAGAGGGCGATAAACTGCCCGACGATGGCCGGGATCACCGCCCGCAGGGCCTGGGGCAGGATGATGAAAACCATGGTCTGCACGTTGGTCAACCCAATCGCTTTTGCCGCCTCGTACTGACCACGGGGGATAGATTGCAAACCGCCGCGCACATTCTCGGCCATGTAAGCTGCAGCGAAAAGGGTCATGCCGATCATGGCCCGTAGAACCCGGTCAATGCGGATGTCTTCCGGCAGAAAGAGGGGCAGGATGATGGAAGCCATGAACAGGATCGTCACCAGGGGCACGCCGCGCACCATTTCAATAAAGAGGGTGCAAAAGACTTTGAGGACGGGGAGCTTGCTCTGGCGGCCTAGGGCTAACAAGACGCCGATGGGAAAGGATGC
This sequence comes from uncultured Anaerolineaceae bacterium, assembly GCA_964593865.1. Taxonomy (GTDB): domain Bacteria; phylum Chloroflexota; class Anaerolineae; order JAAYZQ01; family JAAYZQ01; genus CAZQKE01. The sequence goes on along the minus strand of CAZQKE010000052.1, from coordinate 15,409 downwards.
TACGATGCCGACGATGGCCAACAGGAAGGTCAGCAGCAGACCGCCCCACATGCCGGATTCAACGCGGGGTATCACCTCACTTTCGGAAAAGCCGCTTAGCAGCATGATGGACAAGGCGAAGGAGAGCAGCCATAGGATCGGGAGCCACACCCCGCGGATGCGCTCAAGGCGGCCCACCAAAAAGCCGAGCACGACCAAGACCGGCAGGATCAGAAACTCGGCCCGCAACAGCAGGTCCAGCGCATCATCGTTCTGGGGGTAGATGTCAAAAGGCAGGAGGGCTATCACCGTGAAACCGACGGCCAAGGCCAGGGCAAAGGTGCGGACCGTGCCGCCCCACTTCCCCCAGCTCATCCCCATCAAAAAGGAGACCATCGCCAGGATCGTGCCGATACGCCAGATCTCCTCTGCCGGAAAGAGACCGACGGCGAATAGCTTGAGGCTATGGGTGACGGGAGTCCAATCGGCAACGAACACAACCCAGGTGACGATGCCTTTGACGGCGAAATAGATGAACGCAACGGCGAGGACGGTCAACAGGGAATTATACCAGTTGCTAAAGAGGTTCTTTTTCAGCCACTGTTTGACCGTGGGGCCGGCCGGCGGCTTTGAAGGTCCACGCATGGTTGTCGCACTCATGGTTATCGCTCCACCAGCCGCACGTGGCGGTTATAGATATTCATAATGATAGACGTGATCAGGCTGATGGTCAGGTAGATGGCCATGATCAGCAAAAAGACCGGCACCGCCCGCCCCGACTGGTTGATGATGGTCCGGCCCACGAAAAAGACATCGGCGTAGCCGATGAGGATGGCCAGGCTGGAGTTTTTGGTCAGGTTCAGGTATTGGCTGATCAGGGGCGGGATGATGACCCGCAGGGCTTGGGGAAAGACGACCAAGCGCAGAACCTGCATATTGGTCAGACCCAGGGCGCGGGCAGCTTCAAACTGGCCCTTGTGCACGGCCAAGATACCGGCCCGGACCACCTCGGCGATAAAGGCCCCGGTATAGATCACCAACCCTACCAGCAGGCCGACGAATTCGGGTGTCAGGCGCAACCCTCCCTGGAAGTTGAATTTGCCCAACACCGGAATCGTCGTCACCAGGGGACTATCGCCCACCAAGAACCAGCCCAGCACCGGCAACAGGATCAAAGTCAGCAAGGCCGTTGCCACGGGGTAGGTCGTTTTGCCGGTTTGAAGTTGGTAGCGGGACAGGACGAAATAAAGCACAACGGCCAAAAAGAGGGCCGCACCGACAAAGATCATCCATGTCCAGAATGTGGAGGTCGGCTCAAACCAGACCATGTACAGGCCCCGCTGGCTGAGATAGATGGGACCGGGGAGTTGGGTTGCTTCTTTGACCGGGGGCAGCCGTTGAAAAAAGCCGAAATACCAGAAAAAGAGCTGCACCAGCAGCGGCACGTTGCGGATGATTTCAATGTAGACGCTGGCGATCTTGCTCACCAGCCAGTTGGTAGACAGCCTGGCTACGGCGGCGATAGTGCCCAATATAGTGGCAAAGACGATGCCCACCAGGGAGACCTTGAGGGTGTTCAGTACCCCGACGAGGAAGGCATAGCCAAAGGTACGGCTCTCATCGTAGGGGATAACCGATTCGCTGATGGGAAAGCCGGCCGCTTCGCCCAAAAAGCCATAGCCCCAGCTCAACCCCCGCGCTTCCGCGGCGTGGAGCACGTTGCTGATGAAAAACCAGATAAAACCCAACACCAGAATCGCCGAGATAATTTGGGCGATCCATTGCAAGACCACGACATCCCGCCAAAGGGGGACGCCTTTGCGATAAAAAACGCGGGATACCGATGATTGGCTCATGATGGCAAATTCCCAGGTGCGACGCGCTTGTCAAGCGCGTCGCACCCGATGCATCGTTCAGCGCAGAGGCGGCGCATAAATCAGACCGCCGTTCGTCCACAGTTCGTTGATGCCGCGGGGCAGGGTGAAGGCCATCCCGTTCGGCCCCATGTAGCGGTCATAGATCTCGCCATAGTTGCCCACGGCCCGGATGACGTTGGCCGCAAAGTCCTGCGACAGCCCCAAGTCCTCCTGCCCGAAGCTCCCTTCCACCCCCAGCAGGCGGAGTACCTGGATGTTATCGCTGTTCATCATCTCGTCCACGTTGTCCTGGGTCACGCCCAGTTCCTCGGCGTTGATCAGGACATACATGACCGTCTTGACCACGTCAAACCACTTGTCATCACCGGCAGGGACGGCCGGCGTCAGCGGCTCTTTGGACATGGTCACGTCCAGGATGATGTGATCGTCGGGGTTGGCAAAGCCTTCGCGCACGGCGGCCAGCTGGGATTTGTCGCTGGTGGCGGCATCGCAGCGGCCATCTTCATAGGCACTATAGACGGCAGCGGTATCTTCAAAGGTCACGGCCTCGTAGCTCAAGCCGCGCTGGCGGAAATTATCGGCCAGGTTCTTCTCGGTGGTCGTACCGGTGGTCACGCAGATGGTCGCGCCGTCCAGGTCCTCCAGCTTGGTGAAGCCGCTATCCTTGCGGACCATCATCCCCTGGCCGTCGTAGAACATGATGACGGTAAAGTTGCCCCACTGGGCGTCGCGGCTGGAGGTCCAGGTCACGTTGCGGGAGAGCATGTCTACTTCGCCGGTCTGCAAAGCAGGGCCTCGCTCGGCTGCGGTCAGGGGGACGAACTCAACGGCCTCCGGGTCGTTGAACATGGCGGCAGCCACGGCGCGGCAAAGGTCAATGTCAAAGCCGACATTCCTGCCGTTTTCATCCAAGTAGCCAAAGCCCAGCAGGTCCGTGCGGGAACCGCAGATCAGTTTCCCTCGCTCCTTCACGCGGTCAAATATGGCCCCCGTGGTGACGGCTTCCGCTTGCGGGCATTCGGGGCATTCGGGGCACTCGGTGGCTTCCGGACACGGGGTGCATTCCGGGCACTCTTCCGGCGTGGGGCCGCAGGCCGCCAGCACCATCGTCAGCACGATCATCAAGGTCAACAGGACAGATACGGTTTTGCGATTCACGGTTTCCTCCTCCTTATTTGCGTTTTGTTTACAAAAAACCGCAGAACGACCTGTGCGCCTTTGTGTGTGGGGATCACCTCCTTTCCGGCTATGGTGGTGAAAAGGCCGGGAACCGGAGCGAATCACACTGCTCACACCGGTTGACCGTCATACAGGCTCTGATCACAAATCCATGTGAGATTGCACTTCCTCACGGGTAAAGGCGATTATAACACATTTTAGGGGTTTGTCAATTTTACCGGTTTATCAAAGTCTAATGATTCTCTAACACTGCTCCAACGTTCGTCTAACATTCTAACGGTATGATGGAAATCGTCAGTAAGGGGGCCTGACCGGACGGTCGGGTCATTGCCCGAACCACATCATTGTTGAGGAGGTGTTGAAATGGCAAGCATTGTTCGTTGGGAGCCGTTCCGTGACATGGTGACTTTGCGCGATGCACTGGATCGGATGTTTGAGGAATCCTTTTTCCGTCCGCCTGTTCCTTTTGCTCCGTGGGGTGAAGGATCGTTGGCTATTGACATGTACGAAACCGATGATAGCGTCGTGGTCAAGACGGCCATTCCCGGAGTCAAGGCCGACGACATTGAGGTCTCCGTCACCGGCGATACTTTGACCATCAAGGCAGAGACCAAAGAGGAAGAGGAGGTCAAAGAGGAAAACTACCTACGGCGTGAGCGTCGCTTCGGTTCTTATTGCCGCTCCGTGACGCTACCCGGTGGCCTGGAGACGGACAAGGCCGAAGCCAACTACGAAGACGGCATTCTGACGTTGACCTTCCCCAAAGCCGAAGAGGTCAAACCCAAGACGATTGAGGTCAAGAGCAAGTAGACCATCCGACTTGGTAAGGAGGGAACAGCGATGGGACGCAGGAATTGGGATCCGATTACCGATTGGATGACGATGCAACGGGCCGTGGACCGCTTGCTGGACGAGGCTTGGGAGCGTCGGAGCGGTTGGCGGCGGGGAGAACGGGTTATGCCCCTGCCGGTAGATGTCTATTCCACCGCCGATGAACTGGTCATCCAGGCATCCGTCCCCGGCGTGGACCCGGAGGCGGTTGAGATCACCATTGAGGGGGATACTTTGACCATCCAGGGTGATCTGGGACAGCCGCGGGATGATGTGGATTATCACATCCAGGAGCGACGCTTTGGTCCCTTTGCCCGCACGCTGACGCTCAACCTGCCGGTGCAGGCGGACAAGGCCGAAGCGGTTTTTGAAAAAGGCGTGCTCACCCTGACCATCCCCAAAGCCGAAGAGATCCGCCCCAAAGTGATCAAGGTCAAGAGCAAGTAGTTAGGAAGAACCTGCCGGGTCTTTGCGACTCGGCAGGTCCTTTTTTTCTACCCAACCGATGCAAAAAGCTACGGTGATCCTGAAGACGGGTCGGGAAAAGCCGGTCCGCCAAAAACATCCGTGGATCTTTTCCGGGGCCGTTGCCCGCATTGAGGGGCCGGTGGCCGACGGTGATCTGGTCACGGTGGCCGACGGGGAGGGCCATCGCCTGGCCGTGGGTTACCTCAACCGCCGCTCCCAAATCGTGGTGCGGCTGCTCAGTTGGGATGCCGAGGAAGCGATAGATACCGACTTTTGGCGGCGTCGTCTACGGCGGGCCATCGCCGGGCGGCGGCGGCTGGCCCAGGACCCCGCGACCAACGCATACCGCCTGGTCCACGCCGAAGCGGACGGTCTACCGGGGTTGATCGTAGACCGCTACGGCGATTGGTTGGTAGTCCAATGTTTGACCCTGGGCATGGCCCGTCGCCGCGCCGAGATCGTCGCCCTCCTGACCGAACTGCTCCGGCCACGGGGCATCTTTGGCCGGGATGACGCCCCGGTGCGCCGCAAGGAGGGGCTTCCCCTGGAGCAAAAGGTACTATGGGGGGAAACACCACCGGAGCGGATAGAAATATGGGAAGGGGGTTGCCGCTTCCTGGTGGACATCAGACGAGGACACAAGACCGGCTTTTACCTGGATCAGCGGGAGAACCGGCAACGGGTGGCTCCCTTCTGCGAAGGGGCGGAGGTGCTGAACGCCTTTGCCTACACCGGCGGCTTTGGCATCTACGCCGGGAAGGCCGGAGCGCGGTCGGTGATCAACGTGGATACCTCCGCCGGGGCGTTGGCCCTGGCAGAGGAGAATGTTGCCCGCAACGATTGCCCTCCCCAAGAGATGATAGTCGGTGACGTATTCCGCCTGCTGCGCACCTGGCGAGATGGGGGGCGCACCTTTGACCTGGTGATCCTTGATCCCCCAAAATTCGCCACCTCCCAAGCCCAGGTGCAAGCCGCCAGCAGGGGATACAAAGATGCCAACCTGCTGGCCTTCAAACTGCTACGGCCCGGTGGCCTGTTGGCTACTTTTTCTTGCTCCGGGAATGTGAGCGCGGACCTGTTTCAAAAGATCGTCTTCGGAGCTGCGTTAGACGCAGGGCGGGAGGTGCAGATCATTGCCCACCTGACCCAGGGGGCCGATCATCCGATTTTGCTCACCTTCCCCGAATCGGCGTATCTCAAGGGATTCCTCTGCCGGGTGTGGTAACCTTTCGTCACTTGGCGATCCGGAAACGGCAAACCGGATCCCCCACCGCGATACAGGAAGTTTCCTCCACCAAATGCTTTTGCCCGGTCGCCCATTCAACCATCTCGGCAATGACGGCTGTGGGGATGTGACACACAGGGCGGTTGATCCGGCGGTTCGTCTGCCGGGCATGGTGGGCAATGGCCGCGCAGTAGTGGCAATCGGCAATGGAGAGGTAAAAGGCATCCTCTTCCTCGGCCAAGCCATACGTCGCGCCGTACATCTCCTCCCCTTGGGCCACCAGCTTATCCAAAACGATCCGCATCCGTTTGGCGGTGGGCAGGAGTTTGAGGGCCGCACCGCCGAGGGCAAACTGAGCAGGCCGCTGCTTGCGGATTTCGGCGGCCCCCAGCCGCCCTCCCCGGAGGAAGATGGGTTTTGCCCCCCGCGCCCCAAAGATCTCGTAGATGTTCGCCAGCAGCTCCGAATATTGGCCTACGGTAATGGTCGGCGTGTCGTCCGAAGGTGGGGCCTTGTCTATGTACTCGTCCAGGCCGGTCTGGCGCAAGAGCATGATCAGGCTGCGGCGGCCCATCATATCCTCCACCTGGGTTAGGAGGATGTTCAGCAACATCGCCGGAATCCGTTTCTCCGCCATACAAACCTCCCCTCAGAGGCAACCGCCGAAGCGCACTTGGCCCCGGACAAGCACGCAAGGCAGGTGCTTACAAAATTTCCGAATCCGCCGGGGATGGTTGATCGCACATCTCTTTGTGCTCTCGTCGTCTTTGCGGTCAAGCCGACATCGGGAGCGATAAACGCCCTCGCCCTAACAGGCACACCGTCATTATACCACAAAACCGACGCTTGTGGTATAATTCGGTAGCATACCCAAATGCATTCCGGAAGGGGAGGCGGCCGGTGAAAACGCTGCAAGAAGCCATTCGTATCGTTCTGACGGAGCCATCGCCCCAGGCCCTGGTGGCCCTGCAGGGCATGTTACTCGCCTATGAGGCGGAAGGTGTACCGGTCGGCCCGGTCTTGGACCTGGCCGGTCACTTTTTCGGATACCTCAGCGATCTCCAGAGCAAACTGACCGCCCGTCAGTACAGCGAGCTGGCCTCCCGCCTGGATATTGGCGCCGTAGGGACGGTTGCTTTGGACAATATCCTCTTTGCAGGGGAAAATGTCTGGCCCAGCCTGCTCCTGGGGGCGTTGGGGGAAGGGCTGATGGTCGCCGCCAGCCGCCAGTACATCAAGGGATGGGAAGCGGAACTGGGCGCGGTCCATGCCCGCGCTGCCTGGCATCTCGCCGAAGCGTTGTGGCGTTTTTCCACCGATACGCAGCCTGCCCTAGACCCCCAAGAGCGACGCCGGGCCGTTCAGGCCCTCCTGGCCCCGGCCCATGACGAACGGACCCCCGCCTCTACCAAGTCGTTACTTCTGGGCTATCTCTACCAGGCGTTGCTGGCGGCCCACCTCATCCGACTGGCAAGCGAGTAGGCGCGGATCACCCCTTTGTGCCCTCCATCCACGTTGCCGTGTACTCGGTTTGGTCGTCGGGCAATTCCAATGCCGGGTCGGCCAGCACCCAATGGCCGGACAAGCCGACCTCGCGGGCCGTCAACTCAAAGTGGCAAAGGGCAATGCCCAGGTCTACCCGTTGTAGGTCCGCCACGACAAAGTGTTTATCCCACCCCTGCAGGTAGCCCGGTGTGCGCTGCAGATAGAAATGCCAAGCATTGCCCTGCCGCACGATGCGCCACGGTTGCTTGTTGGAAGCCGACGGCCCCAACCGAACCATCTCCAGCGGCTCGGCATACGCTCCGGCATCCTGACGGCTCAAGGGCCGACCGAACTGCTCATCAAAGAAAAGGTGTTCCCACGGTCGGCGTCTGTCGCCCTTTGCGCTGCGGCGGATCACCCGGTCCACCAGGCTGCGCCGTTCGGCGATATAGCCCACGGCGGCGACGGCGGGCATTACTTCCTCCGGCTGCAAACGTATCCTGGCCGCAAATGCACTCTTGCTAAAGGTTCCGCCCAGCCAACAGGTCCCCAGCCCCAGGTCGGTGGCAAAGAGGATCAACTCCTCCATGCAATAGCCAAAGTCCTCCAGGTTGCGCTCGCCCCGGCCCACCGCCCCCAGGAAAAAGCCACCGGCCCCCCGAATGAAGCCATAGGTCCCCAGGCCCTTGAGCGACCGGCGATCTTCCTCCGTAGCGGCGACGACGCGGAAGCGGAGGGCTGCTCCGAAAGGCCCGGAACGGAGGGCGGCAGCCGCCCGGACCAATCGCTGCCGCATCTCGGCCTCAATGGGGTCGGGCCGGTAGGTGCGGCAGGAAAAGCGACGGCGGATGACATCGGTGATTGGATGGGTCCATTGCCACAAAGACATCTTTCCTTGCACCTCCTGGGGGCATTGTAGCAGAGGATAATCGTGGTGTCAATCTGCTCCGGCATCGGGGGCCGTGTATTCGGGCACATTCGCGGACGGCCAAGACGGCCCCCTCCCCTGCCGTGCGGCGGGGGAGGGGGGAAGACGGAACACCGATGTTCATCCTCGGCAGATTCGGCGGTGCGGGATCCTGTGCCCTTGCCCTGCCTTAGAACCCTCGGACGACCAGAGGGAGAAAGAGGTCGTACCGTTGTCCCACGGCAGGGGCAGGGCCGCCGGGCCAGAAGCCGCCGTACAGGACGTAGGAACCACTTTCCAAAGGCCGGGTCATGGCATCCGGTTGGCCGATGGTCCCGCCCAGGGCATACCCGCCGCCGTAGCTAAAGGTATGCCCACCACCGTCAACCGTCCAGCGGAGGATGGCATAGCCGTTCGGCAAGGCCAGGGCGGTGGCGGTGAGCAACGAAAGGCCCAGCAGCACGACGGTCAGCATTGTCCTCTTCATCGCCGACCTCCTCGCCCCATCCCCCGTCGACCCAGCAAGACCAGGCCCAAGCCGACGAGGGCCACCCCCAGGCCGGAGGACCATCCATGGGGGAACGCCGTTTCCGGTTTGGCGTTCACGGCCTCTTCCAAAGCCGCAATCCGCGCTTCCAGAGCATCTATCCGCTCCCGTTGGGCGGCGTTTTCGGCTTCCAGCGATTCGAGACGGGCTTGCTGCTCCAGGTAGAGGTCGTAAAGCCCCTGGATGGCAGCCAAGGCCACACCATCGGCGTCCACGGTGCTGATGTGGGTATCGTCCTCGCCCAGGCCAAAAGCGGCGTAAAAGTCCTGGGCCATCGGCCCCATGTGGCGGATGCGGTCATCCTGGGCTTTGTAATTCCAAGTGGAGATGGGCACCTGGGCCAACTGTGCGAGCACCCGGCGACCGTCTACGGGGCGCAGGTTTTCCTTGACGTTGCGGTCGCTCACAGAGCTCCACGAGCCGGACCCGCTGGCCAGGTACGCGCCTGTGCTTTGATCGCCTGAGGTGTAGATGTAGAAGCCACCGCTGGAGCGAAAGATCGTGCGGTTGGTGTTGTTGCAGATGATGTCCGCGTTGGTGTCGTCGCCCCAAACAAAGCAACCTCTCCCATAGGCTTTGGCCCGCCGTCCGGCGGCGAAGCTATAGTTCCCCTGGGCCGAGTTGTTCCCCCCGCCGGGAACGGTAGCGGCAAAGCCATCGGCGGAGTTGGACGTACCACCCCCTACGGTAGCCGCAATGCCGTTGGCGTCATTGCTGCTCCCACCGCCCACGACGGCATAAACACCACCGGCGGTGTTGGACAAACCACCTCCCAGGGCGGTGTAACCGCCCGATGCTTGGTTGTCCTTGCCGCCGCTCACGGCAGCGGCATACCCCGTGGCGGAATTGCCGTTGCCGCCGCCGACGGTGGCGTAATCATCACCCGCTTCGTTGCCGGCCCCGCCGCCGATGAAGGCATAGGGAGCGGTGACGGTGATCACATTGCTCATACCGCCGACAACGGTAGAAGCGGCAGCCGCGGCTCGGTTGATCCCGATGGAAATCCCGTTGTGCCCCCCCCCGCCGATAAAGGCTCCGTTGCCGCTGGCGACGTTGCCGTTTCCGCCGACCACCGCCGCATACATACCGCTGGCGTTGTTGCTCCGTCCGCCGCAGACGGTGGCGTGGCTATCGGCAGCCGTGTTCGTTTCTCCTCCTCCCACCGTGGCATACTGGGCAGAAGCCGAGTTGCTCCGACCGCCACCGACGGTGGCATGTTGGATGGAAGCTGCGTTGCTCTGCCCGCCGCCTACGCTAGAGTACATCCCGCTCGCCTCGTTACTGCGCCCTCCACCGATGAAGGAATAACCGGCGGTAGTGGTGATCACGTTGTCCAAGCCTCCGGCGATGGTAGAGGCAGGGGCCATAGCCCGGTTGGGCTTGGCGTTCGCACCATCATACCCGCCGCCGCCGACGGAGGCTCCTTGTCCATCGGCGACGTTGCCGTAACCTCCTCCTATGGTGGCATACGATTTGCTTGCGGAGTTGCTCTGCCCGCCGCCCACGGTGGCATAATTCGCACCGGCGGAGTTGCTTTGCCCGCCGCCCACGATGGCATAATTCGCACCGGCAGAGTTGCTCTGCCCGCCGCCCACGGTGGCACCATAGGCGTCGGCGGTGTTATCCCTTCCGCCTCCTACGGCGGCATAGAAACCAACGGCTTTGTTGTTCCAGCCCCCGCTCACGGCAGAGTAGTCGGCCCCGCCGGTATTGCCCTGACCGCCGCCCACAACGGCGTAATTGGCGGTAGCAGAGTTGTTGTACCCGCCCCCCACGGTGGTGTACAGATCACCGGAGGTGTTGCCGCGTCCGCCCCCCACAACGGCGTACAAGGAATCGGCCGAGTTGCTCCAGCCGCCACCTATGAAGGCGTAATCGCCGTCGGCAGAGTTGCTCCGCCCTCCGCTCACGGTGGCGTAATCTCCACCGACCGAGTTACTCATACCCCCGCCTATGAAGGCGTAAGGAGCGTCCGCGGAGATTGTGTTGTCAAGGCCGCCGACGATAGCCGAAGCATCCGCCGACGCCTCGTTGGCGAGATAGTGTACCCCGTCCAATCCGCCACCACCGACAAAGGACCCGGCACCACCGGCGGTGTTGCTCCATCCCCCGGTCACGACGGCGTAATCACCGGTGGCGCTGTTGAGCTGCCCTCCGCCGACGGCAGCATAGGACCCCGTCGCACTGTTGTTGATCCCTCCGCCCACAAAGGAACCGTAGCCCCCGGCCACGTTGCCTTGCCCGCCGCCGACGGTAGCAATCGCAGCATCCGAGGTCGTACCGGCATTGTCACCGGCCCTGTTGAGCTTGCCGCCCCCGACCGTGCCGTAGTCATCGGTTACCATGTTGGGGATCGTGCTCCCCCCTCCCCCGCCGATGGTCCCTCCGACCACGCCGCCGGTGACCGAGCTGCCCCCGCCGACAATGTTCGGAGCGTCGGAGGTCGGCTCCAGGCGCAAGGCGGTGGTCCCATTCACGGCCAGCGTCAAGGCGGTCTCATCGGTCGTCCCCACAAAGTTGGTAGCGGGATCGGTTCCTGCGTTTCCGCTCAGCTTCCAGTAGCGACCGTCGGCTTGGGAGCGGGTGAGCAGATCGCCGTCGGCGTTGTTATCCAGATAGCCTTCGGCAACAAGGTCCGAATAGGCGGAAAAGTACGCATTGCCGAGCGTGCCCGCGTTGATGTTGGAGGCATCGCGGTAGTAGCTCCCGTGTTGGCCGTCCAACAGATCGGCATCCAACCCGGAACCGGAGCCGTCATCGTCCAGGATTTCGGCCAAAGCCGCGCCATCCTGCAGATCGGTCGCAGCCACGGTCCCGTTGACGATCATGGCCGAAGTGATGCTGTTGGCCTGCCCTTCGTTCACATAGGCGGCGTCGTGGTTGTGGTCGGAGCGGGCGACGGTGGTCGCCGAACCGTTGCCGCCGAAATCCACATCAAAGCGGTTGCCGCTCAGGGTCAACCCGCTCCCGGCGGTGTAGGTGGTGTCATCATCGGTCTCGCAAAGGACGGTTCCATCCTGGTTGATGGCGCGGATGGCAGAACCGGGGGCACAGCTTTCGCCAACCCGCGTCTGGATGGTGGTGGTCACCACGTATAGGGTCACGGAGCCTGTCTCGCCGCCGCCCCCCAGCCCGTAACCGGCATAGACGGCGGTGATGTCGCCGCCGCCACCGCCGCTGCCTACGTCGTCGTCGCCGCACACCCAAGCCATGCCGTTCCACTCGGCGATCTGGCCGTTGGCACAGGTCTGCGGCAGGCGATAGGTGGAAGCTAAAGAAAGGGTCACATCACCGCTATCGCCGCCCCCGGAAAGGCCGGTCCCGGCGTAAACGGCGGTGATGTCACCTCCGCCGCCGCTCCCCACGTCATCATCGCCGCACACCCAAGCCGTGCCGTCCCACTCGGCGATCTGGCCGTCGGCACAGGACAAAGTGGCCAGGGTGTCATCATCTCCGTCGGCGATGTCGGCAGGCACCCCGCTCAACCCGCTCCAGGGAGCACGTTGGGCGTAGAGGGCATAGGGCGTCGCATTGAGAGGCTGGCGCGGTGTAAGCTCCGTGTAATCGGCATCCCCGCTACATTTGACCTCCACCCGCAGCCAGCGGGCATCACCGGCAAAGGGGTCCGCGCCAAAATCCACTTGGACGGTAAAATACCCTCCTCGGACGTCCACATTCTCCACGGTGACGGAACTGCCCTGCTGAGAACCCCCGTTTTCGGCATCCCAAAGGCTGAAGCGGAATGCACAGGTATCGTCAACGGGATTGCCGTCGCCGTCGGCCAAATAGCCCTGGTAGGTAAAAGCCGTCCCCAGGCTGCCTTGCGGAAGTGGCCCCTGGGCCACGGCATAGTTGCCGATCAAGGCGACTGCCAAGATCAGCACCCCCAACGTCCACACCGCACTTTTTTTCATGGCAATACCTCCTTTCAAAGCTGCGCCTTTTTCAAAGCATCCCTCATCCGTCTACCGCTCCATTGGGGGCCATCGCCGCCCTTATAAAATTAGCACGGCAATATCGTAAATCTATCGTGCCGGAGGGGGCGAAAGGGGACGGCAGCCTCGGAAGGCAAGGGGCAATTCTGGGGATCGTCACGACCTTTGTCACGTTTCCGGCCCCGGCGTACATAGCCTGTGGGCCGAGGAGTGGGGTGCGCCAAAGAACGGACTCCGCGCCCTCGGCATCTCTGTGGTGAAACCGGCAGGAGGGCGGTAGAACACGTGCCCTACTACGGGAAGTCGGCACCGCAGGCGATGACGAAAGGCACGGCTTTCGGCGCGAAATCTGCTGCGGTGACGGCGTGAATAGACTTGCAACATTCGTTCAAGCGAACTGCCGGAGTTTCTACCTTCTTGCGGGAGTGATGCGCGTCTTGGCGGTTCCGGAATCTGAACCGCGAAGGCGCAAAGGGCGCAAAGGAGAAAAGAAGAGGCTCTGCGTTCTCGGCGTTTTGGCGGTTCAAAAACCCGAACCGCAAAGTGGACGGTCTGCTGTGGTCCACATCAAGCGTGAGAAATTTATTCCGGGGAGGCCCTCTATTCAAAAGAACACCAGGAACGCAATGTCTTGCGTTCCTGGTGTCTTGATCTGCCGGATAGAATTTGTCATCAGCTGCGCTCTACCACCGGTTCTTCGCGGGTGCCTATGAATATGGATTTCCATACCCCAAAGACCAGGGCCGCGTAGGCGTGGATCGCGGCCAACACGATAACCAGTATGGCTACCAAAAAGTGAAACGCCCGCGCCGAAGCAGTGGCTTCGCCGTAATCGGCTATGACAAAGTGCAGGAACCGGGCCACCAGGCCGAAATTCTCCGGAAACAACAGAACCAGGCCCGATAGCCCGATCCCGACCCATAGCAAGAACCAGCCCCACCAGGCCAGGACTTCGGTAGGAAAGATCTTTTCGACATACTCGCCTGTTTGTGGATCATAACGGACGGGGTTATGCCCTTTTTCGCCTCTCAGAAAGGTGCGAATCTCCTCCACGAAAAAGTCGAGAGCGTAGCTGATGCGTGAAATGCCAAACCACCGGTACTCTCGGCTCATCACAAAATAGTAGAGGAAGAAGACGATGGTGGCCAGCCACAACAAGCCGGTTACGATGTGCAAGGACCTGGCAGTGCCCAGGGGGATGGGGACCGGGTTGAACCCCTCGCTCAGGCTAAAGCCGGTGAGCAAGAGCATCGCCATTTCGACGACGATGAGCCAATGCAGGATGATAAACGGTTTGGAATGCCGCAGGACTGTGACTTTTTTAACCCTAGCCATCTTTCTCCTCCTTGCCCCGGAGGTTGCTCACGACCAGGTGCGTGCCGACCCCGGCGACGGTCCCGACAGCAGCAGCCCCCGCCCATGTGCCAACGTCCACGCCAAAGGCTGTCCGCAGCTTGGCTTCTGCCATGTGGGGCCGTAGGTCGCTATGGCAGGTCTCGCAGGTCATCATCCCTCTGGAGAATTGACCTTCTTCATAGTTTTTGCCTTTGTAGTGGCACGTCCGGCACTCGGCAGTTTCGTTGCTGAACAACAGGGGGTAAACCGTGTCCAAATTCCCCTTGAGGTTGGCATTGAGAAACTCCACAGCTTTGGCGGCAATATCCCCGGTCAAGCGGGCGCACCGCTCAGAACGCTCACTTGATCCGCTGGCATAGCCCGATACGACGCACCACTCGGCCACACTCAGGTGGCAGAGCACCGAGTTGCTGACATTCTGGGGCAGGACCTTATCCGATTTGTACTTGGGGACAAAGAACTCGTGCCGGGATGCGTAGTCGTTACTGGTGTCCGTAGGCAAAGGGGATTCTTCATAGTAGCGGAAGAGCCGTTTGATAATGTCTTGTGCGGCCTCCCACTCGGCGATCATGGTGATCGCCGCGGCAGAGCCGTTCAGCGCTCCACACAGGCTTCCCCAAGCCACCCCCCCGCCAAAGCCGAACTGCATGGGCACCTGGATATGCTCTTTGTCTGTGACGGCTTGCAAAACCTGTTCTCTGGAAGGTATGGGGACCAACGTGTACGGGTAGCCGACTTTCTCCCTCAGGGATACAATGATGGACCAAAAGGACCCCCCGGCGCACTCGAAGCAATAGTACCCCATGTGGGCGAGTTTCCGCACATCTTCAGGGTCCAATTCGACATACTCCCAGGGGACAAGGGGAGCTTCTTCGGCAGCAGGTGGCGCGGCCAGGGCCTGAGCGGCCTTTGAGAAACCCAAAAGGCCCAAACTCGAAACTACCAAACCATTCTTGATGAAATCCCTCCTTTTCACTTTTTCCCTCCTTGACATTATTTTTTAGACTTTTTTGCTTCCCGGTGCAGAGAGAATAGAGGTCGTTTGTCCTTCCTCACCTCCTTTCGTTGAATTATCGCCACAGATGGGTTTGCGCGGTCCGCTTTCCGGGTTCCATAATCCACCACGTCGTCTCCGGCACTTGCCGCGCAGACATTACCGGCATCCGTCGACGGGGATAGCTTTGTGTGTCGGCTTTCACTTTGAAGCGAATGCCGACATAGTTTTGAGTACATCGGTTATAACTAATAAGAACAATATACAACAAAATTGTCATGGTGTCAAGTTTACTTTTTTCTGCTTGAATTCCAAGTTTCACCCGATCAAATGAGTCCAACTGCACCCCTTTGCCACGTTTCCGGCCCCGGCGCGTATAGCCTGTAGGTCGGGGAATGGAGTGCGCCGAGGGACGGTTGGTTTACTCCGCGCCTTCGGCATCTCTACGATAAAACCGGCAGGGGAGCGGCAAATGCACGTTCCTTGCCTGTGGGCCAAGATGTGGTTGCCACTCTGCCCGGAGCATGATATAATACCCTGGAGGAAGGACCGAACCCATGACACAACCGCTGGCCGTCGGCACAGTGCTCAAAGGAAAATACCGCATCGTCCGCCTGGTGGGGGGC